>DCHG01000019.1:0-54944 GCA_002315595.1 Clostridiales bacterium UBA1758 | reverse complement strand
CCGAGCAGATCCATCGCCCTTGCGGATACAATGAGTGCCAGCGTCGAATCCAGCCCGCCGGAAATGCCGACGACGCATTTGCCCGCGTGTGCGTGTGCAAATCGTTTGGCAAGACCGTGCGCCTGAATATTCAGTATTTTTTCTGCATTTTTGACCTGTTCATCATGCGTATTCGGGATGAACGGCATCGGCGATACAAACCTCGTCAGCGCGGTTTTCACCATTTCAAGATGAAACGCGATCTCCTCATACGTGGGAGTATCGACGCAAAGTGTTGGTTTTTTTCTGCGTTCGGAGGTGATGAAATCGACGTCGATTTCGGTCATTGCCACACAATCGTCAAACGGATCAGATTCGGTTAAGAGCCTGCCGCTTTCAAAAATCAGATCATGTCCCGCAAAGACCATATCCGTCGTGGATTCACCCGTTCCCGCATCCGCATAAATGTATGCGCAAATATTGCGTGCGGAATGTGCCCCAATGATCTGCCTACGATACTCATCCTGTCCGACGGTTTCCGCCGTAGCGGCAAGGTTGACGATGACATTCGCACCCGCAAGACAATGGACTGTGCTTGTGGCGATCGGTGCAAAAAGGTCATTGGAAATTTCCGCGGCGATCGAAAGATCGGACATTTCGGCACAGCGGAAGATCAGTTTTGTCCCGAACGGAACCTTTTTTTCATTCAGTACCGCAAACCCGTTTTCCTTCGGAGCCGACGAAAACCAACGCATCTGTGAATTTCCATCGCAATCAAAGACGACTGTTTTCGGCACGACGCCCAAAATCTCGCCGTGCGAGATCACAACGGCGGAATTATAAAGCCGGCATCCGACGGCAATCGGAGCCCCGACAAAGGCGATGAGGTCGAGGCTTTTCGTCGCTTGAACAATCTTTTCAATGGATCGGCTTGCCGCGTCGATCAATGTATTCTGCCCGAAAAGGTCGCCGGAAGTCGCACCCGTAACAGAAAGTTCCGGGAAAACGACAACTTTTGCACCCGCATTTGCGGTGGATTTCAAGCAATCAATGATTTTTTCCGAATTAAAAGTGCAATCCGCAACCCGAAGTTTGGGGCTGACTGCCGCAACTTTGACAAAACCGTGGAACATAAAAACACCTTATTTCAAAAAGCCCTGGATAATAATTTCTTCCGCCTGCGCCTCATCGAGTCCCAGCGTCTGCAATTTGATCAACTGATCGTTGTTAATTCGACCGATCGCGGCTTCGTGAATGATCTGCGCCTCAGAATGATTTGCCGCAATTTCAGGCACGGAACTGACATGAGCCCGATCCATAATAATGGAGTCACACTGTATATGGGCGTGGCAATTCGCGTTTCCGACGGCGATCGGGTGAAACACCTGCGTCGAGCGATCCTTTGCCACGGAACGGGAAATGATTTGCACCGATGAACCTTCGCCGTTGAGTTCGCAACGCATATCGGAGGTTGCGGACTGATCGTCGTGCGTCATCAACCGTTCGGTGATGATTAGTTTGGCATTTTTACCGAGTTTTGCAATGGTATCGCGTTTTGTGGAAGACACCCCTCGGATCTGCACCATTTCCATTTCGCATACCGCGCCTTCGTCCAATTCAACTTCCGTGGTCGGATTGAGAACGCGTGCACCCGTACCCGTGCCTTCACCATAATGCTTTTCAACATATTTGACATGAGCGTTTTTGCCGATATGGAAGGAATGAATTCCGTCATGCCCGGTTTCCTGCGAGCCGCAGTTGGAGATGCCGCACCCTGCGACGATGACGACATCGGCTTCTTCACCGACATAAAAATCATTGTAAACAAGGTCGTGCAGTCCCGTTTCGGTCACGATGACAGGGATGTGCAGGCTTTCGTTTTTGGTGCCGGGTTTGATTTCAATATCAATTCCCGCCTTGTCCTTTTTCGGCGTGATGATGATGTGTTCGGTGGAATTTCTCGTCACACCTTCCCCGTTTTTGCGGAAATTATAAGCACCGATCGGCACCTCATGGAGGTCGGCGATCGAAGCAAGAAGATCGCGATCGATCTTATCCATTGATGGCACCCGCCTTTCTGAAATTGCAATCCTCACCGAGTTGTCCCATCAACTTCGGGAAAATGACATCTTTCGGACCGATTTCTTTGACGCCGCCGTCGGCAATGATGGCGATTTCGTCGGCGAGTTGCATGATTCGTTCCTGGTGCGAAATGATCATCACACTGTCGTGACGGTTTTTGCTGATAGATTTAAAGGATTCGACAAGCATTGCAAAACTCCAAAGGTCGATTCCCGCCTCCGGCTCATCATAGATCGCAAGGCGCAGTTTACGCGCCATCAGGGAAGCGATCTCGATTCTTTTGACTTCACCACCGGAAAGCGACGAGTCCACCTCACGGTTGAGGTAATCACGCGAGCAAAGACCGACATTGGTCAAATACGCGCAACATTCATCCTCCGGCAATTCGGATCCTGCTGCAAGGCTGAGCATCCGACGGATCGTCAATCCCTTAAATCTCGGCGGTTGCTGGAAGGCGTAGCCGATTCCGAGACGGGCGCGTTCGGTGATCGAAAGATCCGTTATATCCGTTCCGTCAAAGAGGATCTTTCCCGAGGTCGGCTTGGCAATGCCCATGATCAGTCTTGCGATCGTCGACTTACCGCCACCGTTCGGCCCCGTAATGACGAGAAACTTCCCGTCTTCCATCGTGAGGTTGACATTGTGCAGGATCTCGTTGGTGACGCCCGCATCCTCGACCTCAAACGAAACATTTCTTAATTCAAGCATTGTTTTCCTCCGTGTGTTGCTTGTCCGAATATCGGAAATAGAGTGGAGAGAAATTATCCCCACTCAATTCCGAATACATTTATATTTATTCTATTACATTATAGCATCACTGTTTGTCAAAATCAATGCTTCGAATTGACGAAGTTCTGTCTTGCAAACGCGTCTTCGATGTTAAAATCTCTCCAATTCTGCTCGTATTGGAAATAGGACGCGTTATAATAATCAATGATTTCCTTTTGTCCTTCGTCAAGTTTTTCATCATCCAATCTGTTTGCGACCGGCATTGCCGCAGAGGATGTTTCACAAATTGCACCCACATCAAGCGTGGCAATCCAACCGTTATCATACGCGTAAACATTGTATTCGGCGATAAGTCGGTCGGTACAACCGAACTGCAATAACAAAAACATCACAATTCCCGTGACCGTAACCGCACGCAGGATCAAAAAACCGCGGTTGACGAATTTCAAAAGTGCGAATATGCAGATACAGAAAAGAAACACTAAAAACCACATCACATACAAACGAAGTTGCGTTAAGCCGAAAATATCCACATACATGACCATTTTACACATTGCCAAAATGATCAGTGCCGTCGTTGCAATGCCGATAAGCAGATACATCACACGAAGTCCGCGTTTTTCGCGTTCCTCTTTTTTGGCGCAAAGCCAAGATCCCGCAATTACGCAGAAATTGATGACAACAACCGCACAAAGTTCAAAAAAGCCGTTTCGTGCATATTCGGCGGGCGTCGTACCGCCCCATTCACCCGATACTTTGCCGGAAAAATAAAGCAATTGCGTGGCAAAATAGACAAAATACAGCCCTACAAACGGGATCATCATCCAGACTGCCGCACGCTCGGGTGCCAGTCCTTTGACCTCGGACAAATCGTTTTCCTGCGTGATCGAACGCATACGCGACGAATACATCATACTTGCGATTACCGACGCAACCATCACGGCAAAAACAGTTCGGAAAAGAACTTCCGCGTTTATCAGCCATTCCGCGGCTGATCCGACAAGCCAACCAAACGCGTCATCGGAAGAAATCAAAAGCGAAGCGACGATTGCAAATACCGGCAACGCAACCGCCAATCCGGCAAGCGCGGTCAGCGTGCTTTTTTTCTTTTCACCGCGGACACGGCTGAAAACGGACGCAAACATCGCCTGCAAGTTGACGACGGCGCCACCGATCGCCGCAGGCATTGTCCCGAGCCATGTCTTTTTCGGTTTACCGAACGCACGACGGACAAGATAAGTCGCGGTGATCGCAAAAAACAACAAATTCAGTGCTTTCAGCACATCGTTTTCAAATAGAACAAACGGCAGACTGTCGACGGCGCAAAGCGCGATACAGGCTTTTGTCCCTCCGTCGATAGACCGACCGACTGCTTTCAAATAAACAAGTAACGCAGCAAGAAAAACAATGCAACATATCGTCATAGTGATGCCGAGATACTGCACCGGCTTTCCCACGGCAACGAACACTCCAAACAAGAGAGCCGCAAACGCCATGATAACATCGGCGCGGTCATATTTCGATTGATCGGTCAGGCACTCCGCGGTGTTTTCGGCAGACTTACCGGTTTCAAATTCATTCATATAATACCCTCCGTATCATTCACATATTCAAGGATATCGCCGGGGTTGCAATTCAACTCGCGGCAAATGGCTTCCAATGTTGAAAAGCGAATTGCTTTTGCTTTGTTGTTTTTCAAAATCGAAAGATTGGCGGGTGTGATCCCAATTCTTTCGGCAAGTTCGCCCGAACTCATCTTTCGTTTGGCGAGCATAACATCGACATTCACTATAATCGGCATTTTTTCACCCTCAAATCGTTGCGTCGTTTTCTTCGCGGATTTCGACCGCCTTTTCAATCACGTTTTTAAGAACGCGAAGCGTTAACCCGAAAAACGCCGCAGCCGCAAAAACGATGATCGCGGTCAAATAAAATCTCGTCGCAGGTGCAAATGCGATTGCAACCCCAAACGAACACCACGAGATCAATCGGATGAGTTTCACATTGGCGGCGACAAAAATCTCACCCTTGCGGATATTGCCCAAAACCGCCCACAGACATCCGATCGCCGTCATTGCAAACAAATCCGCACCGTAAAATGCGATATAAAGCCATACCGCAATGTTTTGTTCGCGTCCCGATTCATCGAAATACCATTTCAATATACTCGGGATAAACCCCAATGCCGCAACCGTCGCCGCAAACACAACGATCGTGATGATATAGGAGAGTGCCAGACTTTTATCTTTGTTCCACATTTTTATTCCTCCGTTTCGATGAGGCTAGTATATCACACGGTTTTTCGAATTGCAATAGTTTTTTATTGTTTTTCGATAATAATTTTTCTTTAATCAATTTCAGTCGAAATAATCCGTTGTTTTTCCTCCGTCATTTGATATAATAGATTATAAAAATTATACTTCATCTCGATCAAATCTTTTTAAAAAAAACTGTAACGAAACGGATTTTTCTCCGTCTAACCCACGAATCAAAACGAAAGGCGGTGAGACTTTGGATCAAAAACTTTGCGAAAAACTCATGCAGGTCTACTATATGCGCGTGTATTCCTATCTCGTCACACTGACAAAAAACGATGATCTTGCTCAGGAGTTGACGCAAGAAACATTTTACAAAGCCTTTACCGCAAAGTCTGCGTTTCGTTCGGAATCCGAGGAACTGACATGGCTCTGTGCGATCGGCAAAAATCTGTTTTTGGATGAAAAGAGGCGGCTTGCCCGTCATACGGAATTACCCGAAACACAATCCGCCGATATCCACATCGAATCGGATGAAGTCGACCGTGACCTCGCCTTTCGAATTCACATGGCGCTTCACCGATTGGATGAACCTTTCCGTGAGGTATTTGAATTGCGCGTGTTCGGTGAACTCAGTTTCCGTGAGATCGGTACCATCTTCGGAAAAACCGAATCATGGGCACGCGTCACATTCCACCGTGCCAGACTGAAAATAAAAGAAAGGATGGCTGAATAATTCAATGAAACAATGCAATGTTATTGCCGACCTGCTGCCGCTTTACCTCGACGGGGTTTGCAGTGAAGACAGTAAATCCCTCGTCGAATCCCACCTTTCCGAATGTGAAGGTTGTCGATCACTGTTGCAAAACCTGAAAAGCACCGAAACCGACGGCTTGTTCGATCAGCAAAAGGCGAATGTCATCACCGGACAAAAGAAGTTATTTCGTCGAAAATCTTTCACGGTCGGCGCCGTTTTTGCGGGGATCTTCACCCTACCCATACTCGTCTGCCTGATCGTCAATTTGGCGGTCGGTGCGGTACTCGATTGGTTTTTTATCGTGCTTGCCGCCTTGATGCTTGCCGGATCACTGATCGTCGTTCCACTGATGTTGACGAAACACCGTCTTTTTGCGACCATCACCTCATCTACGGGATGTTTGATCCTGCTTTTCGCCGTCTGTGCGATCTACACCGGGGGCGATTGGTTTTTCGTCGCTTCCTCGGCATCTTTATTCGGAATATCGCTTGTTCTACTACCGATTGTTGTTCGGTATGAGTCACTCAACGGTATTTTGAAGCGAAATAAGGCACTTTTTGTCATGACGGTTGATACCGTTTTGCTTGTGATGATGTATCTTGCCATCGCGTTTCAGACCGGATTCGGATTTTTCCCGATCGCAATGATCATTTCTTTTCCGTTTCTCGTTCTTGTATGGGGTATATTTGCGGTTATACGTTATCTTCCGTGGAGTGAATGGATCCGTGCCGCATTCGTCAGTTTGATTTTAGGACTGTTCGTGTTTTTCCTTGTCCCGATCTTCAACGGCGTTTTCGAATTATTCCTTTCAATGCCGACCGACACACGTATTTCATGGGATATCGATCATCTTGCAGGTGATCTCTATCCCCCCGCACTCATCGTCGGAGTTGTTCTCGCCGCTGTGTTCACAATCATTTATTACATTCGAAAGAAGGTCAACTCATGCGAAAAATAACTGCCACATTTCTCACCCTCGTCCTGCTGATTATCCCTCTTTCCGCCTGCAAAGTCATTGTTTTGCCGGAAATTACGAAGTCGTATTCCGTTGGTGACGCTATCATCGACTCCTCCGTTACCTCGCTGATCGTCGATTGGTCGGACGGAAGCATCAATGTCATTTCCTCCGACACCAACCGAATCTCGATTGCCGAGGTTTCCGATTCCGAACTCACCGAAAAAACATCCATGAGTTGGTGGATCGAAGACAAGACGCTTCATATCTCATACGTCGGCAAAAATATCTTTACCGTAAAAAATCTCAAAAAAGATCTGACAATCACACTTCCGAAGGATTTCATAGGCAAGATCATTGACCTTTCCTCGTCTGCCGCAGATATCCACGCCGATTTACTTTCGGCGGATCAGGTGACTCTTTCCACTTCCTCCGGCGATTTGGACGCCGCAGTCACCGCAAAGCATCTCAACTTTTCCTCGTCTTCCGGCAAATTACGGCTTGTCGCAGAAGCGGATGAAATCAACGGGAGTTCGTCTTCCGGCGACATTGACCTGACGCAAAACGGCATTTGCGAAGAAGTCAAACTATCCTCCTCCTCCGGAAAAATTACGACAATTCTCGCCTCTGTCGATAAATTCGACGCCTCAACTTCGTCCGGCGATGTCAGTACCCATGCAAAGACCGTCGGTGAAATCAATTGTTCAACCTCATCCGCCGAGATCGGTTTGACCGTTACCGACACCTTAAAGTACGCCGACCTTGAGTCATCTTCGGGAAATGTCAGCCTGCACCTCCCCGATTGTCTCGATTTTAATGCGGAAATTGAAACAAATAGCGGCGGATTTACCAGTGATTTTGCCCTCGTCACAAAGCATGATCACCATATCCATGGTGCCGGAACGGCAGAAATCGAGATCGAAACCAGTTCGGGAAACATCGAGGTAATAAAAAACAAATAATACAAAAATGATAAAACCCGTTGAGTTTTCGGCTCAACGGGCTATTTATAATAAAAAAACCGTATCTCGAAAGATACGGTTTGGTGGACGATAACGGACTTGAACCGCTGACCCTCCGCACGTCAAGCGGATGCTCTAGCCAACTGAGCTAATCGTCCATATTCTGTTGAGGATTTTGTCACTCAACAGTTATAAATTATATCACAATTTTGAAAAAAGTCAATACCCAATTTCAAAAATTTCAAAAATTTTTCGTCGGAATAATTCGATTTGCGATCCTGCCGATGCCGTCGATATCGACCTCGATCAAGTCACCCGGCATCATTGAACCGATACCTGCGGGCGTCCCGGTCGAAACGACATCCCCCGGCAAAAGCGTCATCGACTGCGTGATAAATTCGATCAAATAAGGGATTTTGAAGATCGCGTCCCCTGCCGATCCGTCCTGACGCTTTTCGCCGTTGAGGTAACTGCGAATACGCACACGTTCGGGATTGATCTCGTCGGTAACGATCGGTCCAAAGGGAGCGAAGCCGTCAAACCCCTTTCCCCTCGTCCACTGTCCCTCGCTTTTTTGAATATCACGGGCGGTTACATCGTTGAGGATCGTATAGCCCAAAATATAATCCGCCGCATTCTCGGCACAAACGGATTTTGCAAGTTTCCCGATCACAACAGCAAGTTCGCCCTCGTAATCCATCCTTTTCGATCCCCGCGGATATTCCACATCACCGAACGGAGCGTTAACGCAGGTGGACGGCTTGATGAAAAGACACGGGACTTTGGGGACTTCCTCGTGCATTTCGGCGGTATGCTCCAAATAATTCTTTCCGACACAGACGATTTTCGAAGGTTCAGAAGGCGCAAGCAGACGCACATTTTCAAGGCTCAACCGAGACCCAGTCGACTTCCCGCCCCGATACGGTGCCGCATCGAGAACGATAATCGTTTCACCTTCCAAAACGCCCCAAAACGTCCGATCATTCCATTGGTAGCGAACATATTTCATTTTCCTGTCTCCAAAGCATCCGCGATCACACGAATGAGTGCTTCACGCCCTAATCCTTTTTCTGCCGAAAACAACGCCACATTGTCCGACTCGATCTCCAACGCATCCGCCACCATTGCCGGTGCGGCTTTTTGTTCGGTCTTGTTGAGTTTGTCGGCTTTATTGGCAACAACAACAAACGGAATGCCCGCGTTTTCAAAATAATCCTTCATCATTGTATCGTCATCCGTCGGAGAATGACGGCTATCGACGATAAGTACGCCGAGCGCGATATTACGTTCGGATGCAAAATACCCTTCGATCAGGTTTGCCCAACGGTCACGTTCCTGCTTTGATACCTTCGCATATCCGTAACCCGGAAGATCGACAAGATAAAACTTTTTTGCAAGCGTGAACAAATTGATCTGTGCGGTCTTACCGGGCGTCTGCCCGACTCTTGCTAGATTTTTTCTGGCGGTGATACAGTTGATCACGGAACTTTTACCGACATTGGAACGACCGGCAAAAACAATTTGCGGACGACCGTCATCGGGTACGCTTTTTGTATCAGCCGCGGAACGAAGAAACACGCAATCGTTAAAATTCAGCATTTGCCACCTCAACTCACGGTGATCATCGACGCAGATTCCGTCGCCGGGATATGGTGCGACACCGCGGGCTTTTTTTCGGTCGCGATCGATGTCAGATCAAGCGTTAGTTCAATGGCTTCCTCCGCACTCCCGACCGGAATATACCGAATCTGCCCCGTGACTTCGGGATCGATTTCCGAAAGATCGCGTTCGTTGTCCTTCGGAATAATGATCGTTGTGACACCTGCGCGAAGCGCGCCCATGCTCTTTTCGCTCAAGCCCCCAATCGCGGTGACCTTGCCGCGGATGGAAACCTCACCTGTCATGGCAATATCGCGTCTTGCCGGTGCGCCGCTAAGTGCGGAAACGATTGCACACACAATACCCACACCCGCACTCGGACCGTCCTTCGGAACGGCGCTTTCCGGGAAGTGAAGGTGGATGTCCTTCGTCTTGTAAAAATCCTCTGCAATGCCGTATTTCAGACATTTCGAGCGCACGAAAGTCATTGCCGCCGCAATTGATTCCTTCATCACATCGCCAAGACTGCCGGTCATCTCGACCTTCCCCGTACCGGGCATTACCGCAGCCTCGATCGGAAGGAGTTCGCCCCCGACACTGGTATATGCAAGTCCGTTGATAATGCCGATTTCGTATCCCAAAGGCTTTTCTTCGGGGATGAATTTCACATTACCGAGATACTCGGTCAGATTATTTTCGGAAATCAGATGTGATTTTTTTCCGTCCTCGGCGATCTGCATCGCCGTCTTTCGGCAGATTGCGGCAATTTCTCGTTCCAGTTGACGCACGCCCGATTCACGGGTATAGCCGGAAATAATTGCACAAATTCCGTCGTCGGTGAAGCGCAGATTTCTGCCGTTTAGACCGTGGCGCGGAAGTTGTTTTTTCACCAAATAATCCTTCGCAATAGCAAGTTTTTCCATATCCGTGTAGGTCGGAAGTTCGATGACATCCATACGGTCAAGCAAAGGACGCGGAATGGTTTTCAAATCGTTTGCCGTCGTGATAAAAAGTACATCGGAAAGGTCAAAAGGGAGTTCGATAAAATGGTCGCGGAACGCCTTGTTCTGCTCGGAATCGAAAACTTCCAAAAGCGCGGATGCGGGAGCTCCGCGGAAATCCGACGCCATCTTGTCGATCTCATCAAGAATCAGCACGGGATTTGATGAATGGGATTGCGCAATCGCATTCATAATGCGTCCCGGCATTGCCCCGATATAGGTCTTACGATGTCCGCGAATATCGGCTTCATCACGCACACCGCCAAGCGACAGACGTGCGGTCTTTCGCCCCATCGCACGACCGATGGACAGTGCGATGGAAGTTTTGCCGACGCCCGGAGGTCCTACAAGGCAAAGCACCTGTCCCTTCATTTCAGGGGCAAGTTTTTTCACGGAAAGAAATTCCAAAATGCGTTGTTTTACTTTTTTCAACCCGAAATGATCGGCGTCAAGCATTTTTCTTGCCGTGTCAATATCAATGCGATCCTGCGTAAACGAATTCCACGGAAGTTCAATGCAGTGGTCGAGATAGGCGCGGATCACGCCCGCTTCCGCCGATCCGAACTGCATTGACGCAAGACGCTCAGCCTCTTTGAGCAGTTTCACTTCATTGTCTTCCGAAAGATGAAGGTCGCGGATTTTGGCTTTATATTCGTCGGATTCGGCGATCACATCCTCGCCTTCGCCGAGTTCCGTGCGAATGACACTCATCTGTTCGCGCAAATAATAGTCGTGCTGCTGTTTTTCCATATGATCATTGGTCTTTTGTTGAAGATCCATTTCATAGTGAAGCACGCTCGTTTCACGTTCGAGAATAGCAACCGCCCCACGCAGACGCCGCACCTGATTCATTTCGGACAGAATCCCCTGCTTCTGTTCAAAATGTACCGGGAGTGCCTGTGCGATCGCATCCGCCATAGATCCGAGTCCGCGTGCTGCGGCAACGCTCAAAAGCACTTCCGGGGCAAGTTTCGGCGAACTGGCTGCATATTCGGTAAAGTCCTCCTCCGCCCTGCGAAGGAGAGCCGCATTCTGTACGGAGTTAATGTTCGCCTCTTTTTCGGTCAGTTCGCAGACGGTTGCCGACGCATACTCGCCGTCTTCGGCGCAAGAGATCATTTCGGCACGGTAAAGTCCTTCGGTCAACACCCGCATCCCATCATTCGGAAGACGCAGGATCTGGCGGATCTTTGCGACCGTTCCGACACGATATACATCGTTACCCGTGGGTGCGTCAACGCGAATATCCTTTTGTGTCGTCAAAAAAATACACTGATCGGCGGACATTGCCGCGTCGAGTGCTTTGATCGAACGATCACGCGCCACATCAAAATGCAAAATCATATTCGGGAAAACCACCAATCCCCGCAACGGAAGCAGCGGGATGATGATCGTATTTTTTGTATCCATGGTGTTACTCCGTTTCTGTGGATAATCCGCCGATCAGGCGTACAGTCCATCCAATATTTCAATGCAGTGTGCCACGGACGCGTGGTCACAATGCCGCACAATTCGATATCCGAGTGCGCGAATATCATCCGGCGCATTTTCCGGCACAAAGCCGATCTTTGAAACCGCCAATAACGGCACGTCAATGTAATAATCGCCCGCACCGTAAAGATCATCGGTTTTCACACCGAGAATTTCAGCGAGTTTCAATGCGCCGTTACCCTTGTTCAAGCCGACGGGCAGGGTATCAAGAAAATACGAATGACCGAAGTTGATCTCAACGCAATCCGCATATTCACTATTCAAAACCATCTTTTTGACTCTTTCGAGCCGTTCGTGGTTTTTATCCGTAAAAACGATCTTGTTGATCACATCCGGTGCTGAATTAATATCGCAATAGATCGGTTTTCCGCCGGTGAAACTCATGTGATAATCCGAAGCCGTACTGTTATGGATGATATAGTCCGTCTTGCCGCAATGAAGTTCAATGCCGACATCTGGCTCGATTTCATGCACCATTCGTGCGATCTGTTTGACATCGAAGTCATAGGGTTGCTGAAATAAAATTTCGTCCTTTTCCAAATCAACGATCATGCCACCGTTGCACACAATGATCGGCGCATTCACCGGCACCTGCATTTTTTGAAACTGTTCTGCAAAGACGGGATAAGTCCGTCCCGTACAGATCGTGAATTTGCCGCCCTGCGACATAAAATATCGCACTGCGTCGATATTTTCGGGCAACTGTTTTCCTTCGCTATCGAGGTATGTACCGTCAAAATCGCTCAAAAACAGTACTCCGTCAAATTTACCCATTCGAAATATCCTCAAACCTTTTCAGTAGTTTTGCAAAATATTCGGGCAAATCGGTCGTAAAATGAAGCCTTTCCCCGGTAGAAGGGTGCGTGAATTCGATTTCACGCGAATGAAGGCACTGACCACCCAAACGAAGCGGATCGTTTTTTCCGCCATAGACCGTATCGCCCGCCACCGGGTGTCCGATATGCGCCATATGGACGCGGATCTGGTGCGTCCGCCCGGTTTCCAGTTTACAACGAACATAGGTGTAGCCGCAGTAGCGTGCGATCACCTCATAATGCGTGCGCGCAGTCTTTGAATTCTGTTCGGTGACCGCCATTTTCTTTCGATCGAGTTTACTTCGTCCGATCGGTGCATCAATGACGCCCGAATTTTCCCTTAAATTGCCGACGACGATCGCCTCATAGACACGTGCGGCGGTGTGTTTTCCAATCTGAGCCGCAAGCGATACATGGGAACGGTCGTTTTTTGCCGCAAGCATCAACCCGGAAGTGTCCTTATCCAATCGGTGAACGATGCCCGGTCGGATTTTCCCATTGATGCCCGATAAAGAGTCCCCACAATGCGCAAGCAAAGCATTGACAAGCGTCCCTGAAGGGTTTCCTGCGGCAGGATGTACCACCATTCCACGCGGTTTGTTGATGACAAGCAGATCATCATCCTCATAGATGATGTCGAGTGCGATGTTTTCCGCCTGCGCCTCGATCGGTTCCGCATCCGGCATCTCGATCTCCAATGCCGTTCCGGCTTTCAACTTCATATTCTTCTTGATCGGCTTTCCGTCCGAGCGAATATGACCGTTATCAAAGAGGTGCTGGGCGGCATTTCGTGTGAGTTCCGGCACAGACTCCGCAACAAAAACATCTGCACGGATGAGGTTTTGTTCTACATTAACTGTAAAGTTAAATGACTTCACAGCGTTTCATCCTCTTTCGAAAAGATTTTCGTATCAAGCGGTTTTTGTTGCGAATTTTTTGCGATTTGTTCGGAAATCGGCTTTTTCTTGCCGTAAAAAAGAAAAATATACAAAACGAATAATGCACCACCGACCGTCACGAAAATATCCGCCACATTAAATACCGCAAAGTTAATTACCTTTACATAGAAAAGATCGACCACATATCCAAGCACCCAACGGTCGATCAAATTTCCGATTGCACCGGATACCACAAGCGTCGTCGCCCACTCCCCTAACGGATGATCAAATTTCTTTAACGCAAGCAAAACCGAAAGTGCAATAATACTGACAAGCGGCGCAACGATCAAAAGGATCGGATAATCGCTCATCATTCCGTATGCCGCGCCGGTGTTTTCCTCATAAGTCAGGTGAAAAATTCCCTCAATCAGTGGAATGTCCGAAACGGGCTTCAATTCAAAAATCGTCCACATTTTGACAATTCGGTCGAGTGCCACGCCCAACGCGATTGCAAGAAAATAAACCATGTTGTTCCTTTCAAGGGATGTTTCCCAAAATGTCGAAAAAGGGCGGCGGAATAGCCGCCGTCCCCATTCATATGATATTATTATCGACCGATGATTTTATAGTCATTTGCGAAAGAATTGTCCTTTTCGCCGGCTTCGTTTTTGCGCTTTCTGGGTTTGATCACGGAGTCATCGAGATGAAAATTAAAAAATTCTTCATCCTCGGATTGCTTCTGTTCATCGATTTTTTCATTAAAAACCTTTTCGGAATCCTCTTCCGTATCTTTTTCTTCCCGAATCTTGCGGGATTCTTCATCCACGGCTTCGGCAAGTGCCTTGGCGATTGCCGCACTCATGGTGTCCTCGGATACATCACCGACCTGAGGAATCTCTACCGGCATCTCGACCTGAACTTCTTCCGGCTCCTCATCGGGTTCCGTTTCGTTGACGACTTCCACACGTTCCTCCGACGGCTCCGGCTTCTGTTCGACAATGGGCTTCGGTTCAACGATTTCAAGTTGTTCGGAATCACGCAATTCCTCGATCGTCAAAATCTCGGTTTCGAAAGAATCCTTGATTCTTGCGACGAATTCCGCAGTGATCTTTTTGAGTTCGTCGAGTTTTTCCTGCTCAAACTTTATGCCGTTTTTGGTGCGAACTTCGATCGTGGATACGTCATCATTCGCCTTTTGGAGCATTTCCGCGGATTTCTGTTCGGCGTCGGCAAGCATTTCCGTTGACTTCTTTTCTGCATCGGCTAGCAGTTCGTCGGCTTTCTTTTGTGCCTCGTCAACCATTTCCTTTGCCATATTCTGTGCCGAGAAAAGTGTCTTCCGCATGGATTCATCGACACTGCGATATTCTTCAACCGCCTCCGCAAGAACCTTCATTTTGTTCTTCAAAAGAGCGTTTTCTTTATAAAGTGCGCCGTAATCGTTGCCGAGTTCATCGAGGAACGAGTCGACGGCGGACATATCATAACCACCGAATACTGCTTTTTCAAAGCGCTGTTCATTCACTTCCTGTGGTGTAAGCATCGTAATCTCCCGCCTTCTTGAAGAAGGCTTCCTTTCGTTACAATTTCCTTATTTTTTAAAAGTAAAGACCGTTGTTTTCGAGTTCGTCGATCAAATCACCCATAATGTCGACATTGTACGGGGTGATGATATAAGTATTATTGGCAACGCGTTTGATCTTTCCTTCGTTGGCGTAAGCAACACCGCTGAGGAAGTCGACCAAGCGGCGTGCGACTTCTTTGCCGGTGGATTCCAGGTTGATCACGACCGTACGACGTTCTTTTAGATGATCGGCGATCTCCGCCGCATTTTCAAAACGCTCCGGCTTGACCAAAACAACCTGAAGTTGAGTCGTGGTGTGGATGTTGACAACTTTATTGTTTTTCTTCGGCGCAGGATCCGCAAGCGTCTGATCAAAGAAGTCATCTTTCTTGCTCTTGGGCATGAATTCCTCCTCCATTTCCTCGTTATCTTCTTCATCCTCCGGCGAAATTTTCGCCCATTTTTTGAATTCGTCCATCAGGCCCATGATAATTACTCCTTTATCTTCATTTGACGCAGCGAAATCATCTGATCACTAAAAAATGAAGTTCGCCAGTGCGTCGACAATATATTCCCAATAATATTATCGTATTTTTTTTGCCGAATGTCAATAAAATAATGAATTTTCTTGCAAAAAAAGACTTGTTTTTTCAAGCGGGTATCATTTGATGATCTGACCATCCTCCAAACCAAGCCCCGAAATGATGACCTGATCGTTCGGCATCAGTCCGTCCGTGTTGGTCGGATCGTATTTGACGATGTAATATGTATCGCGGTCGAACACCCTCGTGACCTTTCGGAATACCGCCTTGGAGTCGACCATGCAGAACACACCCTCTACATTGTTTTCATCAAAGCGAAGTGCAGATTTCGGGATTTTCAAGCCGGTATAGGACTTCAAAACGACGTCAATGGCGATCTTTCTTGCGGAAGTACAGCCATTCACATTCCGATCGGAACGGAACACTACAACGCCCATGCCGTTTTCCACATCACTTATGGATGTGACCTTCACCGAAATAATATTGTCGCCATCCCCGTCAAAGCGGACATTCATATAATTTCCGACCTTACATTCGTCCAGTTCGCTTTCCGGGACAAGTGCCGCAAAATACCAAACATAACTCTTGATGATCTTTCCGACGACCTTATCGGAATTTTCCACCGTTTCGGCTTTCATCGTTTCAAGCATCGACGGCGTCAGATCCGCGACCGTTTCCGGGTTGAGAAGTTCCTCATATCCGTCAACGGAATAGGAAAAATACCCTGAACTTTCGGCATGAACATAGGCGATCGCATTGCTTTTTGTTCTCGCTTCCGTTTCAAGTTGGGCTTTCAGTTCGACGATGCTTGATTTCAACGCGTCGGTGTCATAACTGATCATTTCGCGCTTTAAAAGGTTCGCCTTCAAATCAAAGGTACGATCCGAAAGATTGCGCATTCCCGATGAACAGATCATGCTTTTGAGTTCGGTCATACTGTCGGATAAACGCTTGTCGTAGATCTCGATATTCGGGATGATCTGGCTCGAATCGACGATATATTCAAGTTCGTCGATCTTTTTGTTCAGTTCGCGTATCCGCTTATTTGCGCCAAGGCTTTCGGCGTCGGCATAAATCGCCGCAACCGTGCCGTCGCGTGAGGTCTTTTCCCCTTCATCAAGTAAAATTTCCATTTCACCCGAGGTCGAAGTTCGGACAATATCCTCATCTCGAACATAAAAACCGGTCACCTCAAAGGAATCCTCCACCGTTGTGTAAAGTGCGCTCACGGTCTGAACCGGATCATTGAGCGTGTCGTACACCTGGTAGCCGATATATGCGACCGCAAAAATGCCGACAAGCACCAATGCGATCGTTATCATGAAATTACCGTTCTTTTTCATAATTCTCCGTTTTTGCTCCTAAAAAATGCCGTTTTGTTTCAAAAAGTTCATTGCGGAATACACGGTTTCATCAAAGCCACCGTCGACTTCTAAATGCAATGCGTTCGTGTCGCGCTTAAACCACGAAATCTGCCTTTTCGCGTAATGTCGGGTGGATTGTTTGATCTTTTCGACGGCTTCTTCCACCGTTCCGTCGCCGTTAAGTGCGCCGACAAGTTCCTTATAGCCGATGGACTGCATCGCCGTCGAATTCTGCGAAATTCCCATATCAAGTAGGCTCCGAACCTCATCCATCAACCCAAGTGCCATCATTTCATCCACTCTTCGGTCAATGCGCGCATACAACTTTTCCCGATCGGCAAAGCAAAGAAAGATCGAAACCGCATCGTATCTCGCCGGATTGGACTGTGTTTTTTCATTGTGTTTTGAGATTGTTCCGCCGGTCACCTTTACGACTTCAAGGGCGCGTACAACGCGTTTTTTATCATTAGGATGCACCCGATTTGCGGCATCGGGATCAAGCGATTGCAATTCCCGATAAAGTTCCGTACCGCCATCCGCGTCCCATTTTTCGTTCAGCGCCCGGCGAAGTTCTTCATTCCCCGGTCTCGCCGCAAAATCACGCCCGGAAAGGAGGGAATCTATATATAACCCCGTTCCTCCGCAAAGAATCGGAAGTTTTCCACTTTGAAAGACCGTTTCGACGGCTTGTGCGGCATCTTCGACATATCGGGCGGCGGAATAGTCCTCGGCGGGATCGACAAAATCGATCATATGGTGCTTGATTTCGCACAATTCGTCAGACATCGGCTTCGCCGTACCGATATTCATATATTTGTAGATCTGCATGGAGTCGGCACCGACGATCTCGCCGTTCAGCCGACGGGCAATTTCCACGGCAAGTGCGGTCTTTCCCGAAGCAGTCGGGCCTTTGATGCAAACTATTTTTTTCATCTTCTTCCGAACATCCTGTCAAGTTCTCGTTTCGTCAATTCGAATACCACCGGTCGACCGTGCGGGCAGTGACGGATCAACGAATCATTCAGCACGCGTTCGGCGATCGCCACCATTTCCGCCTTTCCGAGGCGACCGCCCGCCTTGACCGCCGCTTTGCACGCAATACTGTGGATGATATTTTCAAGTTGCGCGTCAACTTCCCCGCTCCCCCCCGTCATCAGCGAACGGGCAATGGTTTGAATGGACTCGCAGATTTTTTCCGCGTCAATAATCGCGGGGGCTTCTCGTACAAGAATCGTTCCGCTTCCGAAATCTTCCGCCGCAAAACCACATTGATTCAACAATTCCAAATTTTCACACACTGCGGCATATTCGTTCGCGGAAAGATTGACCGTGATTGGCATCAAAAGTATCTGACTCGGCGGGCGTTTTTCACGACGCTTGACGTCCTCATACAGAATTCTTTCGTGTGCGGCATGCTTGTCAATGATATATATTTTACCGTCGCATTCGGCAAAGATATAGGTATTCAACCCCTCACCGATCACAACAATGGGTAACGATTCCTCGTCATTAATTTGCGGGATCTCCGTCGGATCGGACGGCAGATCGTTCGATAATTCATCAGAAGCAACGTCCCTTGATTGCAATGTTTCAGTCTTTTCAGAAGGCGCACTCCAATCGTCCTCGGGCGGCTCCACCGCAATCGGACGAACATGAGAAACGAATTGCGTCGTCGGTGTTGTGATCTCCACCGAAACACCCGTCATTTTTTTCTGGATTTCGGAAGTATTTTCGCTTGTGAGTTCGTATTTAATCGGATTTTCACGGAAGAAACGTCCGCTATTTGCTTGCATATCCGTAAGGTGGTTTTGCCTTACATTTGTAAAAACAACAGTTTTTTTCTTCTCCGCCTGATGAAAATCGTTAAAGGTCGTCTGTTGCTGTTGCTCCGCAGATTTTTGCACAATATTCTTCGGAATATCGGGCATAGACGAGTCGCCGGAGATCGCATTTTTAATCGAAGAATATACCGCATTGAAGACGTCTTTTTCGAATGCGAACTTGACTTCAGTTTTCGCAGGATGAACATTTACATCGACCAATTTCGGGGGTAAACCCACAGAAATCACACATCCCGGGAACTTTCCGACCATAACGGAGCCCTTGCAAGCCTCCTCAACAGCAGCGACAAGAAGTCGGGATTTGACCGGTCTACCGTTGACGATAAATATCTGCATCGACCTGTTTCCGCGTGAAAACTGCGGCTTGCTGACAAAACCCGAAACCTTAATTCCCGACGCCTCATACTCGACAGAAAGCAGTCCGTTTGAGAAGTCACGACCAAATGTGGCGCGCACCGTGGACTTCAAATCACCGTTACCCGGTGTAAAGCATTCTTCCTTGCCATCCTTGATAAACTTGATCGAAACATTCGGGTGTGCAATCGCGCATTGTTCAATCACTGTTGCGACATAAGATGCCTCCGTTTGATCGCGTTTGAGGAATTTATGCCTTGCGGGAGTATTGAAAAACAGATCGCGGACGATCATCGTCGTCCCGACTGCGGCTCCCGCAGGCTCGTTGTCAATGATCTCGCCGCCCTCCAAAATAAGCGTTCTACCGAATTCCGCACCCACCTCACAGGTGATGAGTGTCACACGCGAAACTGCGGAAATTGCCGCCAATGCTTCACCGCGAAATCCCATTGTTCTGATCTCGTTCAAATCCTCGGCACTGCGCAGTTTGCTCGTTGCATGGCGCAAAAACGCGTTCTTTGCATCTTCTTCGGACATTCCGCAACCATTGTCGGCAACGCGAATATAACTTATTCCGCCGTTTTGAATTTCCACCGTGACCGCTGTCGCGCCCGCATCAATGGCATTTTCGATCAGTTCCTTGACCACGGAGGCAGGTCGTTCAACGACTTCCCCTGCGGCAATCATATCCGCCACATGAGGATCGAGTTTCATTATTTTCGGCATTTTCATTCCCCCTTTTCAGAGAAATACGGGTTCAATCAAATTCGTTTTGCACGATTGACAAAATCATAGAGTACATTCAACGCCTCGATCGGAGTCAGCGTTTCGGGACTGAGTGCTGCAAGTTCGCCGACGAGTTCCGTCCCCTCCATACCACCGAGAGATATCTGCGGTTCATCGTTCGTCTTGACGTTCACGGATCTTCCGCTTTCCCTTCCGTTTTCGAGTTCGTCAAGGATCTCATGGGCGCGTTCCGTCACACGATCCGGGATACCCGCAAGTCGTGCAACCTCGATACCGTAACTGTTATCCTCACCACCACGGATGATTTTGCGTAAGAAAGTGATGTCTTTACCGTGCTTTTTTACGGCGATATTGTAATTTTTGACGCCATCGATAATGCCTTCCAGTGCGGCCAGTTCGTGGTAATGCGTCGCAAACAAAGTCTTTGCACCAAGTGTTTTCGTGTTGGCGGTGTATTCAAGAACCGCCTTTGCAATGCTCATTCCGTCGAAGGTCGATGTACCGCGACCGATTTCATCATAAATGATCAAACTATGTCGGGTGGCGTTTTTGAGAATGTACGCAACTTCGCTCATTTCAACCATGAATGTCGACTGTCCGCTGGAAAGATCGTCCGACGCACCGATCCGAGTAAACACCTTGTCGACAACACCGAGCGTCGCGCTTTTTGCTGGCACGAAACAACCGCACTGTGCCATCAGCAAGATCAGTGCCGTCTGTCGCATATAGGTCGACTTTCCCGCCATATTCGGTCCGGTAATAATCAACATTCTGTCATCTTTACCGCCGAGATAAGTATCATTCGGCACAAAAAGAGCGTCTTTCATCATTATTTCGACGACCGGGTGGCGTCCGTCACGGATGTCGATCCGATCGGAATCATCGACCTCCGGCATACAATAATTGTTTCTCGCCGAAACCTCTGCAAAGGAGCAAAACACATCAATCTTTGCAAGAGCCGCTGCACTGAGTTGAATTCGATTTGACTGTTCGGAGACCTGATCACAAATTTCCGTAAACAGACGGTATTCCAGAGCGACGACCTTTTCTTCTGCCCCGAGAATTTCTTCTTCCAGTTTTTTCAGTTCCTCGGTAATATACCTTTCACTGTTTGCAAGAGTTTGACGACGGATGTAATTTTCCGGCACCATTGACTGATATGAACGAGAAACATCAATATAGTACCCGAAAACCTTGTTATATCCGATTTTCAGGTTCTTAATTCCGGTCTTTTCACGCTCGGAAGCCTCCATTGCGGCAATAATACCCTTCCCCCCCGAAAGGATCTCATGCAAACGGTCGACTTCGGCGTTGTAACCTTTTTTGATAAATCCGCCTTCACGGACGGAAAACGGTGGCTCCTCAACAATCGCAGAGTCGATCAAGCGTGCGATTTCCCCAATCGGATCAAGTTCGGCGTTGATCTCACGAAGTCCCGCGCTTTTCATGAGCGTAAGTTGCGCCTTAATGTCGGGGATGACCGTCAAGGTCTGACAAAGCGCACGCAGATCGCGTGATCCCGCAGTGCGATAGACGATCTTTCCGATGATTCGTTCGATGTCGAGAACAGACCTCATCGTTTCCATGATCTCTTCTCTTGCTTCGGTATTGCTGACCAGTTCGCCGACCGAATTCAGTCTGCGACGAATTTCAGCCACATTCAAAAGCGGTTTTTCAAGCCACGAACAAATCAGTCGACCGCCCATGGCGGATTTCGTCTTATCCAGCACCCAAAGAAGGCTCCCGCGTTTTTCACCCGTTCGAATTGTGCTTGTTATTTCAAGATTTTTGCGTGCTGAAATGTCAAGTCCGAGAAATTCCCCACTTGAATACCGATCGAGATTTTTAATATAGGAAAGATCGGATTTCAGCGAATCATGCAGATAACGGATCAATGCACCGAGTGCCGCGATACATTCGGCATCGTCTGCAATTCCAAGTGCTTCCGTGGTTTTGCCGAACTGTGCCTCAATGGTATTTTCCGGGGATTCCTCCGCATCAAGCGGCATACTTTCCACCGCGCAATTCAATTTTAGGCGAAGAAAATCAACCAGTCCCGGAAGCGCGGTCGCACCTGCATCCAAAAGTGCCTCAGACGGAGAAAAGCGTCCCATTTCGTTGATAACGGTTTGACCGAGGTCGCTACCCACCGCAGTGGTTGCGTGGACTTCACCCGTCGAAATATCCGCAAAACAAAGTCCTGCACGGTTTTCGGTGGCGAAAACAGCGCAGATAAAATTGTTTTTCGTTTCATCGAGCATGGACGATTCCGTCACCGTACCCGGCGTTACCATACGGATAATATCGCGCTTGACAAGACCTTTGGCGAGTGCCGGATCCTCCATCTGTTCGCAAATGGCGACCTTGTAGCCTTTTTTTATCAGGCGACCGATATAAATCTCGCTTGCGTGATACGGAACGCCGCACATCGGTGCGCGTTCTTCCTGCCCGCATTCCTTCCCCGTTAGGGTAAGATCAAGTTCCTTTGAAACAAGTTTGGCGTCATCATAGAACATCTCATAAAAATCGCCGAGTCTGAAAAATAAGATCGCGTCGCCGACTTTTCTTTTGATGTCGAAGTATTGGCGCATCATCGGAGATAGTTCAGCCAATGTTTTTCCCGCGTTCCCAAAACGGGAACATCCTTTCTTTGGACATTGTGGAAAGGGTAATTCAATCGAAAACGGGCTCACCCGTCAGTGACCACATGGTAGATCCCGTAATTTTTACCGTAATAAACCGACCGATCAACGATTTGTCGGCTTTCACACGCACAAGTCGGTTGCCGTTGGTTCGAGAGGTCAGCACGCTCGCGTCATCATGGTCAACGCCGTCGACGAGAACGCGAACGGTTTTGCCGATATACTCGGCGTGCTTTTGTTCTGAAATGGCATTCTGCACCGCAAGAAGTCGGTCAAAATGCACCTGTTTTTCTCCTTTTGTAAACGGATCGTCCATTTTTGCAGCAGGCGTGCCTTCACGCGGTGAGAAAATAAACGTGAACAGCGCGTCATATCCCACACGCTCCACAAGCGAAATGGTTTTTTCGAAATCCTCGTCCGTTTCACCCGGAAATCCGACGATCACATCGCTTGTCAGGACAATATCGGGCATTTTTTCACGCGCATAATCGACAATGGAAAGATATTTTTCACGGTCGTAATGGCGGTTCATGATCTTCAAAATCCGATCGGAGCCGGATTGGAACGGAAGATGCAGGCATTTTGCGATCTTCGGCGAAGACGCCATCACATCAATGAGTTTTCGGGAAGCATCCTTCGGGTGACTCGTCATAAAGCGAAGCAGAAATTCACCCGGGATCTCGGAAAGCCGTTGCAAAAGATCCGCAAAATCGCAGTTAAAATCATCATATTTACCGTAGGAATTAACATTTTGTCCGAGAAGCGTAATATCCCTGCATCCGTTCTCGACAAGGCATTTTACCTCAGCAATAACGTCTTCAGGTCTGCGGGATCGTTCGCGTCCGCGTGTGTACGGAACGATGCAGTATGCGCAAAAATTATCGCATCCGTACATGATCGACACATATGCCTTCAATGTGTCCTTACGGGACACGGGCAAGCCTTCCGCAATCGTATAATCCTTGTTTTCGACCGCATAAACGCGTTTGGCACCCGTCAGTTTTCTGTGTAAAAGTTCGGGAAATCTCCAAATCGCGTCCGGCGAAAAAATGATATCGACATAGGGAAAACTCTTTTTTAGCCGTTCGACCATATTCGGTTCGCCCGCCATACACCCGCAAAGGACAAGCACGGCGTTCGGGTTTCTGCGCTTGATATGCGAAAGTGCGCCGACATTGCCTAGAATTCTCATTTCCGCGTGTCCGCGGACGGCACAGGAGTTCACGACGAGTACATCCGCCTCATTTTCGTTTTCCGTGCGGTGGTAGCCAGACTGTTCCAACATTCCGGCGATCCGTTCGCTGTCGGCTTCGTTTTGTTGGCAGCCATAGGTGTCAATATAATAGTTTTCGCGTCGATTTCCGAGCATTTCGCGCAATTTGCGCATATAATCATGCTGGATCTCAACCTTGTCTTCTTCGACGAATACGCTTTTCATTAAAGTTCCTCTGCTCCACTCATTGCGGCGCCGATCGCGGTTGCATACTCGGCGTTTTCCGGAATGATAAATTTGATCTCGTATAATTTTTCAAGTCCGTCAAAAATCGACCTTGCCTGCGGCACATTGGTCAGATTGCCGGTCAGAACAACATTTTTCGTACCGACAAGTTTGGCGGCAAATGTCGAGATGACGCCGATAGTTTGAAAAACCATATTGATAATTCCGAGTGCAATGTCCGCGCCTGATGCGAGATCGTCGAGTTTTCCGAAATTGGACGCAGTCGTCGACGGAAGCATTGTGGATATTTTTTTTGACGAAATATCACCGACGGAGATGTCGACCTTTGTCAGATCCCCGTTCTCGGCAACCTTGATGATGTCGTCGAAATGGCGCATATTCAGGATGCGGTCGGAAAGTCCGATCAGCGTTCCGCCGCCGACTCCCGTTCCACCGAGATGTTCGACTTCGCGTTTGCGACTATTGGCGGCCACGAATGCCGTACCCGTTCCCATACTGACGACGACCGCTTTTTCAAGACCTGACAGTTTTAAACCGCCATGTCCGACGGCGAGGAATTCTTCCTCGTGTACCGTTTCAATGCCGAAAAGGTCGTCGCTTAAAAACGATGATCCCACACCCGTTACCACGACGCGGGAAATATCGCTGATCTTCAAATTGTTTTCGTCAAGATATTTGCCGAATGCTCCGTAGACCGAAGCCTTCGGATCATCGGCGTGAACGATCATCGGGCAGAGCAGTTTTTTCGACTCGTAACCGATGATCTTGGTCGTGCTGCCCCCGATGTCAATTCCGATTATCATTCATCGCACCTCAGTTCAGGAAGTCTTTGAGTTTCTTGGAACGGCTCGGATGACGAAGTTTGCGCAATGCCTTTGCTTCGATCTGGCGGATGCGTTCACGGGTGACATTAAATTCCTTGCCGACCTCTTCGAGGGTACGCGTGCGTCCGTCCTCGATGCCGAAACGAAGTTTCAACACCTTTTCCTCCCGCGGAGTCAGCGTTGACAGAACATCGACAAGTTGCTCTTTGAGAAGCGTGTAACTTGCGGCTTCTGCGGGTTCCAAGGCTTCCTCGTCCGGGATGAAGTCACCGAGGTGAGAGTCCTCTTCCTCACCAATCGGAGTTTCAAGGCTGACAGGTTCCTGCGCGATTTTAAGAATTTCGCGCACTTTGTCGACTGGCATATTCATTTCCGCCGCAACATCCTCCGGCTGAGGATCGTGTCCGAGTTCCTGTAAAAGTTGACGGGATACACGGATGACTTTGTTGATTGTTTCGACCATATGTACCGGGATACGAATGGTTCTCGCCTGATCTGCGATTGCACGGGTGATCGCCTGACGGATCCACCAAGTCGCATAGGTGGAGAACTTATAACCCTTGGTGTAGTCAAATTTTTCAACGGCTTTGATCAGACCGAGGTTGCCTTCCTGAATCAGGTCGAGGAAAAGCATACCACGACCGACATAACGCTTTGCAATGGAAACGACCAAGCGAAGGTTTGCCTCGGCAAGAGCGTTTTTGGCGGACTCATCACCTTCTGCCATTCTCTTTGCGAGTTCGGTTTCCTGATCCGGGGAAAGCAGGTCGACTTTACCGATCTCTTTCAGGTAGATGCGGACATGGTCATCAATGTTAAATCCGTCGAGCATTGCCGTCGGATCAAGAAGTTCCTCTTCCGGGATCTCCTCAACATCGGAAAGATCGCCCGCAAGGTCGTCGACCGAGTCAAAATCAAAGGAATCGACCGGGATCTCGATTTCGAGATTGTCGATCATATCATAGAGTTTGTCGATTTCATCGCTGTCGAGTTCGTAGGTTTCGGTGATGTCCATGATTTCCTTGCTCGTCAGCATACCGCGCTGTTTGCCGGAACGCAGAAGTTCCGCAATGGCGGTGTGTTTTGCTTCGGAGGTCGGGCGTTTGACCTCTGCTTCCTTCTTGGCTTCGGTCTTTGCTTTTTTTGTGCCCTCGTTGAGTTTCTTGTTATCTTCCATTGTTACTGCCTCCATTACCTTTTTTGTCCCTATATGCTTTTAAAATTTCGTCAAATGATTTTTCTTCGCCGGATTTGGTATGCTCAATTCGAATCGTTTCGATATAATCCTCGATTTCCTGCGAAGCGTTGCCGGATCGTTGATAACTCGACAAAATTTCGGAAAAAAGATCCATTTCCGTCATATCAAGTTCCTGTTCGATCAGTTCCGCGGTCATCGGTTTCCCGTCACGGATCCTTTGGCAGACGATCGAATAGATCTTTGCAAATTCGGGCGCCGAAAATTCGTCCGCCGAAATCTTTGCGTCGATTTTTGAAAGAATCGACGGATCGTCGTAGACCGCGCCGATGAGCGCTTTTTCACAGGTCGCACTTCGGATATTTTCGAATTTATGCCCATGCTGACGCGGTTGCATTGCCTTTTCAATATCCATTGCCGCACGCTCGTATTTGCGTTTATCGGATTTTTCGCGCTTTTTGTATTCGCGTGCGATCTCGGCAAGGATCGCTTCCTTGGTCACGCCCGTATCTTCCGCCAGACGTCCCGCGTATATTTCCCGCGTAACACTGCTTCGAACGTCAGCAAGCGACTCGATCGTTTCACGCAGATACCGCACACGTTGGTCGTCCACGCCGAGGTCGTATTTTTTTTTGATACCTGACAGTTTGTATTCAAGATCGCTTGCCGAGCCGTTGAGCAACCGTTCAAAGGCTTCCCGCCCGTTTTTCTTGATAAACTCATCCGGATCCTTTGCACCGGTCATATTCAGCACTTTGATATCGAAATTCGCCTTTTTCAGCAGTCCGATCGCACGCTCCGTGGCATTCCGCCCCGGTCCGTCGGAATCGTACGCGATCGCGATCTCACCCGTGTAGCGAGAAAGCAGATTGACCTGTTCTTCGGTCAACGCCGTGCCGAGTGATGCGACCGCATTGTCGAATCCCGCCTGATGCAATGCGATGACATCCATGTACCCCTCGGCAAGAATGATTTGCTTCGCCGTGGTCTTTTTGGTGATATTCATCGCATACAAATGCCGATTTTTGTTGTATAAAAAACTGTCCTTGCTATTGAGGTACTTCGGCAGTGAATCGTCAAGCACTCTTGCGCCGAAGGCGATCACATTGCCGCGCAGATCAATGATCGGAAACATCAGTCTTCCGCGGAAGCGATCGTAGAGTTTGCCGTACTTATTGGTCGAAGCAAGGTCGGCGTCAAGAATTGCCGCATCGGAAAAGCCGCGTTTTCTAAGTTCGTTGACAAGCGAATCCCATGTGTCAAGCGAATAGCCGAGTCCGAAGCGTTTGACGGTTTCCGGACTCAATTCGCGTTTTCGAATATATTCCAGTGCGCGTACACCTTCGGGCGTACGAAGATTTTCATAAAAGATCTTTGCCGCCGTCTTTGCCGCGGAAAGTGCTTCCGTTCTGCGTCTATGCGCCGCAAGATCCTCATCGTCCTGAGGAACGCTCATGCCGACAAGATCGGCAAGAAACCTTACCGCATCGAGAAAATCGAGGTTTTCAATGTCCATGATAAATCGGATTACACCGCCGCCTTTGCCGCAACCGAAGCAGTGGAACATCTGCCGGTCGGGACGGACGGAAAACGAAGGTGACTTTTCGTTGTGGAACGGACAAAGCCCAAATAAATTCGATCCCGTTCGCTTGTTAAGTGCGACATATCTCGAAACGATCTCGACAATATCGCATCTAGCCACAAGATCCTCTATAAACTTTTCGGGAAGAGCCAATTTATCACCACCCTCGATTTTTGTCGGAATAAAATATTATAGCATATTTACCGGGAAATGTAAAATAAACGAACGAAAAATCTTATATTCTCTGCCATCCCTGCGGGACAAAAAGTTCGACATACTTTGCCACGCAAAACCGATCGGTCATTCCCGCGATATAGTCGCAGACCGCAGGCTCCACACCTTCCGAAAGAACGTTTGTCATCACATCGGGCGGAAGCGAATCCGGTCGTTCGACATAGTATTCGTAGAGTTTGGAGATCATTTCGACGACCTTTCCTTCTTCACCCTTTGCAACGGGATTTTTATAGACGGTTTCGAACATGAAATCCCGCAACATTTCCATTGCCGCACGCTTTGCGTCGGATTGCATGATGTCGGGCTGATCCATACTCGTCATAATAATATCGGTCACAAGTGCGTCGATCCGTTCGCTTTTTGTCCTGCCGAGTTGATCGGTGATCTCATGCGGTATTGCATCCTGTCGCAAAATGTCGGCACGCACGGCATCGTCGATGTCGTGATTGATATATGCAATGCGGTCGGCAAAGTGAATTATCCGTCCCTCCAAAGTGTCCGCACGCTTGTCACCCGTATGACACAGGATCCCGTCGCGTACTTCCACGGTCAAATTCAAACCCGCCCCGTCGTTTTCAAGTCGGTCGACGACACGAAGACTTTGCCCGTTGTGGGAAAATCCACCCGGTGCAAGTTCGTTGAGCGCCCTTTCCCCCGCATGACCGAACGGCGTGTGACCGAGGTCGTGACCAAGTGCGGCGGCTTCCGTCAAGTCCTCGTTGAGTTCCAACGCCCTCGCAATAGTGCGGGCGATTTGGGCAACTTCAAGGGTATGTGTCAATCGTGTGCGGTAATGGTCGCCTTCGGGTGCCAAAAAGACCTGCGTCTTATCTTTCAAGCGACGAAACGCCTTGGAATGAATGATGCGGTCGCGGTCACGCTGATAGCAGGTGCGATACTCACAAGGTTGCTCAAACCTTGCCCTGCCCGCACTGTCGCAGGACGCCTTTGCATAGACGGAGAGAGTCTTTTTTTCCCGTACCTCTGTTCTTTCCCTGATCGTCATGAACTCACCTTCCGAAATCGGGATGTATTTTATGGCATTTTACTCTATATATACGACACAAAATGCAAAAACACTTCCTTTTCCGCATAAATTTTATAAATAAATAGATTTCCGAAAACGTATATGAAACTGTCTATTGATTCTTTGGCTTTCCTGCGATATAATGACCTTGTTCAAGTTGTCCGATTCCCAAGGGAATCACCGTAGATAGGGGGAAAATGATGTCATCCAAAGTTCTTTTTACATCCTGCAAGTACACCAAATACGATCCGGATGAAACGCTTCCGCGTAAATTCGTGCGACTGATTGATGCAATGAATATGGGACCGACCGTCAAAGGCAAACTCGTCGCCATCAAAATGCACGTCGGTCGCAATATCGGCTATACCACGATTCACCCGATGTTTGTCAAAATTCTCGTCGATAAACTCAAAGAATACGGCGCGGATGTGTATCTCACCGACCAAACCGTCGAAGGTGCCGCCAACCGCGGTTACACCCGCGAATATTTCGATGCTCCAATCGTCGACGCCTGCGGTGTCACGGGCAAGTATTTCTACCCCGTCGATGTGAACTTCCGCACACTGAAAAACGTCGACATCGCCGGCAATATCAAAGACGCCGACGTCCTCATCGACCTCTCCCATGTCAAAGGTCACGGCTCCTGTGGTTATGGCGGAGCGTGCAAAAACATCGCCATGGGCTGTGTCACGGATCGCACCCGTTCGCAGATCCACAATCTCGAAGGCGGTCTTGTCTGGGACAAAAACAAATGCGTCCACTGCGGTCTTTGCGTGACAAACTGTAACCACACCGCGAACTCCTTTGACGAAGACGGCAACTACACCATCGATTATCACGCCTGCACCTTCTGCCAGCACTGCTCCAAAACCTGCCCGACTCACGCCATTACCATGGACGCCGCCCGCTTCAACGACTTTCAGGAAGGTATGGCACTTTGCACCAGCACCGTGTTGAAAAATTTCAAACCCGGTCATATCTTCTATATCAACTTTCTGATGAATATCACCGCCGTCTGCGACTGCTGGGGCATGAGTACCGCACCCATCGTTCCCGACATCGGCATCATGGCTTCGCAGGATATGGTCGCAATCGAACGCGCCTGCGTCGACGCTATCAAGGTGGAAGATTTCATTCCGTCCGGCGCACCCTCCGGTCAGGAACTCGGTACCGAAGGTCATCTGCTTTACCGTCTGCACGGTCGTGATCCTTTCGTTCAGATCAATTTGCTCGAAAAGTACGGCATGGGCTCGCAGAATTACGAAATCGAAGAGATCAAATAAACTTTCGATAAAAAAGAAAAGAAGGAATGGTGAAATTATGAGCGTCAAACGCGGAATTCTTGAATTACCCGGTTCCCTGCTCGGAAGCGAAAATCCGCTTCCCGTATTCCGTGATCCCGACCACAATCCCAAACGAAAAGCCGAAGGTTTCAGTGAAGAACAAATGAACCTTTACGGCTATTGCACCGGCAGTCGTGTCCTGCCGTACAAAATGCAGGATAACTATACCCGTGACCGCAGCACCGTCGTCCTCAAAACCTTTGAGATGGAAAACGAAAATCTCAAAGCAGTGTTTCTCGCCGATTACGGCTCCCGTCTGTATTCACTGTATTCCAAAAAAAGCGGACGCGATCTCTATTTCAAAAATCCCGTTTTCCAACCCGCCAACCTCGCCATCCGCGATGCTTGGATGAGTGGCGGCATTGAATGGAACGCTTCGCAGTTCGGTCATTCCTTTATCACTCTCGACAATGTCCATTTGGGCGTTGTACGCGGTGAAGACGGCGAAGAATTTTTGCGCGCCTATGAATACGAACGTTGCAAAGGACTTTATTGGCAAATTGACTTTCACCTACCGAAGGGTGCCGAGCAACTGTTCATTCACACGCGTTTGATGAATGTCACCGATCAGCCGATGAGTACCTATTGGTGGACGAATATCGCCGCAAGAGAGGATGACTCCGTTCGCGTTCTCGCAGGTACTGCGGATGTTATTTACACGACCTCCGAACAGCGTTACCGCGTCCTCCCCGACGGAACGAAACAAGAGATCCCCTCTGTTCCGGGCCTGATGGTCGCAACCAAAATGCCACACCTTGAAAACCCCGACAACGACGCGTCCTATTCGCTCAAAAACATCAAAAACAGCACCGAATATTTCTTCCAGTACCCGGAAGGAACGGTTGCACCGTGGGAAGCCGCGGCATACGGCGACGGCTACACTGTTTACGATATGTCAACGGCAAACCTCCGCTTCCACAAAATGTTCTGTTGGGGGCACGGTCCCGGCGGCCGTCAGTGGTGTAACTTCCTCGCCGAAGACGGAAAAGGCGACTACCTTGAATTGCAGGCGGGCATTTCCCCGACGCAACTTCACGGCTTTATCCTCGAACCCAAGACCGAGGTCGCCTTCACCCAATGCTTCGGCGAACTCATCGCCGATTACGCGAAATCCGGTCAGGAATGTTGGAAATCCGCCTGCGACTACATCGCCGACGAGATCCATGCAAAGATCACGCCGGATACCCTTTACGCTTATGAAGAGGTCTTCCACCGCGACTCTTTCCGTGCTCCCGAACGCATTGTGAGTCTCGGTCACGGATGGGCGGCTTTGGAACAACACCGTGTGGAACTTATGGGCGGATTTAAGACGCCCGAATGGTTGACCTTCCCCGAAACTGCGATCAACGCCGAGCAACTTCCGTGGCTCGGTCTGTTAGAAAACGGCGTGCTTGCCGCACCTTCGATTGAAGCCGCGCCGGTTTCGTATATGGTGGATGATAATTGGTTTAAGATCCTTTCCGAAAGCGTGAAAAAGACCGCCAATGTCAACTGGTATTCGATGTATCACTACGGCGTAATGCTTGCGGAGCGCGGCGAAAACGAAGCCGCCGTTAAAGCGTTCGACGGTTCTCTCGCCTGCAAGCCGAACCCGTGGGCGTACCGTTGTATCGCCGTGCTGAAACTCCGCATGAACGACAACGATACGGCGTGCGAATATTATGAAAAAGCCTGTTCGTTCGATTTTGTCGACCGCTATCCGATGTTCTGGCAGGAATATCTTGCGCTTTTGAATAAACTTGAAAAGTACGAGCAGTGCTGGGAAAAATATAACGCCCTCTCTGCCGAACTTCGTGATAACGAGCGTATCGCGCTCTATTCCTGCATCCCCGCCATTGAACTTCGACATCTCGATCATATCCCGCCGATGTTCGAACGCGAATACTCCAATATCCGCGAAGGCGAAACGAGCGTTTCCGATATTTGGTTCAAATATCACGCCTGCCTCAAAGCCGGTCCGAAAGGCGATTATCACGACTTCCTTGATGAAGTCAAGACCACCTGCCCGCCTCCGTCCCGCTTTGATTTCCGCATGACAACGTAAAAGCCACGTACAAAAAGGACGAAACCGATCGGTTTCGTCCTTTTTTGATAGACTTTATTTTTTCTCGGCAATCTTCGACGCCCTCAGGGCGATCTCCATCGCCATAAAGGTATGCTCCTGCGTCATGGCATTCTCGGTACGGTCCAGACAATCGTCGATTACATCAAAGAAATACGGCTGACCGCAGGTATCAGCAACACGCATCTGCCACGATCCGTCGTTATTGGTCAAATACAACCACTCGCCTTTCGGCTCCACACCGGGATTTGCGTACTTACGAAGTTCAATATGTCCCTCGGTGCCCAACAGCATCACGCGACCGTCGCTCCATGTACCGACGCCTTTGGATGTAAACCAGTCCAATCGGAAATATCCCGATGCACCGTTGTCACCCGTAAGCGAAAATTCGCCGAAATCGTAAAAGCCAGGATGCTCGGGATGCGCAAAATTCTCGACTCTTGCGAAGTTCACACGGGCGTCTTTTGCGCCGGTATAGGCAAGAAACTGTTCGACCTGATGCGAGCCGATATCATTGATAAGACTCGAATTCTTTTCAATCTCCCAAAACCAATCCGGACGGGACGGTGCATTCAAAAGATGCGGTCCCGTACCGATGAGTTGCAAAACTCTGCCGATCGCGCCTTGACGGATCAGTTCACCCGCGACAATGCCCGCTTCACTCTGTACGCGTTCACTGTAACAGATAAAATATTTTCTTCCCGTTTCGGCGACAATGCGTCGTGCGTCCTCCAACTGTTCAAACGTGGTAAATCCCGGCTTGTCCGCCATAAAATCCTTTCCCGCACGCATTACCTTTGCGCCAATCGCTTCACGGTCACAAGGGATCGCCGCGGAAATGACGAGTTTGATTTCGGGATCGTTCAGGATCTGTTCCACGGACTCCGCCGCAACAGAGCCCGGATAGTTTTCGGTAAACGCGTCGACTTTCGACCGTTCCGCATCATATGCCCATTTGATCACGGCTCCCGCTTTGACAAGTTCGCCCGCCATATTGTAAATGTGAGCGTGTTGCAGACCGATCGCGGCAATCTTAAATTCGCCGGGCTTGACGCGAACGCTGCGTTTTTGGGGTATTTGGTAATGAAATTCCATTTTTCTCTCCTTATTGATGCGTAAACATCAACTGCATTCCGTCTTCGCCGGAAACAAATTCCATCACACTGTCCATATACACATTCCATTTTTGAACGACCGGGCTTTCGGCTTGCACCTTCGCCGCATACTCGACGCTTTCGCACTCGTAATAGCCGAACAGTTCGTCGTTGATATTCCAAATGGTGTAATTGTGAATTCCCGCCTGATTGAGAACTTCGGTCATTTCCGGCCAAATTTCATCGTGTCGACGCTTGTATTCAGCAATCATTCCCTCTTTGACACGCGCTCTCCATGCAAACTTTTCCATATTACCTCACAATCTGACCGGGCGAAAACTTTCACCCAGTTCTATCAATTCCGCCTTTCCGGCAGTCATTTCACGGATCATTTCGGCGACTTCGCCGACACATTCATTGCGAATGGAAAACTCGATGGTCACATCGGTTCCGAATTCGGTGTTGTCAATGACGGGCTCATACGGCGCAAGTTCGTTTAACATTCTGTCGTACATCCCGTAGTCAACAGCGGTAACGAAACTTTTCCACGGACGCATGGCAGCAATTCCCGCAGCGTCCAATCCAATCTTTGCCGCATGACCGTAGGCGCGGATGAGTCCTCCTGCACCAAGCAGGATACCGCCGAAATATCGTGTGATGACGCAACAAAAATCGGTCACACCCGCCTTTTGAAAAACCGCAAGCGCGGGTTGCCCCGCAGTCCCCTGCGGCTCCCCGTTATCGGTACAACGAATGATATTGCCTTCACGGAGTGCGTAACAGTACACATTATGCTTTGCGTCGGCATCAATTTCCCCGACCTTGCGAATATGCTCCAACGCGTCCTGTTCACTTTCAATATGCCACACTCTGCCGATAAAGCGGGACTTTTTTTCGGTAAACTCGTCCTCTCCGTATCCGAAGGGCACAAGCCATTCAGCCATCAGTCCGTTCCTCCGACCATCCATTTTTCAAGTCTGCCCGCAGTCGCACTGTCACAATCCAACGCGACCGAAATACCGTCCTCGATATAGTTTGCCTCAACGACCTTTGCTTCACGGTAAAGGCGTTCGAGTGCGCCCGCATCCGTATAGGGGATCAGCAAATTCACACGGCGGATGCCGGCGTTGGCGAGCCTGACGAGTTTTTGTTTCAACTCTACAACGCCGAGTCCCGTTCTTGCGGAGATCAGACATTCGTCCTCCCCCTGCCCGATTCCAAGCGAATCGGCAAGTTTATCAGCCTTATTATAGACCGTCAGGCGTGGCTTGTCCAGCACGCCCAGTTCTTCGATCATTTTTTCGGTGACCTGCATTTGATTTTGCCATTCAGGATTGGACACATCGACGACGTGCATGATGATATCCGCATATTGTAATTCTTCAAGCGTCGCCTTGAAGGCTTCCACGAGGTTGTGGGGCAGTTTACGAATAAATCCGACGGTATCACTGACGAGTGCATTAACGGTATCGGAAAGTTCACAACGGCGCGTTGTAGGATCAAGGGTGTCAAACAAGCGGTCATTCGCCTGAATATCGGATCCGCAAAGATAATTGACAAGTGTGGACTTCCCCGCATTCGTGTAACCGACGGCGGCGACAACGGGAATTGCAGCACGCTCACGCTTTCTGCGCTGACTTGCACGGTTTTTTCGTACCTCTGCGAGATCCTCTTTCAGTTTAGATATCCGCGATCGGATATGACGGCGATCGGTTTCAAGTTTGGTTTCACCCGGTCCTCTTGTACCGATTCCGCCGCCAAGACGCGACATCGTCTTGCCGAGTCCCATCAAACGCGGCAAGAGATACTGATACTGCGCAAGTTCGACCTGCAATTTTCCCTCGCTTGTACGGGCGCGTTGTGCAAAAATTTCTAGAATCAGTCCTGCACGGTCGATCACCGGCAGATTAAGGGCTTCTTCGAGGTTTTTCAGTTGTGACGGACTCAGTTCATTGTCGAAAATGACAATGTCTGCTTCAAGGTTATCGCAATACTCTTTCAGTTCCTTTTCCTTGCCGGAGCCGATAAACGTCGCCGCTTCGGGTGTTTCACGGTTTTGAATCATCTTACCGACGCAAACGCCGCCCGCCGTATCCAAAAGAGCCTCAAGTTCCCCCATCGTAATATCGTCGGAACTTTCGTCTTCCAACGCGGGACTGCAAAGTCCCACAAGAATGCCGCGTTCCTTTTTTTCAATCTTATCCATAAGCCTCCGTAAACACAAGAGGGCAGCACCGAAATGATGCTGCCCTCTTACTGCCCATGTTATTTGTTCGTAGTGCGACCGAACTTCTTGTTGAAACGATCTACTCTTCCGCCTGTATCGACCAGCTTCTGCTTGCCGGTGAAAAACGGATGGCACTTAGAGCAAATTTCAACGGTGATGTTCTTTTTGGTAGAACCGGTTTCAATAACCTCACCGCACGCACATTTGATAGTAGTGGGACCGTAATCGGGATGGATTCCAGCTTTCATGTCTTTCACCTCGCATACATAAAACGTAACTTGGTATATAATAGCATAGTCCACGTAAAAATGCAATAGTTTTTTCAAAAGAAAAATATATTTTCTTTATATTTTCTTTGAAATTGCGGAGATTTGTCGAAAGCGCGCTAAATTAGTTTACATAAATATATTTTCCCGTACGCAGGAAGTAAACGGCGGATTCTTTGACCGTTTTCCCCGTGACGGCTTCGATCGCCGAACGGTATGCACGGATCTGCGCGTGATATTTTTTCGCGCTTTCTTCTTCCTCCCCTGCCCGAACGCGATCGGTTTTGAAATCGAGCAAACGAATTTCATCCGTTTCATTCCAAAGGTCGACAACACCCTGCAACAGGATCTTCTCGTCCCTCAATTTCTCGCCGTAATAATCCTCTGCCGGAAGAAGCACGGAGAACTTATATTCACGGTGTACCGCACCTTCGATGAATTTATTCGTTTCGGGATCGTTCACGAAGTTAACGATCATGGATGTGTCGACGGCTTCCCGTTCCTGTTGCGAAAGAATTCCGTTGTCGACCAGCCGTTCCAATTCCCTTTGTACACCTTCCGCGTTCACACACTCGGAAAAATCGAGTTGCTGCATGGCGGTATGAACAGCGTTTCCCTGTTCCGCCGCCGTCAGTCCATCGTTTTTAGCTTTGATCCGCGTCCGCTTCTGACTGATTAGAACGTCGGCGTTTTCCGCCGCTTCGGATTCATAGAAGGTTCTTGCAATTCCCGTAGCAGTGAGTTTTGACGGCGTTTCGGTCGCAGACGAATGAGGATATTGGACCGAAATCGCCTGCTTTGCGCCTTGATAATATCGCTCGACGAGATCAGTATCCAACGGTCGATCGTTGGATTTTCCGACCATCTTTGCCGTGGTGATTTCATCCACATTGATTCTATGAACGTCAAACAGTTCGGTCATCCAGCCGTCTTTCGGAATGGAGTTGATCACACATTTTCCGTTTTGCATGAAGCGATCCAAAAGGAGTGGCCAAAGCATCCAATTGATCCACGAGTTTCCTTCCAACACATTTTCGGGCGAGATCTTGCCGTTCTTGATTGCTGCCGCGGCTTTATGGAAACATTCTTCCGTTTGTGAAAGATGACCAACGATGATCAGTTTGTCCTTGGGACGCGTCAATGCGACGTACAGAACACGAAGTTCCTCGCTCATTATTTTGCGTGCGTTGGCGTCCGATGCCGTATTTTGCACGATTGTTGACCATGCGATATTTTTCGTTGAATGACGGCATTTCACACCCACGCCAAACTGTTCGCTGATCAAAACATCCTTTCGCAGATCCGATAAATTGAACTGATGATTCATATTACAGAACAGAACGATCGGAAATTCAAGCCCCTTCGACTTGTGAATACTCATAATACGGACGGCATTCGTGGCTGTTTCCCTTGCCGGCGCAATGCTTTCTTCGCCGTTTTTTTCGCTTTCTCCCGCGCGTTCGATATATTTCAAAAAGTTATCCAAGCCCTTGAAACCCGCGTGTTCAAAGCGTTTTGCAACCTCATATAGTTTTTGCAAATTGTCCCGTCTTGCTTTTCCGTTTTCCATGGCGGAAAAGATACCGAGCGCGCCGGTTTCGGAATAGATCGACCATATCAAGCGATCCACGCCTGTATTTGCTGCCATTTTTCGCCATTTTGCGATCACTTTCAAAAATTCGTCCGCTTTGCGGTTTCCACCAATAACCGCTTTGCGGAGTGCAGAATAAAACGTTCCCTTTCCGCAAAGGCGGATCTCCGCCAATTCATCTGCGGTGAAGCCGAATATCGGACTCCGAAGTGCCGCGATCAACGAAACATCTCGCGTGATATTTGAAATCGCCGCCAACACGGATACCGTTGCGCTGATCTCCGTCGATTCAAAAAACGCGCCCTGCTTGTCCATACGACACGGGATTTCTCTTCCCGCCAATGCGTCTGCATAGACCGGTGCGTTTTTCGTACTGCGAAGGAAGATGACGATATCCGAATATCTCGCCGGTCTTACGCCGTCCTTATCGGTCACAAGAAAGCCGTCCGCGATTAGTTTTTCAATTCTTGCCGCGGCAAATTCCGCCTCGGCTTCCACTGAATTAAGTCCGTCCTCGTCGGTTTCAGAACCGTCGGTTTTCATTTCAATCAGATTGATTTCCGCCAAATAATTCTCATCGGATTTCGGAAAATTCTGCGGTGCTCCACACTGTAAGACCTGACCGCCGACATAATCGACGCCGCCCGCCTGCTCGCTCATCAGCGCACGCATATACGCATTTGCGGCATCTAACACCTGCGGGCGGGAACGGAAATTACGGCTGAGTTCGAATAACGCAGGCTCGCCTTTTTTCGCACTCGCCGCAGGTTTAAAGCAGCGCAATTTTTCGCCGAATAGTGTCGGATCGGCAAGCCGGAAACTGTAAATCGACTGTTTGATGTCGCCGACCATAAAGAGGTTGTTGCCACGGGACACCGCACGGAAAATTGTTTCCTGCACGCGATTGGAATCCTGATATTCGTCGACGAAGACATATCGGAACTTTGCCTGCTCCGCATATGCAACATCCGTCAATTCTTCGTGGTCCTCACCCGTAACAAGCAGGCGGATCGCCATATGCTCCAAATCGCCGAAATCCGCTAATGCCTGACGAAGTTTTTCTTCCGAAAAAACAGCGTCGAATTGTCGAACGGTTTCAAATAACACCCTCACAAGCGGTGCGGTTGCATGAATATCGCCGATACATTCATCGTTGCTTCTGGTAAAGATTTTCTCTTTCAGTTTTTTGACGCAGCATTTCCAAGTATCCCGTTTTGCCTTGATCCGATCGCGTAACTTTTCATCGACGTTTCTTATTCTTGCCAAAGCCGTAAAATTGATGCCGAACAATTCTTCCCGTACGGCGTCCCATCCGCCAGCAAACGCGTTTTCCAGTCTTTTCGACGCATCAAGATCATCGCCAAGTGCCTTCAGGTACGGACTAAATTCAGGATAGTCGTTTTCGATCTCGTCGATCGTGTTTTCGATACATTCTCTTGCGCCCGTCACGATCGTTTTTGCGCGATTCATCAGGTATTTGCCCCAAATCGTCTTTACAATATCCGTTTCGTCGGTTTCGGCACAACGGATCATTTCGTCCGCCCACTGATCGGGATACGGATGGCTTCGATACGATTCGTATAATTCGCTGACCGCTTTCAAAAGTTGATCGTCATTGCGTTCCCCGTAAAACAGTTCGGCTAGTTGATCGAAATCTGCGTCCTCGTATGCTTTTTCGACGGTTTCTTCCAAACACTGCTCGAAAATGACCGAGCGTTCCGTACTGTCCGCAATGCGAAATTCCAACGGTATCCCGATTCGATGTGCATTGGCACGGATTAATTCAAGGCAGTACGCGTGAACGGTCGAAATTTTCGCCGAATACGCAAGTGCCAACTGACGGTACAGTCGTGCATTGTTCGGATCGACGGAAAGACGCGACGAGATCTCGTCAATGATCTTTCCGCGAAGTTCCGAAGCGGCGGCTTTGGTATAGGTGATAATCAAAAACTGGTCGATATCAACGGGATCATCACGGTCGGTGATGAGCCGCATAACGCGTTCCACCAGCACGGCGGTCTTACCCGATCCCGCGGCGGCGGAAACCAGCATATTCCCGTCCCTGTGATCAATGGCAAGAAGTTGTTCATCCGTCCACATTCTGCCCATTTCCGTCGTCTCCTCTCAGATAATCCTGAATTTCTTTGATACTTCTTTTCGTCTTCTTGCGGTATTGGTCATGACCGTTCGTTTCGTCAAACAGACAAGCCGCATGATACGGACAGTATCGGCAGGTAGTGTTCTCGCCCTCATTCTGCGGATCGGTGTCGATCTTGCCCGATGCGATCTCATTGCCCATTTCAATCAAAATATCATCGACTTTGCGGTGAAGTCTGCCCATTTGTTCGGCGGAAACAAGGCTGTCGTTTCTATCTGATATACTGCCGTTCTTGTTCAGTTTGATCGGAATGAAACGATTAACATAGTCTATCGTCGGATGTTCCATTGCCGTGACGATGCCGTCATCGCCGACGATTAAACCGCTTCTTTTCAGTTCGCCGTACATTCTTTCCCGATACTCATCATCGGGCAGGTCGTCCTCGACCTTGATCAGCGGATAGCGCGCCGGAAAATATAAAACGCCCGCCGGCTTGATCGGCATATGGTATTTTTGATCGCCGAAACTTTCCAATGCGAACAGATAGATCAGCATCTGCAAATTCATACCGTTGAAGATATCTCGAAGATCGAATATCTTTTTGCCGGTCTTGTAGTCGATCACGCGCAAATACAGTTTTCCGTCATTGATCCAACCGTCAACTCGGTCGACCTTTCCGACGATCTCCATTTCGGTTCTGTCAAGCGGTATGGTGACTGCGGGCAGATCGCCGTGATTGGAGAAGTCGAGTTCGAAATCCATCGGTTTGAAATCGGAAACCGCAAGTTCCCCCGCGATATTTTCAACCATTTCCGCAACGGAACGGCGCAAGCGGCGGAAAAGATACCTAAATCGCGGACTGCGGTCTTCCCAATCCGGCAGGGTGTTTTGGATGAAAGTATCGACATATTTTTCGGAAATTTTGCGAATATCTTCCGTCGGCAACGCGGAAAAACCGCCGTTTTCGCCGACTTCACGGCAGGTGTTTTCAAGCACATAATGGATAAACGAGCCGACCTCCGGTGCATCCATTTTATACTTTTTTTCGGGTTTGGCACCCATTCCGTACTCCATAAAGAAACGGAATTTGCAGGATGCAAATTTATCGACCTTTGACGCCGACATTCGGATCTTTTTGCCGTACAGTTTGTCAACGAGAGCCGTATCACTTATCGGTGCGCGACCGTCATTGATCGTTTTGTGGATCTTTTCTAGCCTTTCGGCATATTCCGTAAATTCGTTCAACACGCGGTATGCCGCTTCTTCGGTCTCGCCGACCTCGCCGCCCATTGCCGCACAGGCTTCCGAAAACATCGGCTTTTCCGCGGCAAGCATCGGCGGCAACTCGATTTTCACCGTAGAATTAGGAATTAAGCGTTCCACTCGTTCAAATACGAATGACGCGCGCTTTTCTTCGTTTTCGCCGTCGTTCGCAGGAAAACTGAAATACAGTCGCTCCGCAGGAGATGTGATCGCGTTGAACACCTTGCCCATCTCATTTGCCATTCGTTTGGATGCCGACGGTGCGATCTCGATACCCTCTCCAAGCAAAAATTCGCGTTCACGGTCGTCAATCATGCTCGTTTGACCGAGGATCGGAGGAATGGAAGTATCAGTCGCACCGATGACGAACGCCACCCGGATCTCACGCGATGCGCTTCTTCCGAGATCGCCGACGGCGACACGGTCGAGTGCGGCAGGGATCGTTCCCACGCGGTACTGACTCAACACGAGATGCAAAAAATCCGCAAAGGTTTTCAGATCCATTTCCTCGTCACCCAACACTTCACTGCATTGCGTAACGGCCGCGGTCATGATATCCGAAACCTGACGGTATTCGTCCGCCTGCTTTCTCTCGCCGCTTTCTTCCAAACGCGACGCTTCTTTTTCGGCAACGATTTCAAAATTCAGTCCTTCGAGGAACTCGTCCACCGCCACGCCAAATTCCGCCGCCGTCTTTTTTTCGTGCAAAGCGTCGGCAAGCGGGCGCAGACGACGGGCAATCCGTATTCTGATGCGGTTTAGAATATGAAGGAGTTTTTTGCCTTCGTTTTCCATGCCGAAGCCGTCCGGCGGCAGATAAAATTCACGTTCCCCGATAAATGCCTTTTCACCCCGGATCTCCCAACGAGTGACATAGTTTTCAAAAATATCCGCTTCCAACGCCGAAAGTCCCGCAAGCGGGCATTTGACGAAGCGTACGACGGCTTCCGTTCGAAATCCCGTGCATACCGCTTCCAAAGCCGCCAAAAGCATAACCACCGGCGGAGACGCAAGAAGTTCGGTCTTGTCATCCATATAGACCGGCACACCAAAACGGTCGAATTCCGCACGAATCGTCGAACGATATGATTCAAAATCACCGCAAAGTACGGCAATTTCGCGGTATCTGTATCCGTTTTCCCTGACAAGTCGCAGGATCTCGCAGGCGGCAAAGCGACATTCATCGTTCGGTGTTGCCGCCCGATATGTGAATACTTCGCCGTTTTCGCCCGTAAATTTTTCCGCGGAATACGAAAAAATACTGTTCGTCAAATACGACATCGCGCTATGTTCCCGATGACGAAGGTCTTTGTCGAGATGAATAAAATCGCATTTCACCCCTGCCTCGTCCGCCATTCGTTTCAGTCGACCGACGCTTTCCCGTCCCTGCGCATAGTGCATACTTTCACGGTCATCCGGGGAGCCGCAGGACACACTGACGGTCAGATTCGCACCCGAATGGAGCAGTTCGCGAATGACGGCGTATTCCTGCGCCGTAAATCCGGTAAAACCGTCGATAAAAACTTTTCGTCCCGCCCCGTATTCCCCGCTTTCCAAAGACTCGGCAAGGCGCGTCAGTTTGTCAGCAGGATCGGCATTTCCACCGTGGATACGATTTTCATATGCGGCATAGATCAGCGCAAGATCCGTCAGTTTCTTTTTTGTTTCCGGTGCGGCGTTTTCTGCGGCACCGCCGAGTGCTTCCGGCGTAATGCAATAAGTTTTCATTTCATCGATCACGCCGAGAACGTGACCGAGCATATTGGGGCTTCCCGCCCCACGAAGAACCGTCAGTGAGTTTTCCACATAACCGAACGCCTTGTGCAGACAAAGCATCCTGCCGCCGTCATCAAGGGCGTTGCGGAACTGTCTTCCTTCGAGTACGCGGTCTGCGAGTCGTCCGAAACTCAGTACCTCTGCATGGGATGCAATGCGATTTCCCGCATATTCAAGAATTCTTCGTTCAAAACTGTGCGAGTTCTGTTCGGGAACAATCAGCAGAATGCCCGTTACTCCGCCCTTTGCAAGTTCATCGATCTCGTGAAGAATGGCGGTCGTCTTCCCGCTTCCCGCGCCCCCGGTGATGATTTTCATACGTACACCTCATTTCATAAAATCATTATATCATCAATTCGATTTCAAAACAACTTTCGCATTATTATTTCCGATTTGATATGATGTTTCATTATTCGACATTTTTATAACCAATTCTTCCGATTACTTGTCGTAAACTGTCGAAATAATACGATTGAATTTGATTGCAAAGCAAGGATAATTATGTTAGATTATATTCACGGAATGGACATACCGCAGAAATACTTCGAAATAAGGAATGATCTGAATGAATGATAATGTAAAAGTTTTTCTTTCGATTTCAAGTCAAACATCCAAAACCATGCTCTGCGAATCACTTCGCACTTTTGACAGCAGTCTGCCGATTTTCAGTGTGGAAACGGTATCATCCATCACCGAAAGACTCGGCGATGAAATGAAGCGGATCGTCGTGGTCGATGAATCCACCGCCGGTGTGCCGTGGTATGAACTTGCCGACGCTGCCCGCAACGGCACACCAAAGGCAAAGACCTATGTTTTCGTTCTTGCCCCGGTGTTGACCGATTCTTTGAAGCGCGTCGCGTACGAACACGATGTTCACTGTATTGTCGTCAAGCCCTATATAAACGGCGATCTTGCCACTAAAATTTATGAATGTGTCAGTTCGGGACCGTTCGTGATGATTTCTGAGGAAACCGAAACGAAAAACGGTCTTTCCCAACTCAGCATCGAACGGCTCGTCACCGCAACCATTCACGAGGTCGGCATTCCCGCCCATATTAAAGGTTATCAGTTCCTGCGTGAAGCGATTCTTATGGTGATCGACGATCCGAGCGTGATCGACGGCGTGACGAAGGTGCTTTACCCTGATATTGCCAAAAAGTTCGGTACGACCGCATCACGCGTGGAACGATCCATCCGCCATGCCATCGAGGTTGCATGGGATCGCGGAAACATCGACGTACTTTCCCATTATTTCAGTTATACGATTTCCCGCCATAAAGGCAAGCCGACCAATTCCGAATTCATTGCTATGATCGCCGACGGACTGTCAATGCAGATCCGTGAGGCTTAATTCATCTTCTCTCTCCCTCTCATCAAAAGAAGCCGCAGGTCGGCTTCTTTTTTTGCCATTTTTTAGTTCGTTTTTTTGAAGCGATTTCGGCAAAAATATCATTGTTCCGATTTTTTCGGAGCATGGGAGGCGAAGATGAAAAAAACAGTTCAAATTTTCACTGCCGCCATGGCCGTCATGGCGATCTGTGCTACCGTCGCATTTGCGTACGATTCTCTTATTCCCGTCGGAAAAACCGTCGGCATCCGCATGACGGTGGACGGAATTCTCGTGGATGATTTCAAAGATGTTGAAACTTCCCGCGGTGTTTGCTCCCCCGCCAAGGACAGTGGACTGAAAAAAGGCGACTTAATTCGAAGCGTTGACGGAAAAACTCTTTCGTCGGCGTCGGATTTTGTCAAATCTGTCGCACAAAGCGGTGGCAGAATGCTGGATCTTACCGTCATCCGAGACCGGAATGAGATCAGTCTATCTTTGACGCCCGTTGCGGACGTAGGCGGACAGTTTCGCGCCGGTTTGATCATCCGCGACGAGATCGACGGAATCGGCACGGTGACGTATTTTGATCCATCCACCGGGGATTTCGGCGCACTTGGTCACGGCATCTGTGACAAAAACGGCAACACAATCCCGTCAACTGACGGCGAACTGATTGCTTCCGATGTTGCATCGGTCGAACAAGGTCGCGTCGGAATTCCGGGCTCGCTTATCGGTGAATTTTATCCCGATAAAATCATCGGTGATCTCGACCGAAACAGTGAAGCAGGAATTTTCGGTACGATCAACTCCGACTGCTTCGAAGGAACGCCCATGGAACTCGGCGAACCGACCGAAGGCGAAGTGACGATCATGTGTTGCGTCAAAGGCAACGAAACAAAGCAATACCGTGCGGAGATCGTAAAAATAACTGGCGATGATACACGGAACTTTATCCTGCGCGTCACAGACGGTGAACTTCTTGCCATAACGGGCGGGATCGTTCAGGGCATGAGTGGCAGTCCGATCCTGCAAGACGGCAAACTTGTCGGAGCAGTGACTCATGTGTTTATCAATGATCCGACAAGCGGATACGGTATTTCCATTGAAAAGATGACGTCGTTTGTCAGCGAAAGCCGTCATGCCGCTTAACGTATCTTTCTTCTTCGCAAAAAGCCATCGGGCGAGCGCCCGATGGCTTTTCCATTGACGATGATTATTAAAAAATAAAATTTATTTGATTTTTCGCATAATCTTGCTATAATTAAGACAACGAAATTTACAAACATTCGGTTTTCATTGAGGTTCCGATTATGAAGCGATTTATGATAAAAACATGTTCCATACTTTTGGTTTTTTCAACATTTCTGTCTTTTTGCGGTGTAAAGTCCCGCGCAATCGACGATCGTTTTTTCTACACTGTCGGAGGTCGGGATTATGCCATTATGACGGGAACATCGGACTATTCTCTCTATAATAGTTCCGAAATCGCTTCGACGCCGTATTATTATTCCGACGGATATTTTATGGACGATCCCTCCGTTTACAACAAGCATCTTTCCTCGATGTCCGTGGTGCTTGCGAGTGCATTGGGCAACGCGTACAGTACAAACGCCTCCCAACTGCTGTCCAAGATCGGGTTTGAGGCTATCACACCGAACGATACTTTTGTAAACGGTACAAGTACCACGACAAGCATCGGCGTCATCGTCGGTAAAAAAACACTTGTCGACGCCGACGGAACGCCCACCGGAAAGACCGCCATCGTGATCGGTGTGCGCGGTGGCGGCTACGGATATGAATTCAACTCAAATCTCGTTCTCGGTTCCTCCGGTGAACATAAGGGCTTCTCCGATTCGGCAAAGATCGTCGTCGACTTCGTCGATCAGTACATCATCGACAATCAACTTTCATCCGATAAAAATGCGGGAAACCTCTGTTACTGGGTTACCGGGCATTCCCGTGCAGGCTCGGTTTCCAACTTCACCGCGAAGTATTTAATCGATCAGCAAACTTCCCGAAACGGTTGTTCCGTGTTCTGCTACGCTTTTGCACCTTCCTATGCCGGCGTCGCCGAAAATCTTGTCGCTGCAAACGAGAAATTGTATCAGGGCATTCATAACATCGTCTACCAAAACGACCTTGTCACATGGGTTACGCCGAGTACTTACCAATGTATCCGCTACGGCGTGGATTATGAGATTTCAAATCTTGTCGGAACGGAGCGTTTTAAGCAACTGCTCGCCATGGAGGCTCCTGGATATACCTATTGTGATGATTTCCATGTCGCATATTTCAATATGGGCGTCACTGAATTTCTCAAACTGATCTTCGGTGAATTGGAAATCGAAGATGTGATCGTCGCCTACGACAATCAGGTGTCGTTCTCTACATATTTAAAGGATTTTAACAACACCGTTTTCAGCCAATGGAATCCAAGCAGAACGAAAAGTTACGCTGAAAAGACCTATTCCGTTTCCGGCTTTGATTCGTCGAGCGTCACCCTGCAATCCATTCTATCCTATTTGATCGGTGTTTACAGTACGATGAATTCGGCGGATTTTGACGCGATCAACAACTGGACGGAAGAATTGGACACCCCGATCCGACAGTTCGCAGAACTGAATATTCTTACCATTCTCAACTGAACGCAATACAATATTTTCAATAAACCAAAAGTCAAGGATGACACAAAAGGGGAATTTATCGCCGATCTTTGGGATCTTCTCGACAAACATGAATATAACGGAGTGACCTTTTCTTCCATGCTTGAATTCATCGAACCCGGCGCATACCAAACCGTCAAAAAAGGATTTCCCGTTCTTGTGGATTTCGCGCTCCGCTTTTTCAGTAACGATTACAACGAAGAATATGATAACATCTCGGTCAAATCCGAAAAAGCCTATTTTATCGCCACTTTGATCTACAATTATGAATTCGATCATTTCTCATTTTTCAATCCGCATACACTCTCCACCTACCTGCCTGCAATTCAATCGGAGGACACCTATTACGCAACCGACAGTTTCCGACTTTCTGTCAACGGCATTGCAATGCCGATCGTCGGTTTGACCGCAAAAACATTCATTCTCGCCTGTTATAACGAAAGCGGAAGAATGGTCTATCTCTGCTCCTACGATCCATCCGAATATGATGCAGGTGAAGTCGTCGACCTCGTTGCCCCCACCGCACAATGGAAACTGATGTTCATCGACTCTGCTTTCCGTCCCGTCTGCAATCTGTTGTCATCGAAAACATAACGAAACCACAAACCAAAACGGACTTCGGCATACACCGAAGTCCGTTTTTTCTCTTAATCTCTCCGTCGTCCGGAACTTTGCCCGACGATGACGATCAACCGAAGCATCTGCAATACTGTGCTTGCAAGTGCCGCCACATATGTCATGGCGGCAGCCGTGAGCACTTTTTTAACATCCTTGATCTCGCTTTGATCCAAAATCCCCGTACTGCTAAGTACCTTGATGGCACGTCTGCTTGCATCGAATTCCGTCGGGAGCGTCACAAGTTGAAATAAAACACACGCGCCGAAGCAGATGATGCCGACATAGGCGATCACAATCAGATCCATTGCAAAATAACTGAGAATGATTCCCGCAATGATCAGCGGCATCGACAATTTAGAGCCGAGATTTGTCATCGGTACGATCGCCGAACGAAGTTTTGCGGGGCCATAGTTTTCTGCGTGTTGAATGGCGTGTCCTGCCTCATGTGCGGCAACACCGATCGCGGCAGTAGAGGTACTTGAAAACGTCGAATCGGAAAGGCGCAGAATTTGATTTTTCGGATCGAAATGATCCGTCAACTGACCGCTGACGCGTTCCACCACAATATAGCCAAGTCCGTGTGCGCCGAGTACGCGCCGTACCGCCTCTGCCCCGGTCATACCACGAAGTGACGCATGGCGGCTGTATTTGTTGAATGTTGCCTTTACCGAGGCACTTGCAATCAGCGTAATCAAAAGTGCCGGCAAAACGAAAACGACATATGTCCAATCAAAATATGGCATTTTACCCCTCCGTTCGGGAAAAGCGTTCGCTTATTCGGCGACCTCCACGGGATCGTCGTGTTTGACAAGTCCCTTTTGCATCCATTTACCGCGACGATACCAGAAATAGTTCGCCGCCGCACCGATCACCCACGAGGTCAGTAGCGACACAAACAGAACGATCGGATTGCCGTGTTCATAGGTTTCACTGCGTGTCAGATACGCGAGAAGATAAGCAAGCGGGACGCGGATCACGACCGTGGTGATCAAAGAGATCCACATCGTCGGCATAGTATCGCCCGCACCGCGCATGGTTCCACCGAAGATCTGCATAACCGCCATGGCGATATATCCAAAGGAAAGTACGCGAATTGCGGAAATACCGAGTGAAATAACATCATCGGTCGTCGTAAAGAGTTTCAGCAGGAACGTCGCAAACACATTCAAGCAGGCAACAAGAACGACCGAAGTCGAAAGACCGAGTTTTGTGCAATCCTTGATGCCTTTTTTGACGCGATCCATTTTGCCCGCACCCATATTCTGTCCGACAAAGGTCGAGATCGCCATGCCGAACGTGAAGTTCGGAAGCATCGCAAATCCGTCAATTCTCATAACCGCGGTCGAGGTCGTGACAACGCGGTAACCCATGCTGTTGGTGAGTGCCTGAACGGTGACCATGGAAAGCGAGAAGATCGCCTGAGTCAGACCTGCGGGCAGACCGAGTTTCAAAAGTTGACCTGTATATTTTCCTTCCGGGACGAATTCTTTTGCACTAAGGTCAACGTGTTTTTTGAGCGTGAACAGTTTGATGATACAGAATACTGCCGAAACGGACTGTGAAATGATCGTTGCCCAAGCGGCGCCCGCGACACTCATTTTCAGTCCCGCGACAAACCAAATGTCAAGAACAATGTTCAGTCCCGAAGCAAGAAGCAGTGCCAAAAGCGGGAAAATAGATTCGCCGAGTCCACGCAGAATTCCCGAAATAATATTGTAAAATCCGCTTCCGACCATACCGATCAGGATGATGACAAGGTAATCTTTTGCAAGCGAATAGATCTCAACCGGGGTTTTTGTGACCGTGAGAAGTGCATCGGCAAGCGGAATACCGATGGCGGTAATGGCAAGAGAAGCGATCGTGATCAGCGTAATGGAGTTGCCGACGGATTTGGAAAGTTCATCTCTTGCTTTTGCACCGAAATACTGTGCGACCATAATTCCCGCACCGGTGGCGATCGCCATAAACAAAACAAGAAGAAGATTGATAATCGGGTTTGTTGCACCGATTGCGGATAGAGCCTCATCACCGACATATTTTCCGACGACGATGGAGTCCACTGTACTGTAAAGTTGCTGGGCAAAGTTACCAATCAAAAGCGGAACCGAGAAATTGACAAGTGCAGACATTGTACTGCCTTTGGTCATATCCTGCGGACCGAACAAGGCTTTGATTCTTTGAAACATCCGTTATTCCTTTCTTTTATCCATATTATTACACAATGTCGTGATTATATCATTTATTTATCTTTCTTTCAATGTGCAAATGTGACGATATTCCGTTAATTGTCCCCGATTGATTTGCATTGTTTTATTTTGCACTTTTCGACGAAAAGGAGTATAATACATAAAACATCACGAGTCACGGAGGCGCCATGTTCGTCAGAAATTTAACCTTTCAGGAAATAAAGCAAATTCATTCCAACGAATTAAAACGCGACTTTCCGCCACAGGAACTTCGTCCGTTTTCGATCATTTCCCGTCTATTCGAAATGGATGAATACTTCGGATTGGGCGCATTCGAAGGGGAAAAATTGATCGGCTACGCACTTATTGCCCGACCGAAGGCGGGAACGCCGCTTCTCGACTACTATGCCATTTCTCCCGAAAAGCGCGGTGCGGGAATCGGCAGTGAATTTATCAAAAACATTCGCGAAGCCGCAGGCGGCTCGATCATGCTCGAAGTCGAAGATCCCGAACACGCGGAAAACGACGATGAACTGAAACTACGCACCCGTCGTATTGCATTTTACGACCGTGCGGGCGTTCGTATGACCGGCGTACGCGCACGCGTCTTCGGGGTATATTTCGCCATTATGGGTTTTTTCCCCGAAACCATTGATGACGAAGACGTGCGATCGGATCTCATTTCGGTCTATCACAAACTTTTTCCGCCGAAAATGTACGAAAAAGAGGTCAAAATGCTATGAATTCCGAAATAGAAACACTAATTCGAAAAGCCGGAGAAGTCGTCGTTCACGCCCGTGCAACCCATATTGAGTCAAAGGACGGGCACGCGAATTTCGTTACGGAATATGATGTTATGGTTCAACAAATGCTCCGGGAAGGGCTTTATAAACTCATGCCGGAAGCCGCCTTTGTCGGCGAAGAAGGTGAATGTGAGGACTCCGACGGTCTTCGCTTTATCGTCGATCCGATCGACGGAACGACGAATTTCATGCGTGGCTACAATCACAGTAGCATTTCCGTCGGACTTGCCGACGGCGATGAAGTGATCGCGGGCATCGTCTACAATCCGTATGCCGACGAACTGTTTTCTGCCGAAAAAGGCAAAGGCGCATTTGTAAACGGAGAAGCGATCCATGTGTCCGGCAAGCCACTCAAATCCAGTCTTGTGTTGTTCGGAACGGCGGTCTACTATTCCGATATCCGCGATCAAACGCTGAAAGCCATGACCGTCGCCTACGACCACGCCGCCGACCTTCGCCGTTCGGGTTCCGCCGCAATTGATTTGTGCAGTATCGCCCGCGGTTGCTGCGACGTGTTTTTCGAGGCAAGGCTTTGCCCGTGGGATTTCGCCGCAAGTGATGTCATCATCCGTGAAGCGGGCGGCGTCGTGATGAATATGGACGGCGGAAAGATCGACCTTCACCAAAAATGCTCCGTGCTTGCGGGCACGCCTGCGGCAACGGAAGAATTTCTGAAATATATCAAGTAAAGGGGAACGATGATGAGAGCCTATGAAAGATTGATTAAGTACGCGGCATTTCCGACCGCGTCGGATGAAAACTGCCCTCAATGCCCCAGTACCCATGCGCAAACGGCGTTTGCCAACGCACTTGCGGATGAACTTCGCACAATCGGGTTGTGTGATGTTACCGTCGATGAAAACGGCTATCTTTTCGCCTCAATTGACGGAAATATCGACAATTACGACGGCGCGGTAATCGGATTTATTGCGCATATGGATGTCGTCGATGTCGTCCCCTTCACCGATATCAAACCGCGTCTGATCGAAAATTATCGAGGCGGTGACATCCTTTTGAACGCCGAAAAAAACATTTCGCTGTTGGAAAGCGATTGCGCATTTTTAGGCGATCTCGTCGGCAAAACGCTTCTCGTCACCGACGGCACAACTCTTCTCGGTGCAGATGACAAGGCGGGAATTGCCGAAATCATCACAATGGCGGAAAATCTTGTCAACCACCCGGAAATCAAACACGGTCCGATCAGGATCGGTTTTACGCCGGATGAAGAGATCGGTCGTGGTGCCGACCTGTTCGATGTCAAACGCTTTGGTGCGGATTTTGCCTATACTGTCGACGGCGGAAGTTTCGGTGGCGTCGTATACGAAACCTTCAACGCCGCTTCCGCGGATCTCACGATCACGGGCAAGAGTATTCATCCGGGTGCAGGCAAAAATGCGATGCTCAATGCCGCACGCATTGCCGAACAATTTGATATGCTTCTGCCACAACTCGAACGCCCGGAATACACCGAAGGCTACGAGGGCTTCTACCACCTCATTGAAATGAAGGGCGATGTCAGTTCGGCGAAACTCCGCTATATCCTCCGTGACCACGATTGGGACAAGTTGACCGCCAAAAAAGAGGTCGTCCGCAAGGCCGTCGAGGAAATCAACCGCCGTTACGGCGAAGGCACTGCGGTCGTGGAAATCCGTGACAGTTACCGCAATATGCGTGAAATGGTCGAACCGCACCGTCATCTAATCAATATCGCGTATGAATGTGTCCGTGCTCTCGGTGGAACACCGGTCACCGTACCCGTTCGCGGTGGTACGGACGGATCCCGCCTTTCGTATATGGGACTTCCCTGCCCAAACCTCGGCACCGGCTCCTATAACCACCACGGTTGCTTTGAACTTGCCTGCGTCGAACAGATGGATGACTGTACCGAACTCATCATCAAAATCGCCGAAGCCTACGGAAAACTCGGCAAGGATTACATCAACAAATAAAAAATACCGCAATTATACAAAAAAGCGTTCCCGTTTGTCGGGAACGCTTCTGCATTAATATTTAAATTACTTATTTTCGTCAAAAATGACCTTTCCTCGTGAGATCGTCATTGAAACATGAATATCTTCGTCGAAGATCGCAAAATCCGCGTCCCTGCCGGATGCAAGTACGCCCTTGTTTTTCCAGCCCATAATACGGGCAGGCGTCGAGGTCATCATCCGCACGGCGTCCGTCAAAGGTGCGCCCGCCAAACGGATCATATTTCTGACCAATCGGTCTGCGGTGGCTACGCTTCCCGCGAATGCCGTCCGATCCATCAGTTTCGCCACGCCATCTTCAATGATGACTTTTTGACCGGCGGTCAGGCTTCCGAGATACGGCGTACTGCCTTCCGGCATTCCCGCACCGCGCATGGAATCGGTGACGAGTGCGGTCTTGTCCGCCCCCTTCGCCCGATAGATCAGTTTCAAAAGGTTTGCCGGAAGATGACATCCGTCAGCGATGATTTCGACCGTCATTTCGTCGATCATATATGACGCCTCGATCACGCCCGGATAGCGATAAGCATTGCGGCGGACAAGCCCGGACATTCCCGAATACAGATGCGTGACATGGGTGTAACCCCATTCAAACGCCTGCATCACCTCACTGTCGACGGCGTCGGTATGAGCAATCGAGGGAAGGATGCCGTGGCTGACCAGTTCGCGTGCGAATTCTTCCGTTCCCGGAAGTTCGGGTGCGGAACTCCACCGCAGAATTCTCGGACACTCCGCAAATGCGGCACGGTACTCATCCGGTCGTGGCGGCGTGATGTATTTCGGATCCTGTGCGCCACGCTGTCCGTCGGCAAAATACGGGCCTTCCAAATGCACGCCGGGCAGATCCGTCGGACAGATCGGAAACGCCTCATTATAGGCGTAAAAAAAAGTCACAAGTTCCTCAGGGCTTGACGAAGTGGATGTCGGCAAAATCGTCGCCGTCCCATATTTCGCGTGCGTTGCCGCCGCACCGAGAAAAGCGTCAACCGTACTGTCCATAAAGTCACAATTGCCAGCACCGTGAGTGTGAATGTCAATAAAACCCGGCGCAATATACTTTCCGCCCGCATCAAACGCAGGCTCCGGTCTGTTTTCCGTCGCTCCGACATAGGTGATGACGCCGTTTTCAAATCTCACCTCTCCGTTTTCGATCACGCGGTAAGGGGTGACAACCTTGGCATTCACAATTCGATTGATTTCCATCATATCTCCTCAATTTCCACCATTCGTTTTTCGACAAGAGATTTTTCGATCGCGTTCAGCATCAGAACAGGTTGAAGCAACGCGTTATATCCGCAGGGCATTTTACCCGTTTCAATCATTTCGATATACTTTTCCAGTTCGTATAAGTAGATATTTTCGATCTTGATTTCCTTGACAATATTTCCGTTTTCGCAATACACGATAGCGATATATTCGTGGTTCCGCATGAAATTCATCGTAACATTGAACTTTTCATATCCGAGCAGGACATTCAGATTTCCGCCGTTTTCCATCGCCGTAACCGATTTGTAATCCGCACCGAAAACCGCCGTCACCATTTCGCAAAGATGGGGCGCATAGAAATAAAATCCACCGTATTCACTGTCCATCTGAGCCGGAAAATTCATCGCCGCACCGTAAATTTCGCCCTTTGGAAGCGATTTCAGTTCATCGCGCAATGACTCAATATCAAGCGAATACTTGCACCCCGATCCACCGCAAAGCGGCACATTGTGCGCCTTGGCGAGTTCCACAAGATCACGGGCGTCCTGTGCCGAGATCGTAAACGGTTTATCAATAAATACGGGCATTCCGCGTTCAATAAACTTCTCGGCAAATGGTTTGTGATATTTTCCGTGTCTTGCAGTGACAATGACGCAATCAACAAGCGGGATCATTTCATCAACGGTGTCGACGATTGTAATCGACGAATCGATCTCGTCCCGTATTTTTTCGCTCGGTGCCTTTTCAAGGGCATAAAGTGCCGTCACCCGTACATTCGGAAAACGGTAGTTGCCGTCCTCTTTTGGGCGATTGATGAGTTCCGTAAACGCATAAGCGTGCGAATTTTCCGTTCCGAGAATTCCGATTCGTTTCATATCTCGTCCTCCCAAGTATTTTTCTTTATTTTTATTTTACGCTTTTTTTCGTCAGTGTCAACGAAAAACGGAAAAGTTCATAAATTGATAAAGACTTTTTATTTTATTTTTATTATAATGTTTATATTACTGTAAGGAGGTATGCCTTTCAATGTGGAAAAAGGTACTGCGGTACCTCGGTAAGTATAAACTGCCGAGTATCCTTTCGCCGATCATGGTCATCGGTGAAGTCTTTATGGAAGTCACCATTCCATTTCTCATGGCAAAGATTCTCGATGTCGGCGTGAACGGGGACGGCGGTCTCCCCTATATCCTCAAAATCGGAATTCTCATGGTCATAATGAGCATGGTTTCAATGTGCTTCGGCGTGCTTGCAGGTCGCTTTGCGGCGGTCGCCGGTACAGGACTTGCCAAAAATGTCCGCAAAAAGATCTTCGACAAAATTCAGGATTTTTCGTTCTCGAATGTCGATAAATTCTCCACCGCATCGCTTATCACCCGTCTGACCACGGATATCACCTATATGCAAAACGCGTATATGACGATGATCCGTATGCTTGTCCGTTCGCCCGTCATGTTCATCAGTGCGCTCATCATGGCGACAAGGATCAATGCACGACTGACGCTCGTCATTTTCTGCTTCATTCCGCCGCTTGCGGTCGTGATCGGCTTGGGGA
>DCHG01000073.1:13323-26672 GCA_002315595.1 Clostridiales bacterium UBA1758 | reverse complement strand
TAACCTTCCCATGTCATAAAGCCGACAAGAACGTTACGGCCGAGGGAGATTTCGCCGTCCTTGGTGGACGGACCGTCCGCGAGAACGTCTCTTGCCTTGACTCTTTCCCCTGCGGTAACAACGGGACGCTGGTTGATGCAGGTGCCCNNTCCTCGTAGTTGTAGCCTTCCCATGTCATGAAGCCTACGAGAATGTTCTTGCCCAGGGAAATCTCGCCCTGGCTTGTGGAAGGACCGTCGGCAATGATTGTGTTCTTCTCAACCCTTTCACCCACTGATACGATAGGTCTCTGGTTGATGCAGGTGCCCTGGTTGGAGCGCAGGAACTTGATCAGTTTATAATTCTTGGTTTCGCCGTTGTCGTATTTGACCGTGACCATATCGGCGGAAACGGACGCAACGGTACCGTCGCCTTCGGCAAGGACGCAGACGCCGGAGTCAATGGCGGCCTTGTATTCGACGCCGGTGGCAACGACCGGGCGTTCGGGGGCAAGAAGCGGAACAGCCTGACGCTGCATGTTCGCACCCATGAGGGCGCGGTTTGCGTCGTCGTTCGGAAGGAACGGGATCATCGCAGACGCAATGGAAACCATCATTCTCGGGCTGACGTCGACATAGTCGACGCGTTCGCGTTCGACGGAAACGATTTCGTTTCTCATACGGCAGGTGATACGCGGTCTGACGAGTCTGCCCTGTTCATCGACGGGTTCATTCGCCTGGGCGATGATGTATTCATCCTCAACGTCGGCGGTCATGTATTCGATTTCGTTGGTGACAACACCGGTGTCTTTGTCGACCTTGCGGTAGGCGGCTTCGATGAAGCCGTACTGGTTGATGCGGGCAAAGGTAGCAAGATACGAGATCAAGCCGACGTTCGGACCTTCCGGCGTTTCGATCGGACACATACGGCCGTAGTGGCTGTAATGGACGTCTCGGACTTCGAAACTCGCACGGTCACGGGAAAGACCGCCGGGGCCGAGGGCGGAAAGACGGCGTTTATGCGTCAACTCAGCAAGCGGGTTGGTCTGATCCATGAACTGGGAAAGCGGCGAGGATCCGAAGAATTCCTTGATTGCCGCGGTCACCGGGCGAATGTTGATCAGCGATTGCGGGGTGACGATGTCGAGATCCTGGATGGTCATTCTTTCGCGGATGACGCGTTCCATTCTCGAAAAGCCGATGCGGAACTGGTTTTGCAGCAATTCACCGACACTGCGCAGACGGCGGTTGCCGAGGTGGTCGATGTCGTCGCAGTTGCCGAGTCCGTGGGCAACGTTATTCAAATAGTTGATAGAGGCAAAGATATCGTCCTGAATAATGGTCTTCGGGACGAGGTCGTCCACTCTTTCGCGGATGGCTTCTTTGAGGGATTCGCCCTCGAAATTTTCAAGCAACTCACGCAGGACGCTGAAACGCACCTTTTCGGAGATTTCAACTTCTTCCGCGGAGAAATCGACGAAGTCTTCGAGGTCGACCATCGCATTCGAGAAGACCTTGACTTCCTTGCCGTCGACGTCGACATAGGCTTCGCTGACGCCCTTGGCTTCGATCGCGGCTGCCTGTTCACGGTCAAGGATCTCGCCGACATCGGCAAGGATCTCGCCCGACATCGGATCGATCATCGGACGGGTGAGGGCATAGCCCGCGATACGGTTGCAAATGGCAAGTTTTTTGTTGAACTTGTAGCGGCCGACTTTTGAAATATCATATCTGCGCGGATCGAAGAACAGATTGTCGACGAGAGTACGCGCACCGTCGATCGTGGGGGGTTCACCCGGACGCAGACGGCGGTAGATCTCAATCAGAGCCTCTTCTTCGGTCTTGGCGGTGGATTTTTCAAGGGTGGAAATAATTCTTTCGTCCTCACCGAACATTTCAATGATCTGTTCGTCGGAGCAGATACCGAATGCACGAAGCAGCGAGGTGATCGGCAGTTTGCGGTTTTTGTCGATGCGGACGTAGAACATATTGGTGGTGTCGGTTTCGTATTCGAGCCATGCACCACGGTACGGGATGACGGTACCGGCGTAGGTCGGGATGTCACCCTTGTCGTCTTTCAATTCAAAATAGACGCCGGGGGAACGAACGATCTGCGAGATGATGACGCGTTCGGCGCCGTTGATGATGAACGTGCCTGAATCGGTCATGATCGGGAAATCTCCCATAAAGATTTCCTGCTCTTTGATCTCTTCGGTCTCCTTGTTGCGCAGGCGCACCTTGACCTTCAAAGCGGCGGCATAGGTGGCGTCGCGTTCTTTGCATTCCACGACGGAATACTTCGGCGTATCCGAAAGCGTGTAGTCGATAAACGACAGTTCGAGGTTTTCGGAATAGTCCGTGATGGCCGCAACATCGTTGAAGACTTCGCGCAAGCCGGTGTCGAGGAACCACTGATAACTCTTTTTCTGAACCTCGATGAGGTTCGGCATTTCAAGTGCTTCCGGAAGTTTCGCAAAGGTCTTTCTGGTATGGCGTCCGAGGACAATGTCTTTTACCATGTTTTCGTTCACTTGATCCATTCACTCCGTTCTGTTGTGATACACTCGGGTGTGTGGTTGAATTCGTTCAAAATACCATTGATTTTTTCACGAAAGAATGCTAAATTATTCTTAGAAAAGAATGAGATTATACCCGCAGATTATTACAGACGATGTATTATACCACTGTTTTTCTGTCAAGTCAATCTTTTCACAATATTTTTTTGAAAATTTTAGCAAAACCGCCGATTGACTCGGCGGTTTTTATGTTTTTCGTGCGGAAATGGCGGAAACGATGATACCGCACTCTCGTCCCCCCACCTTGCACGCATCCCCGATCTTGTGGTATAATACTTTTAATACATAAAGAAGGAATGATGGCAATGAGCCTTTCGCTTGCAATCGCACGCGGGCTGAACAAAACGTTCAAACTCCCCGTGCATCCCTTTAATCTCGCCAACGACAACCGTATGACCTACGCCGAATGGCAGTTTGAAAAGGGTGCAAATACGATCAAATTCTACTCCGAATTCATCTCACCCGAAAAAATGTTCCGCGGACGCGACATTCTCGACATCGGTTGCGGTGCCGCAGGCAAGTCGATCTACTACGCCTCCCTCGGCGCCAATGTCACCGGGCTTGAAATTCTCGAAAAATACCGTGACGAAGCCGAAGCACTTGCCGAAAAACTCGGTCAAAAGGAACGCTTCCGTTTTGTCTGTGCCGATGCGGCGCATACGGACTTCGCGGACGGAAGTTTCGACACGATCATCGCCAACGACGCCATGGAACACGTCGGCGATCCCGACGGCGTGCTTCGTGAATGTCTTCGCATTCTCAAACCGGGCGGACGGCTTTATCTGAACTTCCCGCCCTATTACCACCCCTTCGGTGCGCATTTGAGCGACGCAATCGGTATTCCGTGGGTACACGCGTTCTTTTCGGAAAAGACGCTGGTTTCACTTTATAAAGAATGTGTCGCGCATTTGCCGGACGGCAACGAACGCCTTGAATTCCGTATTTCAAAGCGTCCCGACGGAACGGAGTATTTTTCCTATATCAACCATATGACGCTCAAACGGTTCCGTCACCTTCCCGCGCTCGCCGACTTCAAGGTCGCCTATCGTCGCAATGTGCCGCTTCGCGGCTTCCTTGCCCCGCTTGCGGTGTTGCCGGGATTTCGTGAATTTTTCGTAAAAATGTCGGTGTGGATCCTCGAAAAGCCCGAATAACAAAAATCGAAAATCAAATGTCCGTTGCTTCCCGAAAACTTTTTTGCAAAATTGTAAAAAAATGTAGATTTTTTCAAACAATTGTAATATAATACAAAAAAGTCTTTTCTTTTTTCAATCTTACGATGGAGAGTGATCCCCAATGAACATCTTTGAAAAAATCGTCGAATTCCTGACGGGACAGTTGAATACGGTCGCCTGGCTGTATATCTTTCTGCCCTGTGCCATCGTCGGCGGTCTTTATTTGACCATCCGTACCGGCGGTGTGCAGTTCACGCGCTTCGGCTATGCCATGCGCAATACCATCGGTAAAATGTTCCACCGCGAAAATGCGGCAAAAGGCTCCGTCACGCCGTTTCAGGCACTGACCACCGCCCTCGCCGCCACCGTCGGCACCGGCAATATCGTCGGCACGTCGCAGGCGATCGCCCTCGGCGGCTACGGCGCCGTGTTCTGGCTGTGGCTTGCCGCACTCGTCGGCATGGTTACCAAGTATTCCGAAATCGTTCTTTCCATCAAGTTCCGTGAACGCAACGAACACGGTGACTGGGTTGGCGGTCCGATGTATTACATCAAAAACGGTCTCGGCAAAAACTGGGGCTGGCTCGCCGCCACTTTCTGTGCGCTTGCTTCACTCGCCGCACTCGGTATCGGCAACGGTGCACAAACCAACTCGATCGTCAACTCGATCAATAATGCCATCGTCGCCTTCGTTCCGTCGGCGGCAACCGCGACCTTCAAAATCAGCCTCATCTGCGGTATCATCATCGCGATCCTCGTCGCTTTGATCCTTTTCGGCGGAATTAAGCGTATCGGCTCCGTCACCGAAAAACTCATCCCGTTCATGAGCCTTTTCTACATCGTTTTCTCGCTGATCGTCATCGGTTTCCATTTTGAAAATATCGGCAATGCGTTCGGGCTCATCTTCCGCACCGCGTTCACGCCGAAGGCAATCTTCGGTGCCTCGTCCGGTATCATCCTCAAACAGACCATCGTTTGGGGTATGCGCCGCAGTGCGTTCTCCAACGAAGCCGGTCTCGGTACCGCCGCAATCGCTCACGCCGCCGCTGATACCAAGAGTCCGGTGCATCAGGGCGTGTTCGGCATTTTCGAGGTTTTTGTTGATACAATCGTCATCTGCTCGCTGACCGCGCTGACCATCATCGCCAGCGGCGTCAACATTGAATTCGGCGTCAAGCCCGGCAGTGAACTTGTCGCAGGTGCGTTCGCCACCGTCTTCGGTGATAAGTTTGCGGCTCTGTTTATCGCGATCGCGTTGATGCTGTTCGCGTTCTCGACCATTCTCGGCTGGTCGCTGTACGGCACGCGTTGCTTCCAGTATCTGTTCGGTATGAAGTCCACCAAGATCTATCAGATCTTCTTTATCATCGTCATCGTCATCAGTTCCGTCGCTTCCCTCGATACCGTTTGGGATGTGACCGATACCTTCAACGGTCTCATGGCGATCCCGAACTTCATCGCCGTGTTCGCCCTTTCCGGCGTGGTTGCAAAGACCACAAAGGAATTCTTCGCCGATAAATCCAACCTCAAAAAGTAAGTAGTGATAATAGTAAAAGCCTCCGATTTTCAAATCGGAGGCTTTTTGTTTTGTTGATATGGGACAGTCCGGATTTTATGCGATTTCGCAGAAGTGGTGTTTTTTTTAATCCCGCACCCCCACTGCATCCTTAAAACAATCCCACGATCCTGCCGTCGTCGGTGACGTCGATCTTTTCGGCGGCGGGAACTTTCGGCAAGCCGGGCATCGTCATAATATCGCCCGTCAGGACGACGACAAATCCGGCGCCCGCCGAAACCTTGACGTTTTTCACGGTCACCGTGAAATGTTCCGGTGCACCGATCTTGGTCGGATCATCGGAAAAACTGTACTGCGTCTTGGCGATGCAGACGGGGCAACGCGAAAATCCGAGTTGTTCGAGTTTTTCGATCTGCTTTTGGGCGCTCGGCAGAATGTTAATTCCGTCGCCGCCGTAGATCTTTTTGACGACCGCTTCGATCTTTTCGGTCAGGCTCATGTCGTCGGTGTAGGAAAAAGCGAAATTCCCCTTTTCCTGCTCACAAAGGCGGACGACCTCTTTGGCAAGGGCAATTCCGCCGTTCCCGCCATCCGCCCAAACGGTCGAAAGGACGGTGTTCACACCGAGATCGGCACATTTTTTAATGATAAAATCAATCTCCGCATCGGTATCGGTCGGAAATCTGTTGACCGCCACAACGCAGGGTAGTTTGTAGACGTTTTTGATGTTGGAAACATGGCGCAAAAGATTCGGAATTCCCTTTTCAAGCGCCGAAAGATCCTCGGTGGCGAGTTGCTTTTTGTCCAATCCGCCGTGCATTTTCAGCGCACGGACGGTGGCGACAATGACCACGGCGTCCGGCGTCAAGCCCGCCATACGGCATTTGATGTCAAGAAACTTTTCCGCACCGAGATCTGCGCCAAAGCCCGCTTCCGTGACGGTGTAGTCGCCCATTTTGAGTGCCATCTGCGTTGCCATGACGGAATTGCAGCCGTGCGCAATGTTGGCAAACGGACCGCCGTGGACAAAGGCGGGCGTGCCTTCAAGCGTCTGTACGAGGTTCGGCTTCAACGCGTCTTTCAAAAGCGCCGTCATCGCACCCTGCGCGTTCAGATCCCCCGCTGTAACGGGGCGATCGTCATAGGTGTAGCCGACGATGATTTTTGCAAGTCTTTGCTTCAAATCCGAAATAGATGTCGCAAGGCAGAACACCGCCATAATCTCGCTTGCGACAGTGATATCGAAGCCGTCCTCACGGGGTGTGCCGTTGATCTTGCCGCCGAGTCCGTCGACCACAAAGCGAAGTTGACGGTCGTTCATGTCAACGCAACGCTTCCATGTGATCTTTTTGACGTCGATACCGAGGGCATTGCCCTGCTGAATATGGTTGTCAAGCATTGCGGCAAGCAGGTTGTTGGCGGCACCGATCGCGTGAAAATCGCCCGTGAAGTGAAGGTTGATATCCTCCATCGGAACGACCTGTGCATATCCGCCGCCGGCGGCTCCGCCCTTCACGCCGAATACGGGACCGAGTGAAGGTTCCCGCAACGCGACCGTCACATCCTTGCCGATCTTGCGAAGTCCGTCGGCAAGTCCGATGGTCGTGGTGGTCTTTCCTTCGCCCGCGGGCGTCGGCGTGATCGCGGTGACCAAGATCAGTTTTCCGTTTTTCTTTTTGGTGTCCGTAAGAAGCGAAAGGTCGACTTTCGCCTTGTAATTACCGTACTGTTCGATGTATTTTTCATCGACATGGGCGCGTTTCGCAATTTTCAGGATATGTTCCGGTTTACAGTTTTGCGCGATCTCAATATCGGATAAATATGCCATTTGTTGCTCCTTAGTAGATCGGGTGGCTTGCGCAAAGGCGTTCGACTTCGGCAAGCACTTTTTCTTTGTTTGCGTCAAAATCGTCGATGACATCGGCGATCAGGTTTCCGACGATGACCATATCGTCCTGCACAAAACCACGCGTGGTGACCGCCGGAGTACCGATACGCAGTCCGCTTGTGACAAACGGACTCGCCGGATCAAAGGGAATGGTATTTTTGTTGGCGGTGATGTGAACTTCGTCCAATCTCGCCTCCAATTCCTTTCCGGAGATGTTTTTGTTCAAAAGTTTCAGCGTCATCAAATGGTTGTCTGTTCCGCCGGAAACGATGTCGACGCCACGGCTTTGAAGTGTCGAACAAAGGGCGGACGCGTTTTTGACGACCTGTGCGCCGTACTGTTTGAATTCATCGGTCATGGCTTCGCCGAGTGCAACGGCTTTTGCCGCGATAATGTGCATCAGCGGGCCGCCCTGAGTTCCCGGGAAGATCGCCTTGTCAATGGCTTTGGCGAGTGTTTCACGGCAAAGGATCATACCGCCGCGTGGACCGCGAAGCGTCTTGTGCGTGGTGGTGGTGACGACGTCGGCGTACGGCACGGGAGACGGATGAACGCCTGCCGCGACAAGTCCCGCAATGTGCGCCATATCGACCATGAGATACGCGCCGACTTCATCGGCAATCTCACGGCAACGCGCAAAATCAATGATGCGCGAATAGTTGCTTGCGCCGACGACGATCAGTTTCGGCTTTGTCTGTTTTGCGAGTTTCAAAAACTCGTCATAGTCGATCATTTCGGTCTTGGGATCAACGCCGTACGGGACGACATTGAAATACTTGCCCGAAATATTGACGGGCGAGCCGTGCGAAAGATGACCGCCCTGCGAAAGGTTCATTCCCATGACCGTGTCACCGGTGTTGAGAAGTGCGAAAAACACCGCCAAATTCGCACTTGCACCGCAGTGCGGCTGGACATTGGCGTGTTCTGCGCCGAAAAGTTTTTTGGCGCGTTCTCTTGCGATGTCTTCGACAATGTCGACGCATTGACAACCGCCGTAATAGCGTTTCGACGGATAGCCTTCGGCGTACTTGTTGGTCAAAATTCCGCCTGCCGCAAGCAAAACGGCTTTCGAGACGATGTTTTCGCTGGCGATGAGTTCGATATTGTGCCTTTGGCGTTCGAGTTCGAGGTCGCAGGCATTCGAAACCTCGGCGTCGTAATTTTTCAGTTCTTCAAAGAAATTCATAATTTCACCCGTTTCTCATATTTCCGCGTTTGGGCATGGATGGCGGCAACTGCGCCCGATTGAATATTTCATTTCATTATACCCGAAAGTATGGATTTGTTCAAGCATTATCTCGCGTTTTGCGATCAATGGTGGAATAAACGCATTCCCGTGAACGCCATCGTCATCCCGTATTTGTCCGCAGTTTCGATGACGAGGTCATCACGGATGGAGCCGCCCGGCTCCGCAACATAGCGTACGCCACTCTTTTTGGCGCGTTCAATGTTGTCGCCAAAGGGGAAAAATGCGTCGGAGCCGAGGCTGACGCCGTCCACTTCGGCAAGAAACGCCTTCTGTTCATCCTCCGTCAACGGTTCGGGGCGTTCGGTAAAATACTTTTGCCAATTGCCTTCGGCACAGACGTCTTCTTCGTTTTTATTGATGTAACCGTCGATGACATTGTCGCGTTCCGGTCTGCCGAGTGTGGGCAAAAACGGCAGGTTCAGCACCTTCTCATGCTGACGTAAAAACCATGTGTCCGCTTTGCTTCCCGCAAGACGCGTGCAATGGATCCTCGACTGCTGTCCCGCCCCGACGCCGATCGCCTGACCGTCGTAGGCGAAGCAGACGGAATTGGACTGGGTGTATTTCAGCGTGATCAGCGAAATGATGAGATCACGCACGGCGTCTTCGGGGAGTTCCCGATTTTTCGTGACGAGGTTTTCAAGCAGTTCGCGGTCGATTTTGAAATTGTTTCTCCCCTGCTCAAAGGTGATGCCGAAGACCTGCTTATGCTCCACCGCTTCGGGGATGTAATTTTCATCAATTTTTACGATGTTGTAGTTGCCCTTGCGCTTCTGTTTGAGGATTTCCAACGCTTCATCGGTGTAGCCCGGTGCAATGATGCCGTCGGAAACCTCGCGTTTGATCATCATCGCCGTCGTCTTGTCGCAGACATCGGAAAGTGCCACCCAGTCGCCGAAGGAACACATACGGTCGGTGCCCCTTGCGCGGGCATAGGCACAGGCAAGCGGCGAGTCATCCAAACCCTCGATGTCGTCGACAAAGCAGGCTTTCTTCAATGTTTCGGGCAATTTGATGCCGACGGCAGCGGATGTCGGCGAAACGTGCTTGAACGAAGCCACGGCGGGCAGTCCCAACGCCTGTTTCAATTCACGGACGAGTTGCCATGAATTGAACGCGTCGAGAAAATTGATAAATCCCGGACGACCGCAAAGGATCTCAATCGGCAAATCGCTTCCGTCGTGCATGAAGATTTTCGCGGGCTTTTGATTGGGGTTGCAACCGTATTTCAGTTCGAATTCTTTCATTTTCGTTCCCTCACTTATTCTGATTGATCAGGCGGTTTTCTTCTTTTCCGTTTGCGAGATCCGTGTAGCGCACATACAGCGAAATACGGTTTTCGTGATTGAGTGCGTCCCAAAGCGCATCCGTGAATTCGTCAATGTCTGCGGGGATCATCACCCGTTCCGGCTCACCTCGGAAGGTGGGAAGCGGGTTGCCGTCCCCCTCGTAGGTGTGGATGAAATGACCGACTCCGTCAAGCGGCTCATAGTCAAAGGTATAGCGGTTGCACGCCGTTCCTTCTTCGTCCGCGCTTTTGAGGATGCTCATCTCGTATGTAAAGCCGCCGTTTTCAAAGGTCATCAGTCCGCTGATACGGGGCGTGAGATTGGGCGCGTCAGGCTCGAATTTACGCGATTTCAGCGATTGGGCAAAGCCCTTGCCGCATTTCAGCCCATCATAGATCGTGTCGGTCTGATCGCCGTTGGTGACGATGAGTTTGTTTTGGTATCTTTTCTGTGCGGCGTAAATGATCAGACTCGGATCGACCACCTTCGACGCGTCAAACGGTTGGGTGTAGAGAACGCCGTCCTTTTCGACGAAGATGCGGTTGCGGCTGTTTGCGCTTCTTCCCATGATGAAGTACGCCGAAACGGCGTTTTTGCCGTCGGCGGATTTGCCGATGACGATGCCGCGTCCGACATAGGCATTGTCGCGGATGAGTTCGGCGATGTCATTGATCCCGTAAACGTTCATTTTTCCACTCCTCAAATCAATCAAAAAATAAGGGCACAGTTGAGATACGGAAAACTCAACTGTGCCCAGACGGTCGGCGTTTATTATTTCTTGCTCCCCGCAGTTCGTCTGCTGATCCGTCAGTCACAAGAAACCTTTGTAATATACTACCATACTCCGTCCCCGTTGTCAACCGTTCGGGCGGATTTTGCGTCGGATTTCGGTTGCGCCGACTGCGTTTGATACGGAAATCACTTGACAATCCGCCGTCGTTTGCTAGAATTATATCATCACCCCGAAAGGATCTGTTCCCAATGGATTTTATGACGCTTCGCATTGCAGACCTGACGATCCGCATTTCGCCTGCTACGGAGGATATGAAAACCTTTTGCCGCGATTATCTGGCAAGCGACGACGATGTGCCGGATATCACGGTTACTGTCACGGACGAGGATATTGCGTACGAACGTACCGCCGCCGAAAAAGAGGCGGCGATCGAAGGCAATCCCGTGCCGAAGTTGACGCGTGATCTGCTTGCGCGCACGGCGTACTACCGAAAGATTGCCGAAACACTTCCCGATTACGACGCCTGCGTGATCCACGCATCCGCCGTCGCCGTCGACGGATCCGCCTTTCTTTTCACCGCAAAAAGCGGCACCGGCAAGACCACGCACACCCACCTTTGGCAAAAAAACGTTCCGGGCACCGTCATCGTCAACGGCGATAAGCCGATTTTACGCAAAGTGGACGGCGTACTCCGCGTTTACGGCACTCCGTGGGCGGGAAAAGAAAACGAGCAGACGAATGTGTCTTTCCCGGTCTGCGCCGTTTCGGAAATCGTCCGTGATGAAACGAACTATGTCGAAAATGTTGCCTTTTCGTCATTTTATCCGCTTTTGATCCAACAGATCTACCGTCCCAAATCGCCCGTCGCACTGAAAAAAACGCTTGCACTCCTTGCCGGCTTCGGCGAATTGCGGCTTTATCGGACGCACTGTAATATGGAGGATTCGGCGGCAACGGTCGCCTATCGCGCCATGACAAAACAGAAACCGCTTTCTTTCGAGGAGGTCTTGGATCGGTACGGCGTGCTGATCTATCACACGATCGGCGTCAGTATGCGCCCGCTTTTGCGTGCAAATCGGGATGCGGTCGCCATTCGGAAGACCGACGAATTTCATAAAAACGACGCGGTACTGTTTCGACGCGACAACGGACAGTATGTCCTCCACCGTATCACAAAGATCCGCGACGGAAAGTATTATATCATCGGCGATAACTGCGTTTCGGGCGAATGGGTGCGCCGCGATCAGATCCTCGGCACGCTGGAATCCGTTGCCCGCGGAAAGCGAACGATCCACAGTGACGATTTTCTTTATCGAGTGTATGTCGCCACCCGTCCCCTGCATATTTTCTGCCTGAAAATGAAATATCGCGCCGCGATCCTTCTCCGCCGGTAGGCGTTGCAATTTGCCCCCTCACCCCCGTAGGGTACAATCTGTGATCGTCCCGGTGTCGTAATTCACATCGGTGTTGAAGTTATGAATATCTCAAAAAAATGACCATCGAGACCGATCGTCATTTTTTGCGTCCCAAAATATAATCTGTCGTGACGTGATAATAATCCGCCAATTTAATCAAATGGCGAATCGGTAATTCATTCGCGCCTCTTTCGTATCTCGCGTACATTGTCTGCGAAGTTCCAAGCACTTTTGCAACCTGTTCCTGCGTCAGATCGTGGTCTTCTCTTAAATCCTTGATCACCCGAATATAGTCCATAACATCACCGAAAACATTATATCAATCGGTGTATTTTTTATCCTATTTTAGTAAATATCTTTACTATTGACTTTAATAAATATTTTTACTATAATAGTTTCAATCGGTCGCAACAAGCGACAAATAAGGGAGGAGTTGTCTTATGTTTGACAACAGCGGAGAAAAAATCAAAAAACTCGCAAAAATCTTTTTTTGGATATGTGCCGTTGCATATGTCATAATCGCATTGGATCTTATCTTTGAAGAATGGTTTGATGGTCATGTTGGCATTGGTCTTCTGTGTCTTGTGGTTGGTCCTCTCCTTTCTTGGATCTATGGCTTGTTTATCTATGCTTTCGGTGAAATCGTGTGCAATTCGAGTGAAATGAAGTGCAAACTCGAAAATCTCAACTCGTCTTACCATAATTTGTCATCCCTTGCCACAACGAACGGAGCAATATCCAACGGAACTACCAATGTTCCCACCGGATCGGTTGATCAACAAATCTTGAAATTGCAAAGACTGTTGGCAGAAAAACTCATCACTCCGCAAGAATACAACGAAACCGTGGAAAGAATCAAACGCGGTCATTGATTTTAATCTTTTTTCAAAAGATCAATATGAAGGAAACGCACATATGCTTTCTTTTTTATTTTAGGTTATGTAATTTTCACGCCACTCCCTGCCTTTCCCTTTTTGAAAGGCAGGGAGACGTTTTCTTCACCGTCAATATGAAACTTTGTTTTGCGTGCGAAAGACGGGACGGTTTGAACGTCTTGCGGCGAACTCCTCTGCTCCCACTGCTCCACTTCTCCGCAAGACTATCATTTTGCTTCGCAAAATGAAGGTTCAAGTCCACCGACTCCGTATAAACAAAAAGGACACGATACTTTCGTATCGTGTCCTTTTCGTTGGTGCGAAAGACGGGACTTGAACCCGTACGGTTGCCCACACGCCCCTCAAACGTGCGCGTCTGCCAATTCCGCCACTCTCGCATTTGTGCGTTCTATCTTTAACGCGAGATTTATTATACTATATCAATGCAGGGTTGTCAACTGTTTTTTGCCGAAAAATGAAAAAACTTTTCATCTCAATCCGAGTTTTGTTTCGATCTCCGCGGCAGGCGTCAGGTTATTCGTCCGAAGTTCCTCCGGCAGAAAACTCGCGTCCGCGCCGACCTTCGTGCCCGTCACGGTGTCCACCGCCGTCAGCGAACAGTTATAGATCATCAGCGTCGACGCAATCTCGATCC
>DCHG01000073.1:0-13267 GCA_002315595.1 Clostridiales bacterium UBA1758 | reverse complement strand
CGATCCGTGCGTCACGACCAAGACGTCGCACTCCTCCGTTTTCCAGTGATCGACCGCTTTCGTAATGCGTTTCAGCACATCCTGCTGTTCTTCGAGCGTCTGTGTCACCCACGGATATTCGGTCAGCATTTCACAATTTGCCCGCGGAAATCTCCGCATAATCTCATCCGCGGTCATTCCGACAAAGCCGTCGTTCGGATCCAACCGGATTTCGCGTACCAACGGATCGACGATCAGCCCGAGATCCAACTTTTCCGCAACGGCATTTGCCGTCTGCAACGCACGATAATACGGCGAAACGACGATCTTGCCCGAAAAGTCCCTCTTTTCCATTTCGCACGCCAAGGCTTCCGCCTGCCGAAAGCCAACCTTCGTCAGCGGAGGATCATTCGGCGTAAACAACGGATCGCGATCGATATAGTAACTTTCCGGCGCAACTTGGCCGTGTCTTGCGGAAAAAAACCTCATTAATATACCTTCCTAATCAATATCCTCGACAACGGTTTCCGGCGGAGTGTCGAGAAGATCGGGATTATTGCAGTAGTTGTGGAGCATTTTCAAGGTCGTGGCATAGGTGAAGCCGTCGCAAATTCGTTCATCCGTGGTGACGGTGAAGTCGACATACTTGCGTTCGACGATCTTACCTTCCTCGTTCATTTCGAACTCACGACGCTTTTTGCCATAGGCAAGGAACACCGGCACATTGCCGAAATCATACAAATGGTGATAGATCGGCGGGATCCCGAGCGAGCCCATGGAAGTGATGAACATCGAGCCGTGGAAGGGGCTTAATTCAAGGATCTTTTTCGGTGCAAATCCGCCGTAATCCATCAGTCGAATGATCCCGACAAACCAGCGCAGAACGAACCCCGGCAATAGGTTGACCAACCGGGCAAGGCGGTCAAAACCGTCATTTTCAACTTCGGTCTTGTTTTCTTCGAGAATTTTGTTAAACTTATGGTAGATGATTTCCGGCGTGTCGGTCGGATCGCAGATCAGTTTGACGCAGGTTTCCTGACCGTCGACCGCCATTTTCTTTTTGACCGCCATCATGATCGAGATCTCATTGCGCGCATAGATCTTTTGCCCGCTGATAAAGCGGTTGATATACGGACGCTGAGAAACGGTACGCACATATGCGCCGAGCAGTACATGGAGGATTCCGAAGCCGGTCAAGCCCTCCTTGCGTTTGCGCAGGATGTACGCGTCGACCTTTTCAAGGTCAATCGAATCCTTGATGAGATTCGACGCATCCTGACGGTGTTTCATAATATACGGCGAGATCCGATTCATCGGATCGAGTGTTCTGATTCTTCTGCCGTCGGCACGGTCACCGAAGCGGCGTTTACGTTTCATCGACATATAATCATCCAATGCTCATTGATAGTTCCGCCCCGTAAACAGTCGGCGGCACAACGCCCGATTTCGGGCGGAAAATGAAGTAACAACTGTTATTATACCTTATCGGAGGAAAAAATGAAAGTAAAAATTCACGATTTTGTAAAAAAAGTTTTTAATTTTTTCATAAAATTACTCATCCCGCCCAAATGTGCCTTCTGCGGTGAGTTTCTTGTCGGGAACGAAAGCAAGATCTGTCGCAAATGCGCCCGCGACCTCAGTTACATTCGCGGAAGTGAGGAATGTTTCAAAGTCGATTTTGCCGACGCCGCCTGCTCGGCGCTTTGGTATGAAGGTCGTGCAAGACAGGGCGTTCGTTATCTCAAATTCTACGGACGCAATTCCTCGGTGGATGTGTACTCCGAATACATTGTTGCCGCGATCCGTAAAAATATACCGCAGGACGCCGACGTCGTCACATGGGTACCGACTCCGTACATTCGCAAACGCGGGCGCGGCTACGACCACGCCGAGTTGTTGGCAAAATCCGTTGCACACTCCCTCGGAATTCCCGCAAAAATGCTTCTCGACAGTGCACCCTTTGCCCGCCCGCAAGCCGACGCAAAGGGGTATAAAGAGCGTAAAGCGCGTGTCATCGGAAGATTTCATCTGAAACGAAACGCCGATGTTTCGGGTAAAAAAGTCCTCTTGGTCGACGATATTATCACCACAGGTGCGACCGTCGGCGAATGTGCAAAGATCCTCAAACGGGGCGGTGCGTCCCGCGTCTACGCCGTCAGCCTCTCCAAAGCACGAAAAAAAGGCGGTACTCATGCGGAAATGGGAACTATAACAGAAGAAAAGTCATAATTTTTTCAAATTTTGTGATAATTTTGATTGAAAAATAACGCCGAAGCGGTTATACTATTAAAGCGGCACCGACAATATCGACCGATTTGCGAAAAAGCGACGGTTTTCGATCGGCGTCCGATCAATTCATTTTGTAAATCAATGATATTCTGTCAGGAGGATATATATGTTCAGCAGAGATATCGGCATCGACCTCGGTACTGCGTCGATCCTTGTCTACTTAAAGGGCAAGGGCGTCGTTTTGCAGGAACCTTCCGTCGTTGCAATGGACAAAAACACCGGCAAGGTGTTGAAGGTCGGCGCAGACGCGCAAAAAATGCTCGGTCGTACTCCGGGCAACATCGTCGCCATCCGTCCGCTTCGTGAGGGCGTGATCTCGGACTATGAAATGACCGAAAAAATGATCAAAGAATTCATCCACCGTGTTGCGAATTTCCATATTTCCAAGCCGCGTATCGTCATCTGCGTGCCGAGTGGCATTACGGAAGTCGAAGAACGCGCCGTCATCGACGCGGGTATTCAGGCGGGCGCAAGACGCGTTTACCTTATTGAGGAACCGATCGCTGCCGCCATCGGTGCGGGCATCGACATCAGCAAACCGGAAGGCAATATGGTCATCGACATCGGCGGCGGCACGACCGACATCGCCGTCATCTCCCTTTCGAGCATTGTCGAATCCAACTCCATCAAGATCGCGGGCGACTATTTCGACGAATCCGTTGTCAAATACGTCCGTCGCAAACACAATGTCCTCATCGGTGAACGCACCGCCGAAGAATTGAAAAAAAATATCGGCTGCGTCTACCCGATGGACGAAGAAAAGACGATGGAAATCAAGGGGCGTTGCCTGATGACCGGTCTGCCGAGAGTCGTCACCGTCACTTCCAGCGAAATGCTCGAAGCGTTTGAGGAAGCCTCCACCCGCGTCGTCGAAGCCATTCACACCGTCCTTGAAAAGACTCCCCCGGAACTCGTCGGCGACGTGTCCTCCAACGGTATCGTCCTGACCGGTGGCGGAAGCCTCGTTTACGGCTTCGATAAACTGATCTACGCCAAGACCGGCATCGAAACCCGTATCGCCGAGGATCCGATCTCCTGCGTCGTTTACGGCACCGGCAAAGTGCTCAGCGACATCGCCGATATGCAGGACGGCACCATCAATCTTTCCAGAAGAAAACAGATGAACTGATCCTTCATCGAATAATACGACGCCCCTTACACTGTAAGCGGGCGTCGTTCGTCATATGATACTTTTTACGCAAAACGGGATCATCCGGCGAATTCGGTCATCTTCCCGTCCACCGCAAAATCCCGATCACGACTGCGATCTCGGCGATCAGGATCGCGGGAATTCCGATAAAAAATTTCGGGTGCTTCGTCTTGTGATGAAAAACGGACATCCCGATCATACCGCCGACCGATCCGCCCGCGACGGCGAAAAGCAAAAGCGTTCGTTCCGGGATACGGCAAAGTCCGCGTTTTGCGCGTCTTTTGTCGTCACCCATCAAAAACATCGTCGCAAAATTGACCGCGGCAAGATAAACAAGGATCGCAATGACATATTTCGGCATACTCTCACCTTTTGAAAGAAGGATCATATGAATAAAAAACTTCGCAATCAATTGTACTACGGAAGTGCGATTTTTGCAATCCTTTGGGTGACATACAGTATCTGTTATGTCAGCCGCAACGGCTGGACAAGTGCGCTGACCGCGATCAGTGCCGAAGGCTCGGCATCCAAAAGTCTGCTCGGTCTGGTCTCGACGGGATTTTTCATTTCCTACGGTGCAATGCAGATTATTCTCTGTCTGTTCGTCGATCGCGTTGATCCGCGAAAACTCATCAGTTTCGGTCTGGTCGGATCGGCAGTTGCCAATCTCGGTATGGCACTCGTTTCCGACGCAAAATGGATGATCGGCATCTGGTTTGTCAACGGATTTTTTCAATCCCTCGTCTGGGCGCCGCTTCTTGCCATTCTCTCGTCGTGGGTGCCGAAGGAACAACAGAGCCGCTTCGGTGTACTTCTCTCCGCCACCTACCCCTGCGGAACGCTCATCGCCTACGGCGTGCCGAGTTTCATCATTCCCCTTCTCGGCTGGCGCTACATATTCGTGTTCTCGGTCATCCTGCTTTTGGGTGCCACGGGCTTCTGTCTGTTCGGACTGAAATCGCTTCACAATAAGATCGGTCTTTCGCAGACCGACGGCGTTCCCGCAAAAAAAAGCAACCCCGTTCCGACGCGGAAAGTGCCGTTTTTCGGCATCATTCTCTCCTCCGGTGCACTGATCATCGCGCTTGCGATGATGTCCAATGGCATCATCAAAGAAGGCGTGACGATGTGGATCCCAACCTATATTTCCGAAAAATTCTCGGTCACGGCTTCCGTGGCATTGCTGATCACACTGGTACTGCCGATCGTCAATATTTCGGGTGTGTATATCGCAAGATTTGTCCAACGAAGGCTCACGCACGACTGCACCCTGACCTGTGCGGTGCTTTTCGGATATTCGACGCTTGCGCTGACGATCCTCGTCACAAGTTCATTTCGCACCCCCGTCATTCCCGTCATCCTGCTCTCATCGACGACCGCCTGTATGCTCGGCGTGAACAATGCCTACCTCACCTTTCTTCCGATGTCGTTTGCGAAATTCGGTCGAACGGCGTCGATTTCGGGCTTTCTCAACTCCTTTGCCTACGCCGCCACCGCAATCAGCGCCTATGCCTTCGGTGCGCTGACCGAAAATTACGGCTGGACGGTGACGCAATGGGCATGGGTGGGTGTTGCAGGCGTAGGCGCGTTATTCAGCGCATTGGCGAGCATTCCGTGGAAAAAATACAAAAATAATAACGGCGTTTCCGAAGTTTAATTCAGAAAGTGGGAAAATTATGAAACTGACCTTCACGCATACCAAATACGCGGCGTACCTCGGCTCCGCATCGCAGGCGATCGTTTTGAACCTTCCGCCACTGTTGTTTGCGACTTTTGCCCGCGATTACGGCATCGGCGTCGGACTGCTCGGCGCACTCGTCAGTGTGACCTTCGTCATTCAAATCGTCGTCGATGCGATCTGCGTCCGTTATGCCGATCGGATCGGTTGGCGAAATCTCGTCGTCGCATCCGAAATTTTCTGCGCCGCAGGTCTGATCGGACTTGCGTTTTTGCCGGATCTCTTTGCCGATCCGTACATCGGACTTCTTGCCGCGGTCGTTCTATACAGTACGGGTGGCGGGATCCTGGAAGTCATCATCAGCCCGATTGTCGAAGCCTTGCCGAGCAAGGAAAAAAGCAGTGCGATGAGTATGCTCCACTCGTTTTACAGTTGGGGGCAGGTTGCCACCGTGCTTCTTTCCACGCTTTATTTCGTCGTCTTCGGCGTCCAAAACTGGCGTTGGCTCGCAGTCGCATGGTCGATTGAGCCGATCTTCAACGCCATTCTGTTCTCAAAAACGCCGATCAACACCTTCGACGGACAGTCGGCTTCCGCCGAAGAAAAGACGCCGTTTGTCAAACTGATCACCTCGAAACTGTTCTGGCTTTTCTTTGCGCTGATGATCTGTTCCGGCGCGTCGGAGCAGGCAATGGCGCAGTGGACTTCGTATTTTGCGGAAACCGGGCTTCATGTGTCCAAAACCCTCGGCGACCTGCTCGGCCCCTGCACCTTTGCCGCATTGATGGGGGTATCGCGCACCTTTTACGGTAAGTTCGGCGAACGGATTGATTTGAAAAAATATCTCGCCGTTTCCGGTGTTCTCTGTCTTGCGTCGTATTTCGTCGCCGTCTTTTCGCCGTTCCCGGTCGTCAGCGTCATCGGATGTGCTGTCAGCGGTCTCGCTGTCGGCATCATGTGGCCTGGGGTGCTGAGCCTTGCCGCGCAAAGATGTCATTTCGGCGGAACGGCTCTGTTTGCGCTTCTTGCGCTCGCGGGCGACATCGGATGCTCCTCCGGTCCGAGCGTGGTCGGCTTTGTTTCCGGCGCAGATGGAAGCGCCCTCGGACTCTCCGGGCTGAAACTCGGACTGTTCGCCGCAATGCTGTTCCCGCTTCTTCTCGTTGTTGCGGTCTCCGCACTCAAAAAAGCCAAATAATACCGCGGTCAAAACCCCTCCCGTGCAGGAGGGGTTTTTGTTGACTTTCGGCATTTTCGCCTCTATAATGAAATCATCACGACCGAAAGGATGTTTTTTATGAAATACACGGGTAACGCACTGAATGAAATCTCGTTTCCACTCGGCGGCATCGGCACCGGGAGCATCGGTCTTGCCGGAAACGGTCGTCTGGTCGACTGGGAAATTTTCAACCGTCCGAACAAGGGCTCGGTCAACGGCTATTCGCATATCGCCGTCAAGGCAAAAAACAGCCGTGGCAGCGTCTGCCGTGTCCTCAACTCCGACGATAATAAAAACCTGACCGGGCAGTACGGTATGAGTTACGGCGTCGGTCCCGCTTCCTGCGAAATGCGCGGTTTTCCGCATTTTCGCAAATGCGAATTCACGGGAGAATTCCCGATCGCAAACCTCAAATTCACCGAAGGCGGCTTCCCCGGCGATGTCAGCCTGACGGCGTTCAACCCTTTGATTCCGTTGGATTCCGACGCGTCGAGTATTCCCGCCGCATTTTTCGAGATCCGCTTCACCAACACCAATTCCGAACCGACCGTGTATGAAGTCGCATTCTCGCTTGCCAACCCCTTCCAAAATTCAATCAACCGCGAATGTGATGGCTTTGCGGGCGTGAAACTCACCCGCGTTGATGTCACCCCCGACTCCGCCGAATACGGCGATCTCTGCCTCGGTTGTGACGATGAAAACGCCGTCGTTCAGCCGAACTGGTACCGCAACAACCGTGCGATGGGCTGGCAGGATGACATCGTCACCTTTTGGAACGAATTCACCTCCGACGAACCCCTTCGCCACCGCACCTATGACGAACCTTTCAATCTTGCGTGGCGCAACGACCATTGTTCAATCGTCGCAGGAGCCGAACTAGCCCCAAATGAAACGAAGGCGTTTCGCTTTGTCGTTTCGTGGAATATCCCGAATTTCGAAAACTACTGGTCGCCCGACGACCGCAAGGGCAAGACATGGAAAAATTACTACGCAAAACTTTTTGCGAATTCGACCGTGTCCAATCGCTACGCACTCGATCATTTCGATGACCTCTACGCCCGCACGCTCGTCTATCACGACGAACTGTTCGCTTCCACCCTCCCTGCCGAACTACTCGACGCCGTTTCGTCGAATATCTCCGTGTTGAAATCCGCCACCGTTTCCCGCCTTGAAAACGGCGAATTCTACGGTTTTGAGGGCTGTAACGAAAAAACAGGCTCCTGCGAAGGTCTTTGTCAGCACGTTTACAATTACGCCTACGCGCTCTGCTTTTTGTTCCCGGATCTTGAACGGTCAATCCGCAATCTTGAATTCGACCACGCCACGCTGCCGGACGGCGGCACCATTTTCCGTCTGCCGCTTCCCCTCTGTGAGGCGGACAAAAAGTACCTCTACATCTCCTGCCTTGACGGTCAGATGGGTTGCGTCATCAAAACCTACCGTGAATGGAAGATTTCGGGCGATACCGACTGGTTGCGCCGTCATTGGCAGACGGTCAAAAAGGTGCTTGAATACGCTTGGAGCCCCGAAAACCCGAACGCTTGGGACCTTGACAAGGACGGCGTTTTGGAAGGCCGTCAGCACCACACCCTCGATATGGAACTGTTCGGGCCGTCGTCGTGGCTGGAAGGCTTCTACCTCGCCGCTCTCCGTGCCGCGGCTGAAATGGCGGAATTCCTCGGTGAACCCGATAAGGCGAAGGAATATCTCGACCTTTTTGAACGCGGACGCAAGTGGACGAAGGAAAATCTGTTCAACGGCAAATACTTCATTCAAAAGATCGACCTGACCGATCCGTCCGTACTCGAACGCTTCGGCGTCGGCGATGTGTACTGGAACGACGAAACCGGCGAGATCAAATATCAGATCGCAAACGGATGTGAGATCGACCAACTTCTCGGTCAGTGGCACGCCGATATTCTCGGACTCGGTGAACTATTTGACCGTGATCAGGTCGAAATTGCGTTGAATTCCCTTGCCGAGAATAACTATAAGCCGACGATGCGCGAATTCACCAATCCGTGGCGCAATTTCATCGTCAACGACGAAGCGGGCACGGTCATGTGCGACTACCCGACCGATGTCGCCAAGCCGAAGATCCCGATCACCTATTGCGAAGAAACGATGCACGGCTTTGAATACGCGCTTGCGGGACTCATGCTCAGCCGCGGTCACGATGCCGACGCACTCCGCGGGATCAAAGCCGTCCGCGACCGCTATGCTGGCTTCAACCGCAACCCGTATAACGAGATCGAATGTGGCTCGAATTACATCCGCAGTATGGCTTCGTTCGCATTTCTGCCGATCCTTTCGGGCTTTGTCTTTGACCTACCGCATGAAAAAATCGGCTTCCGTCCGAAACACGGCGGCGATTTCCGTTGTCTGTGGAGTCTCGGCACGGGATGGGGGCATTACGAGCGCAAATCAAATATCACGGAAATCATTCTGCAAAGCGGCTCGTTGAAACTTTCGACGCTTTTCCTGCCCGATGTCAACCCGAAATCGGTCGAAATCGACGGCAAGCCCGTGGAATTTAACGCCGAAAACGGCGCGATCACCTTTGCATCCACCCTCGTCAAAAAATCTATCGTCGTGAAATAAGTTTTATGACACGAAAAAAGGAAGCACCGTCGGTGCTTCCTTTTTGTTATTTCCAAACACTATTTCGTTGCGATTTTCTCCGTCTGCGGCTCTTTTTTCATAAAATAGAGAACTTTTCGGATATAAATTGCCACGACGCACATCAAAATGCAGGAACCGAATGCGAGGATCTGTTGCGCGTAAATATGAAAGCCGAACACGGTGTTGCCCGCCGCCTGAACGGCGGAAACGACGCGGCTCATCACAAGCGTGGTCAAAAAGCCCGAAATACCGCCGACGGCGTTGATGACCGCAATCCCGCTTTCGAGTTTATCTTTTGCGACAAACTCAAACGAAAAATTGAACATCGCGCTATTCGTGCCCGCCGTCGCGGACGCATAAAAGATCGTATAGAGGATAAAAATCACCCTGCCGTTCGACGGATTTGCAAACGAAACGGTAAAAAATCCGACGATCATTACGCAGACGCAGGCAAAAAACATCTTTGCAAACGATTTTTTGTCGGCATAAACGCCCCACACGCGTGACATCACGCTTCGGATGATACTGTAACCGATACTCAAAATCGACGAAAACGTCAGCGAAAAGCCGAGATCGTTATTTTTATATGCACCGAAAAACGGCACCGAAAACTGCCACGCAAAATGCCAAAGACAGAAAACAATGGCGATTTTCAGAACATTTTTATCTTTTAACGCGTGACCGAGATCGCGGACGGACGCCTTTTTCCGTTCGGAATGATCCGTCGTGTCAGAGTGCAAAACGAGCAGGATCGTGTGCGAGATCATGATCACGAAGACCGCGACCGCACAGATGAGAAATGCCGTCTTGATCGCCGCCGAAGCCCCCGCCGCATCGCCTGCCGCGGCAAGCAGGGTGCTTTTTTGCTTGAAATAGTCGATCATCGCGCCCGAAGCATAGGTGAAAATCATGCCCGTGAGCAGTGAAATGATCTCCTTATTTGCCGTGAAGCGACCGCGGATCTCCGTCGACACGGGATCGTTCATCCAACGGGACTTTCGCGGTCCTGCAAGATTGAGCAGGACATACGCCGAAATGATCGCCACCACAAAGATCGCCCGCTTCAACTCCGGCGAAATGACCGTATCCTTGACCAGTGGGATCAGGAATAAAAACATAAACAAAAGTTGATCGGAAACACTGAGAATAATGACGTATTTTTTGATATTGACACGCGAAAAAAAGGTGGACGCAATCTGGAACAGACACCCGATCGTGATGATCGACGAAATAATGCCCGTCGCGCTGTCCGAAAACCCGAGTTCCTTTGTCAGTGTCGCAAGAAACACATCCGATACGATCAGTGCGATCCAATATTCCACCGCCGCCTGAATGATATAGATGATGCGGTCGCGTTTGTTGATGGCTTCGCTTCTCATACTTTCCTCCGTTACATTCGCGTAAATAGAAACAAAATCACCGAATTATTCGCCTTTTCCGACTTTCTTTTCAATGGGGACATACTTTTTGCGAAAAATAAACACCATATACAGATAGAAAAGCAAACTAGCCACAAACGACGCAAACGAAAGCACCTGTTGAGCATAGACATTCATTCCGATAAATGTGTTGCCCCGTGACTGAACATAGGTGACAAACGGGCTGACAACGGTGGTAATGAAAAAACTCGCAAGTCCGCTGATGACGAAAATCAGCGCATAGGCGTCCTCCCATTTCGACTTGTCGACAAGTTTATACATCAAATTCAACGCGGCATTCCATGTACCCGTGACCGAAAATGCGTTCAGTGCAAAGTAAAGCGCATACACGATCCGACCGTTGGACGGTACGCAAAATGAGCAAACCAAATAGCCGACAACCACCAACGGATAGGCGACGCAGAACAGTTCCGTAAATGTGTGACGATCGGCATACGCACCCCAAAGGCGGGATACGAAGATGCCGATAACGCTATACATAATGGTCATCAGCGACGCATATTTCATCGAAAAGCCGAGTTCGCCCATCTTATACGTCCCATAGAATGGAGTCGAAATCGAGCCGATCCCCTTATAAACGATGAAAAGCAGGATGAGCATTCGAACGCTTTTGTCCTTGAACAGTTCCTTCATACGTTTGACGGTACCACTCTGTGTTTTGTCCATCGGCTCGATATCGTTGCAGCAGGCAAAAATGATCGTATGGCTGACGAGCATCACAAAAATGATGATCGCACAAATGATAAACGATGTGTGCATTGCGGCACTTGCGCCGGCTAGGTCACCCACCGCTTCCAGTTCCGCACTTCTGTTTTTGAATAGATCCATCACATTGCCCATCGTGAAGGTAAATGCCGTTCCGATGATATGTGAAAAGATTTCAAGGTCGGCACGAAATCTGCCGAGTTTCGATTTGTCGACGAAACTCATCATCCAACTGTTCTTTCGTGGCGCCGCAATATTGTAAATAAGGTATGCGCTGAGAATACAAACGACGAAGGCGACCTGCTTGACGGTGGACGAAATGACGATGTTTTCGTTGACAAGCGGGATCACGTAAAGCAGTCCGAATAACACCTGATTGATGATCGAAAGAGTGATGACAAACCGCTTCGGGCTCTTCTTTTTCAAAAAGAGCGTGACCGCCTGAAATACGCCGCCGAGGTTGATAATAGATGTGATAACGCCCGTCACGCCGTCGGTAAAGCCGAGGTCTTTGGCGAGAAGCGCGATATACACATCCGCCATCAGAAGGGCGATCATATATTCGACCGCACATTGAACGATGTAAAGTCGTTGATTTTTCCGATTGATTTTTTCCATGACGCTTTCCCCTTTTTATTCCAAGCCCGAAACGCTTTCGCGTTCAAGACGAACATTCTTTTTTCGGAAGTGCAGAAGCAGATACGCATAAAAAACACAAGACAAAACGAAAGTCACGCACGACAAAACCTGCTGGGCGTAGACCTGCATCCCCAAAAAGACATTTCCGTTTGCCTGAATACGGCTGACAAGCAATGACGCAACCGATGTCGAAAGGAAACTTACAACGCCCGAAACGGCGAAAATCAAAGCAATCGCGTCCTCCCATTCGGCTTTGTCGATGAGTTTGAAATTGAGATTGCAGATGGCGTTATACGCACCCGAGTAGCCGAGCGTATTCAGCACAATATAGATCGGAAACAGAATTTTACCGTTCGACGGTACACAAAACATGACGATACCGTACGCGAGAATTCGGAACGGGAACGAAAAGCAGAGCATATTCGAAAGCGTGTGCTTGTCGCCGAGATTGCCCCAAATGCGCGAACACGCCATGCCGATAACGCTCGACATAACCGTCAAAATTGACGCAAATTTCATCGAAAAGCCAAGTTCGCCCATCTTATACGTTCCGAAAAACGACGTCGAAATGTTAACCGACGCGTTGTAGACCACGAAAATGCAGAGCATTTTGATGACCTGCCTGTCCTTCAAAAGCACTTTAACCCGCTGAACCGTGCCGATCTTTTCTTTCTCGGACGGTTCCACATCCGTGCCGCAACCGAACACGATCGCGTGTGCGATCAAATTTGCAAAAATCACAATGGCGCAGATGATGAAGGCAATGTTCATTTCGTGGTTGGCGGCGGCAATATCCCCCGTCGCTTCCAAAACGGCGCTTCTGTTTTTATATATATCGACGACATTCCCCATCACATAGGTGAAGATCATGCCGACAATATGCGAAACAATGGACAAATCCGCACGAAATCTTGCAAGATGCGACTTGTCGACGAAGGTCATCATCCAACTTTCTTTTCGCGGTGCGCAGATATTGTAAATAAGGTATGCGCCGAGGATGCAGACAACGAACGTGGCTCGCTTGACACCCGCCGTAATAATCACATTGTCGTTAACAAGCGGAATGACATATAACATCCCAAAAAGGATCTGATTTGCAATCGACATGAGAATGACGAATTTTTTCGGTTTTTTCTTTTTGAGCAAAAGCGTGACAAGTTGAAAAACACCGCCGAGCGAAGCAATCGACGTGACAACGCCCGTGGCGCTATCCGTGAAGCCGAGTCGTTTCGCAATCAACGCAACATATACATCCACCATCAAAAGAGCGATCATATACTCGACCGCGCACTGAATGATATAAAGTCGTTGATTTTTCCGATTTATTTTTTCCATATCCACCTATCCGAAAAAAATCCCCCTCAAAGATGACGAGGGAGAGATTTATCCGGGGAGAGAGGTTTTCTGCCCTCTCTCCCCGCTGATTGCGAGGGAATGATTATTTCTTCGGCACCATTTTTTCCATGCCGCCCATATACGGACGAAGGGCGACCGGGATATTCACACTGCCATCGGCGTTAAGGTTGTTTTCAAGGAAAGCGATGAGC
>DCHG01000025.1:23354-64427 GCA_002315595.1 Clostridiales bacterium UBA1758 | reverse complement strand
CCTCTTGAATGCCATTCAAGCGCTCTCCCAGCTGAGCTATACCCCCATATTCGGTTCGCCGTTTGTGTCCCGTTCCGTTCGGCTTGATTAATATAGCAAATCCGATTGCTTTTGTCAACACTTTTTTTCAAAAAAATCAAAGTTTTTTCAAAACCTCGTTTTGGTATGAAAAAAGGCCGCCTTATCGGCGGCCCGAAATAATAACGAATTACTTTGCTTTTCCGATAAATTTCAGCGCGGTTCCGCCGAAAACGCCATCAATTATACTTTGTTCAAGACCGAACTTGGCATAGATCGCTTCGTCACGTTCTCTCCATGTTTTCGCATAATCGACATTATAGTCGTTTGCAATGTTATCAACGCCGAACATAAAGTGTTCAAAATCATCAAAACCGATAAAGAAAATCTTACGCAGAGCATCTTCACGATAAATCGGGGGCGTGCCGGGAGTGAAGTCAATGAACAGTTCCGCCATTTTGTCGCCGAGGGCGGCGTGCGCACTGTTCCACTTGCCGTAAAGTCCCATCAATTCGTCGCACCACGGCCACGAAATATGTGCAAGGGCGAATTTCAGTCCCTTGATGAAAATCAACGGTTCAAAATTGACCGGACGGTTATACTCCGAGTCAGCGGAAAAATCATAGAGAATACCGGAATGAAACAAAATCGGCTTGTTTTTCGACGCAATATACGTCCAAACTTGCATTGCACGCGCATCGGACGGATAATAATGGTTGCAGATCGCCTTAAAACCGCAGACGCCACGGGCAACCGCTTCATCAACCTGTTCAATGGCGGTCGTTTCCATCGGATCAATCCAATAGAAAGGATAAAGATCCTCATGACCGTCAGTCAGTTGGAACAAATGGTCAAGTCTTTCCTTCGTCGTTCTCGGATGAATGTTGTCAAGCAAGAACGAATTCGGACGCTCGCTCAACACAAATGCGCCGTCCATTCCTGCCGCATTGATATTTTTCATCAATTCATCGCCGGTTGTGATCTGTTTTTCATCATCAAAGCCCATATGAAGATGGCAGTCGATCTTTTTCATAATTTTCTCCTATATCATTTGCACTTGTGCAGTTTTGCCGCGGTCAAAGTGTTTTGCATCAGCGTCGCAATGGTCATCGGGCCGACGCCACCGGGCACCGGTGTGATGAAGCCCGCGATCGGGGCAACTTCATCGAAATCGACATCCCCGCAGAGTTTTCCTTTTTCATCGCGGTTCATTCCGACATCCACGACGACCGCACCGGGTTTTACCATATTCGCCTTGACGAATTTCGCCTTTCCGACGGCGCTCACCAAAATATCCGCCCGACGTGTGATTTCGGCAAGATCGGCGGTCTTTGAATGGCAAACCGTGACAGTCGCGTTTTTATGTAACAACAACAGCGCCTGCGGCTTTCCGACGATGTTGGATCGACCGATAACGACCGCATGTTTTCCCTCGGGATCAATGCCGTATTCATCGAGTATGGTCATCACACCCGCAGGCGTGCAGGGTAAAAAGCGATAATCGCCGCTGACAATCCTCCCGACATTTTCCGGGTGAAATGCGTCAACATCCTTATCGGTGCGTATCGCAAGGATGATTTTTTTTTCGTCGATCTGTTTCGGCAGCGGAAGTTGAACGAGGATCCCATCCACTCTGTCGTCGTAGTTCAGTTTTTCGATCAGTTCGAGCAATTCCTGCTCGGTCGTTTCTTCGGGAAGTTCATAGGAAAAACTTTCGATCCCGCAACTTTCGCAAGCGCGGTGTTTATTGCGCACATAAATCTGTGACGCAGGATTTTCGCCGACAATGATCACGGCAATGCCGACAACGATCCCGTTTTCACGAAGGCGTTCGGTTTCTAGCAAAACGGATTGCCGCACTTTTGCCGAAACCGCTTTTCCGTCCATCAAAGTGGGCATGATTATTCCCCCTTGTTTTCCTCGTCGGCATCAAAGACGAGGTCTTCTTCGGCATCGTCTTCGCTCCTTTTGATTTCCGCAAACGGGGTGATCATCGGGGCATTTTCATCAGGTTCAATACGCGGTACCTCGAATACAGTGCCGTCCTCGATATCACCGTCGATCAAATCCTGCTCCGCCTGTTTTGCCTGCTCGGTATCCAATGCTTCTTCCAGCCAGTCCTGTTCCGCTTCTTCCGGCTTTTCCATTTCCTTTACACCATCGCGGACAAGCAGATAGAACGGCGTTTTACGCAGACCGTAGTTGTAGATCAAAACGCCGACGCAGACAAAGAAAAGGATCAAACTAAAAAGTTGGCTGACGCGGATATCGGTGCCCCAGAAATACAGGCTATCGGTACGAAGCATTTCAACGACACTACGCTCCAAAGAATACCACGCAACGTAAAGCAAAAAAACTTCGCCGTCAAACTTACGGTGTTTCGAATAAAGGTGCAACAAAAGTGCGCCAAGCAGGCACCAAACGGACTCATAAAGGAATGTCGGATGTGCGACAATGGTATCGTTAATGACCATCCTCCACGGCAGGGCGGTTTCGACGCCATAAGCCTCTGCATTGAAAAAATTACCCCAACGACCGATTCCCTGTGCGATCAGAAACGGAACGGCGGTAATATCAAAAAGCGCGGGAACGGGGATTTTTTTGACCTTACAAAAGATCAGAGCCGTGAGAAGACCGCCAATCAATCCGCCGTAAATGGCAAGACCACCCTCCCAAATATAAAGGATACTGATCGGATTGTCACGATAGAGGTCTAATTCAAAAAGGACATAATAAATTCTTGCGCCGAGGATCCCGAGAGGGACTGCAAAGAACAAAAGATCGAGCAGATCATCACTCTTGACGCCGAACTTTTCGGATCTGCCGGTCGCGTAAAAGAACGCAAGCGTAAATCCCACGGCGATGCAAACGGCATACCAATACACCTGCAAATTGCCGATCTCAAAATACTGCGGAACATTTTTTAAATAGATGCCGAGTCCCGGAAACGAGATGTCGTGGCATCCTGCAGCGAGCAGACTGATCATTTTTTCACCGATGGCTTTCGCATGGAAAGCTTCCTTTCTTGGCAACAATTATACATACATTATGATACCGCTTTTTTGACATTTTGTAAATATTTTTCTTGTGAAAAAGCCGCAGGCAAAAACCTGCGGCTTAAAAATCAGAACGGATGCGTCGGCTCGACAAGTCCCGTGGTATTTTTCGGGAAGTCAAACGGTGCCGCCCACTTGACGGCGTTGACAATGACTTTTTGAATCTCAGGGATGAAAAAGGTCGGAAATTCTTCGTGGCCGGGACGGAAGTAGAAAATTTTGCCGCATCCGCGATGAAATGTGCAACCGCTGCGGAAGACCTCTCCACCTTCAAACCAACTGATGAACAATACGGAGTCCGGGTTCGGAATCGAAAACGGCTCGCCGTACATTTCTTCCTGCGGCAGGATGATCTTTTCCGGCACACCGTCGAGGATCGGATGCGAACGGTCGACCGTCCAAAGGATCTCCTGTTCGCCGTCGGCGCGCCATTTCAACGCTTCGGATCCCGTTCCGCAAAGTTTTCTGAAAATTTTCGAACCATGCGTCGAATGAAGTCCGATAAATCCCATGCCCTCATTGACATGGCGATAGACGCGGTCGACGATCTCGTCCGGCACTTTTTCATGCCCCATATGTCCCCACCACACCAAGACATCGGTGTTGCGGAGGACTTCTTCTGTCAGACCACATTCGGGCTGTTCCAATGTCGCAGTGCGGATTTCAAAGCCTTCCTTTTTCAAAAAGTCGGCAATGCACCCATGAATACCCTCTGGATAAACACGGCGGATTTCTTCCGATTCACGTTCATGAATATTTTCGTTCCAAACGGTTACTTTGATCATGATGATCGCTCCCTTCTTTTCGATATTATACCATATCGAAAACAATTTTGAAAAGAACATTTTTCAATTTATCTAGGAATTTATACCTTATTATATATGTCGCATATTCGGCCACCGTTTTCAAAGCATTTTTCAATTTTTTTCGGGATGGATTTACATAACTTTTCAGTAAAGATTTTTTCTTGTGGAAAGTCAAAAAAATACTTGACAAATTACACCGAGTATAGTAAAATATCAAATTGTAAAGCGTTATGCCTTTACAGTATTTGTGGAAAGGGATGAAAAGATGAAGGACAGTCCTTACGAAATGGCACTTCTTCTCGATTTTTACGGTGAAATGCTCACCGATAAGCAACGCGAACTTTTTGACCTCTACCACAATGAAGACCTGTCGCTCGGCGAAATTGCCGAACTTCAGGCAATCTCTCGTCAGGGTGTGCGCGACACTTTGATGCGTGCACAAAACACCCTCATCTCGATGGAAGACAAACTCGGCTTGGTCGCCCGTTTCGCCGCGGTCAAAGATGCCGTCGGCGAAATTGTATCTCTTTCCGATGAGATTTTGGATACCAACACCGTTCGATACAATAACGAAAAGATTGAATCCGATGCCCTTCGCATTCGTGCGCTGGCCACCGGTCTTTCTGATTGATCTGGAGGAAGCATGGCATTTTCCGGTCTTTCCGAAAAGATAAATTCCGTTTTCGCACGACTTCGCTCCAAAGGGCGGCTGACGGAAGCCGACATCAAAGAGGCAATGCGCGAAGTCCGTCGTGCATTGCTTGAAGCCGATGTTAACTTTAAAGTCGTGCGCGATTTTGTCGAAAAAGTTTCCACCCGCGCTGTCGGGACACAAGTGCTTGAAGCACTTTCGCCGGCACAACAGGTGATTAAAATTGTCAACGAGGAGTTGACCGAACTTCTCGGCGGTAAAGAGGAAAAAATTCACATCGCCTCCAAGCCCCCGACGATCATCATGTTTGTTGGTCTGCAAGGCTCCGGTAAAACAACCAACATTGCCAAACTCGCGGGTTATTTCAAAAAGCAGGGCAAGCGTCCGTTGCTTGTTGCCTGCGATATTTACCGTCCCGCCGCAATTGACCAGTTGAAAGTCGTCGGCGGTCAAGTCGGGGTGCCCGTTTTCGAAATGGGCAAGGACGACCCGGTCAAAATCGTCAAGGCTGCGCTGTCGCACGCCATGGAACATTCAAACGATATGGTGTTTATCGACACCGCCGGACGACTCCATGTCGACACCGAACTGATGGATGAACTTCGTCGCATCAAGTCCGAAATCGACGTTACCGAAACCATTCTTGCAGTCGACGCAATGACCGGTCAGGATGCCGTCAACGCTGCTTCCGCCTTTAACGACTCGGTCGGCATCGACGGCGTTCTACTTACCAAAACGGACAGTGACTCCCGTGGCGGTGCAGCGCTTTCGGTCAAGGCAGTCACCGGCAAACCGATCAAATTCATCGGTACCGGCGAAAAACTCAGCGATATCGAAGTTTTCCATCCCGACCGTATGGCATCCCGCATCCTCGGCATGGGCGATATGCTTTCCCTCATCGAAAAAGCGGAAGCCGCTTTCGATGAAAAGAAGGCCGCTGAAATGGCGGAAAAACTCCGCAAAAACAAGTTTACTCTCACTGATTTCTACGATCAGTTAATTCAAGTGCAGAACATGGGCGATATGTCCGATATTCTTGCGATGCTTCCGGGTGCGAACAAAGCACTTAAAAATGTGCAGGTCGATCCCAAGCAACTCACAAGAACGGCGGCGATCATTCAGTCCATGACGCCGTATGAACGCGAAAATCCCGGTATTCTCAACTTTAATCGAAAAAAGCGTATTGCCGCAGGTTGCGGATTGAAAGTCGAAGATGTCAACCGTCTTCTGAAACAATACGAAGCGACCGCCAAGATGGCAAAGCAATTTTCCGGCGCGAATATGAAAAAACTCCGCCGTGGCGGATTCCCCGGACTCTTTTAAGTACGCGCAACCATAAATGATATAAAAAATCTACCAAGGAGGTGAGCTAACATGGTTAAGATCAGACTTCGCAGAATGGGTGCCAAAAAAGCTCCGTTTTACAGAATAGTGGTGGCCGATTCCCGTTTCCCGAGAGACGGAAGATTCATCGAAGAGATTGGTACGTACAATCCTCTCACGAACCCCGCTGAAATCAAGGTCGATGTCGAAAAAGCGCAGGCTTGGATGAAGAACGGCGCACAGCCGACCGATACTGTCCGTGCTCTTTTGAAGAACGCCGGTGCTATTAAGTAAACCGGAGGTAAACACATGAAAGAGCTTCTTGAGTACATCGCAAAAAGCCTCGTTGATTTCCCCGACGAGGTTTCGGTGACCGAAACTGTCAAAGACGACGGCGAGCATTTGCTTGAACTCCGTGTCGCCGACAGTGATATCGGTAAGGTCATCGGAAAACAGGGAAGAATTGCCAAAGAGATCCGCACGCTGGTCAGGGTGGCCGCCGTGTGCGAAGGCGTTAAAGTCTCCGTAGAGATCATCGGCTAAAACAACGACCGGCGTGCTGCACCGCAGTGCGCCGGTTTTCATCAATCGACGACACAAAAAGGAATGCAATCATGGAAATCAGTACAAAAGAACGGCAATTATATGATTCGATCGCCGTTGGTTGGAACACTTGGGATGTTGCTTCCCATACCGCCTCGGTCCTTCTTCCGCAAAGATTACGTGTCAATCTTGCCTTTATTATCCCCGAACGAGGCGCTTACAGTCGAAATTGCACGCGGGATATGGTGGAAAGTTTCGGCGAACACAGTTTGAACGGCTCATACACTGACATCACCGTTAAATATATGGAACGAAAGTGGCGTGTCGAAACTTCGGCTGACGGCGATGAACTGCTCATCAAAGTCACCCCGCTTTCAAAAAACATTCGCGCATTTATTGCACTCGAAGTCAGCAATATTTGGAACGGAAAGAACACTGTTTTCTATCGTGATAACTCGATTTGTGCAACATTTTCCGGTGAAAACGAGGTTTGCGAATACGATGTGAAAACACTAAATTCCGCTGTCACTCTCCCATGGAATCCGTCCTGTTTCCATACAATCGTGGTCAAGGACGACCAACCCGTCTACTTCACGGTCAACAGTGACAAAACCGTAAAAGAAATCGACACACGGCTTCTATTGGAGAAATCAGATTGGCTGAAAAACACCATTCATTCCAAGGGCGATATGGAGCAGGCGCTTTCCGCTATGCGCAGAGTTCTTCTGTGGAATCTCGTCTACGAGTCCCACCACGACCGCCCGGTAACCCCCGTCACGAGATTTTGGTGTACGGCGAATACCGCCTTCGGCGACTACGCGTTGTTCGATTGGGATACCTTCTTTTGCTCATTGTTGTACGGTCTGATCGACAAAAATCTTGCGTATTCCACCTTTTTCAGTATTTTGGATGAAATCTCACCGGAAGGTTGCGTGCCCAATGTCGGCGGTGCAACCGGCCCGACCGCTGGACGCAGTCAGCCCCAGGTCGGCTCTCTTTGTGCGTGGAAACTCTATTTACAGCATCACGACAAATGGTTTTTAGAGGAAGTCTTTCCGCGTTTGCTGAAATGGAACAGATGGTATTTTGCAAACCGCGACCGCAATCACGACGGCCTTTTGGAACCCGGAACGGGCATTTATCCGACAAATTACGATCATATCCGAAAGTACGGTCTTGTCCCCGCCGATGCGGAGGACGGCGTTTCCGATCCCGAATGGCTTGCCTATCGCATGAGTCCGATGTTTGAAACCGGCCTTGACAATTCCCCGATGTGGGATCGAGCCGTTTACAACAAAGACCTGTACTGTCTGGAACTGTCCTATGTCGGCGGAAATGCACTGATGGTGGCGGATTGCCGCCTGCTTGCCAAGATCGCCCGCGAGATCGGTGCCGATCCGTCGGTGATCGACGAATTGACAAATCGTGCCGCTTCCTTGTCCGACAATATTCATCGGGGACTTTGGGACGCAAAAAGCGGTTGCTATCTCAACCGCCATTGGTCGGGTGAATTTGATCCTTCCATGTCACCGACGCATTTTTACGTATGGATGACGGAAAATGTTCCCTCGGAAAGAACGAAACAAATGCTCTCGCATTTGTTGAACGAGAATGAGTTTTGGGGCGAGTTCGTCCTTCCGATGATTTCCAAAAACGATCCGTCCTTCAACGATCAGGAATACTGGCGTGGCAGGATCTGGGCGCCGACGAATTATCTAACCTTTGAGGCTCTGCTTGCCGACGGTCAAATAGAAGTCGCACAGGAACTAGCGAAAAAAGGTTATGACCTTTTCCTTAAAAATTGGAAAGAACACGGATATGTCGGCGAAAACTACAACGGTATCACCGGTCAAGTGTCCGAAAAGGGCGATATTCTTTGGTTCAGCGACAGATTTTATCATTGGGGCGCGCTGTTCGTCTATATTGCGTTACAGACCACCATTGATTTCGACCTTTGGAAAGACGATGTGATCGTGCGTCAAAGACCGGACTGGATGGAGCCCGTATATCATCTGCAATGTGGCGATAAGACCGTCGACATCCAATAATTCGCATTAAAGGCAGGATGAACTATGGCAGAAAAATTGATCGAAGTCGGCAAAATCGTCGGCGCACACGGTGTTCGCGGTGAAATCCGAATTGAACCGTGGAGCGATACGCCCGCCGACCTGCTGAAATACAAACATTTCCACGCAAACGGTGCGGAAATCAAAATGCACTCGCTCCATGTTCACGGAAATCTCGTACTTGCGTCCATCGAAGGCGTCGCTGACATGAATTCCGCAATAACATGGCGAGGGAAGGTCCTCACCGTTCCACGCAGTGATATTGTCCTGCCCAAAGGAAAATACCTGATCTGCGAACTGATCGGACTTCGGGTGGTGGATGAAATATCCGGCGAATCGTACGGCGTGATCTCCGATGTCACTCCGCTTCCCGCCAATGATGTTTACACCGTCAAATGCGAAAGCGGAAGTGAATTTATGCTTCCCGCAGTAAAAGAATTTGTCCGTTCGATCAATATCGACGCCGGCGAGATGACGGTACGCGTCATTGATGGAATGATAGAATAAACGATTAAGAGGTTTACTCATGAGAATTGACATTATTTCGCTCTTTTCCGATACTTTGGGGGATGTATTGAGCGAAAGTATCATCGGTCGTGCGACGGAACGCGGCATTTTGAAAATCTACTGTCACCAACTCCGTGACTATACGCTCAACAAACAAAAGCAGGTCGATGACTACCCCTACGGGGGTGGTATGGGTATGATTTTAGCCGCCGATCCACTATACCGTTGTTGGGCACATATCAAGGAAGAATGTGACGGAAGCGGTTACACGATCATGACAAGCCCCCGTGGTACGAAACTTGTGCAAAGCGTCGCCTGCCGTCTTGCCGAAGAACAAAATCACCTCATTCTCGTCTGCGGGCACTATGAAGGTGTGGATGAACGCTTCGTCGAAGAATGTGTCGACGAAGAAATGTCCATCGGCGACTTTGTTATGACCGGCGGTGAGATCGCGGCACTTGCCATCGCTGACAGTGTCTGTCGACTGATCCCCGGCGTGCTTTCCAGCCCCGAATGTTACGAAAACGAAAGCCACTATTCCGGGCTTTTGGAACATCCGCAGTACACCCGCCCTGCGGAATGGCATGGCAAAAAGGTTCCGGATATCCTGATGAGTGGAAATCACGGCGCAATCGAGCAGTGGAAGCATGAGCAAAGTCTTGAAATCACGGCAACGCGCCGTCCCGATATGATCGAAAAAGCCGCGCTAAATGATAAGGATCGGGCTTTTTTGAAAAAAATAATGCAAAACACCACAAAAACCGATGAAAATGCTTGACTTTTCCACCGAAAGATGATAAACTTACAAAGCCGCATTGAAAGGGCCATCAAGTGAACTTCGGTTCCGCCCCGAAAGCGAGACTCTAATCTGAAAGAGAGGTGCGACAAATGTTCGCGATTTTTACCACAGGTGGTAAGCAGTACGCTGTTTCCGAAGGTGACATCATCTTCATCGAGAAGCTTGATGTCGAAGCCGAAAGCACTGTTGAATTCGACAAGGTTCTCATGATCGCCGACGGCGCCGAAAGCAAGACCGGTACCCCGATCGTCGAGGGTGCTAAGATCACTGCCAAGGTCGTCAAAAACGGCAAGGCTCCGAAGATTCACGTCTTCAAGTACAACGCCAAAAAGAACTATCGTCGTCGTAAAGGCCATAGACAGCCTTATACGAAGGTACAGATCGAATCCATCGCATTCTAATTATTCAACAGTCTGAATCAGGAGGGAAATAATCATGGCACATAAAAAGGGCGTCGGCTCAACGAAAAACGGCCGCGATTCCGAATCTAAACGCCTTGGCGCTAAGAGGGCGGACGGTCAGTTTGTTCTCGCCGGCAACATCCTTGTGCGTCAGAGAGGCACCAAGATCCATCCCGGCACCAATGTCGGCAAGGGTAGTGATGACACTCTCTTTGCTTTGAAGGACGGCATTGTCTCCTTTGAAAAGCTCGGCAAGGATCGCAAGCAGGTCTCCGTTAACGAGATCGCTCAGTAAGGCAAATTACGACCAAAAGCTCCCTCGTTTCCGGGGGAGCTTTTCTTGTAGACAAAAAATGTTATAATAATGCGTACGGAATAACCCAAAATGTTATTCGGCAGGCATTATTATGACAAAAACCCGAAAAAGAGGTGCTTCCATGTTTACTGATTATGCTAAAATTTATATACGCGCCGGACGCGGCGGTGACGGTGCCGTCACCTTTCACCGCGAAAAATATGTTGCCGCAGGTGGCCCTGACGGTGGTGACGGCGGTCGTGGCGGAAACATCGTTTTCGTTGTCGACGATCACGCTTCGAGCCTGATCGAATTCAAATTCAAACGAAAATATGTCGCCGAAGACGGTATGGCAGGTAGCGGGAAGCGTTGTTTCGGTAAATCGGGGCAAGATCTTGTCATTAAAGTACCACGCGGTACCCTGCTGAAATCTGCCGATGGCGCGATCATCAAAGATATGTCCTCCGACGAACCGTTCATCGCCGCAAAGGGTGGTCGAGGCGGCTGGGGTAATTCCCATTTTGCCACTCCTACCCGTCAAACACCCCGCTTTGCAAAACCCGGTCTTCCCGGTGAAGAATTGAATTTGACGCTTGAATTGAAACTTTTGGCGGATGTCGGTCTTGCGGGTTTCCCGAACGTCGGTAAATCCACCTTGCTCAGCGTGGTCAGTTCTGCCCGTCCGAAGATCGCAAACTATCACTTCACCACACTTGCGCCAAATCTCGGCGTCGTTCGCATTTCCGAAGGCGTGTCATTCGTGCTTGCCGATATTCCGGGTATCATCGAGGGCGCATCCGAAGGTGCGGGGCTCGGTCACTATTTCTTGCGTCATATCGACCGTTGTCGCCTTGTCGTTCACATGGTCGACGGTGCCGGATCCGAAGGCCGCGATCCGGTGGAAGATTTTGAAACCATCAACGCTGAGTTGAAAAAATACGATCCCGCCCTCGCCTCCCGTCCGCAGATCGTTGCGGCAAACAAATGCGATATTGCCGAAGACGGCGAGCCACTTGCAAAACTTCGCGCCCATGTTGAGAAACTCGGGCTTCCGTTTTTTGAGATCTCCGCCGCCACCCGTCAAGGCGTGGATGAATTAATGAAACGCATTGCCGAAGAACTGTCCAAACTTCCCCCGGTCGCCGTGTACGAAAGCGACTATGTCAAGCCCGCGCCCGAATTCGGCAGTCCCGACGAAGTCACAATCGAGGTTCACGACGGCGTTTACTGCCTCGAAGGCAAATGGTTGGAACTCCTTGTTGCATCGACAAATTTCACGGATTACGAATCCAGAATGTATTTTGAACGCAATCTTCGCCGTTGCGGAATCTTCGATCGTCTCGAAGAAATGGGCATCAACGACGGCGATACGATCAGTATTTACGATCTTGAATTCGATTATGTGAGGTAAAAAATGCGCATTACGACAATCGGAACCAGTCACGGCGACGCTACCTATTGCCGCTACAACACCTCGACTTTGATCGAAGCCGGTGATCGTATGTACCTCATTGACGCCGGTGCCCCGGTCGAGGCACAACTTGTTCGTATGGGCAAGGATTTCGGCAAACTTCACGCCATCTTTTTGACGCATATGCACCTCGATCATGTCGGCGGACTACCCGGCACGGTGAAGATGCTCAAAAAATACCCAAATCCCGGTCTTGTAACAAAGATTTATTTTCCGCAAGAGGATCTGATCGCTCCGTTTCAGGGTTGGCTGAACGCCACCGCCCCCGCTGATGCCGACAACATCGACTACTGTGTGACCGATGCGGGACATATTTTCGATGACGGCGTGATTTCCGTCGACGCCATTCCGACGCGTCACGCGGAATACTGCAATCAGCGCAGTTTTTCCTTTGTCATTCGTGCCGAAGGAAAGACCGTTCTGTTCACCGGTGACCTGCGGTTTGACTTTGTTGACTACCCGAAAATCGCGCTTGAACGGCATTTCGATCTCGCCTTCTGCGAAGCGACGCATTACAATCCCGATGAAGCCGCACCGATCCTCGCAAGATCGAAACAAACTTGTTTTTTATCACGTCCACAATCCGTGGCACGGCGAACGGGGTGAAGCGGATCTAATGAGTCATTACACCTCACTCCCCTATCCGTATATCATCGCCCATGACGGCGACGAGTTTGTGATATGACCAAACATAAAAGAAGGGTTATCCGATCGGATAGCCCTTCTTTTTGTTATAATTTGAACTTTTTCAGCAACATCGGGTACGGACCGACGGCAAAGAAAATCATAATCGTATAGCGAAGGAAAACAAACACCAACGTCGTCGGGAACACAAGTTTCGTCAATGCGCGTATACCAAGCAAAACTCCCACTACCGCGGCAAGACGAACAACACCCTTCCACCACCGATCGGGATTTTCAAGCCCGACAAGCCGATCGTCGAAGATCGTACCGAGGATAAATCCCGCATATGCACCCACGATCTTGACCGTGTCGTCTGTTCGCCCGTAAATCATCATTGCAACAAAAAGAACGGCGAAACTAACTGCATAAAGAGCGTGCTTATTTTTGACTTTCGTCCACAATCCGACCGAGACACCCGTGACGAGCAGTCCGAGAAGATACCCGACAAGCACATCTTTTGGAAAATGCACGCCGTCATACACACGGGAAAGTCCCACGAATACCGGAAATACCGTAGCGATGACCGTAAACCATTTTCGTTTCAAATTCGCCGCAAGTGCCGTAAGGCAACTCGCACTCGTCTGTGTATGCCCACTTGGAAACGAATAGGAATATCCGTATCCCGTCGGAGAATTGACAACCTTCAAATCTTCCGTACCACGGGAACGCACGCCGTCAAGTCCGATCGGTCGTTCAAGTTTGAAATAATCCTTGACGCAACCGTTCACACCATTCGAATTGAACACTGCGTATGCCATCAGCCGTCCCGCTTCTTTATCAAAGCAGAAATAGATAACGGCGATGATGATGACCATCAATGCCGGTGATCCGAATGCCCCGAAAAACGACGACACTGCGTCCACAACCGGGCTTGCGACCGACTGTATCGCGTGAAAAATATCGAGTTCTATCGGAAAATACATCGTTTACAGTGTGGCAAGAATACCCCTAAGCATATCACGCGCCATCAGGATGTCCTTCGTCTGCTGATCACCGAAGATTTCACGTTCGATAACAAGCGGTCCGTCATAGCCGATGGCGTGAAGTTTGCGAACGACCTCGGGAATATCGGCAATACCCTGACCAAGTGGCTTTTCTTCGCCGAGAAGTTGACCGTTTGTCGGGAAGCAACCGTCTTTGAGATGGGTGTTGCGGACGTATTTCCCGAAAATGTCGATTGCGTCGGTGGTTCTGGATTTCCCATAAAGGATCAAATTCGCGGTATCAAGGTTGATGCCGAGGTTGTCCGTTCCGATGGTTTCAATGGCGCGGAGCATCGTGGTCGGCGTTTCCTGACCTGTTTCGAACAGGAAGTACTGATCTTTCTGCTTCAAATAATTGGCGAGATAGCGGAGTGCATCGCAAGTTCCGACAAAATCGGGATCGTTCGGATTTTCCGGGATGAAACCGACATGAGTGATAATGTCGCTGACGCCGAGTTCCGCGGCAAAATCCGCGCCCTGCATCAGTTCCTTCAAACGCTGAAAACGATATGCAACCGGGACAATGCCGAGCGTCTGCGGACCTGCGGTAAAGTTCCACTCGGCAGGACCGGTCCAACCCGCCCAAACGGCAGTGATCTCAACGCCGTATTTTTTCGAAAGTTTTTTTGCCTTTTCCGCGTTTTCTTTGGAATAAATATTTACATTGCCGGAAAGTTGGCAACATTCGAGTTCCATTTCCGCAAGGCGTTTGAACTGTTCCTCCAACTCATCAATGCGACTAAGTGCAACATAAGTACCGATTTTCATATTTGTTTCCTCCGATTAAAACATTTTTTCCGGGAAGTCGAGTCTGGCTCCGCCATCCTCGGCACTTCTGGCAAGCATTTCGACCAAGCGCACGGTTTCTGCGGCACTTTCCGGCGGATTGAGCCGGTTCGGCTCGCCCTTTGCGATGATATCGGTCAGATAATCAATCTCCGATGTGATGCCGTCACGCGGTGCAATATCGTCGATGATACTTCCATCGCGCTGATATACGGTGAGTTTTCCGCCGGAATAGATCATCGTCGCCTCCTCGCACGCAACGCGGGCAGTGGCAGTGAACGAAATTCCCTTACACAGTGACCAGTCGGCGGCGGCGGAAACGACTTTTCCGTCGGCATACATCAGTTTTGAGTCGACGCAGTCGAATTTCGTGTTAAATCCGATACCGGTCGAGCAGACCGCAGTCGGATTGCCAAACAGATAACGTGTCAGGTCAATATCGTGAATATGAAGATCAAGCATTCCTCCGCCGGAGAGATTATAGTCGGCAAACCACGTCTTGTTGCCACCCTTTGCCTTTGTGGCACCGCCGAAAATTCTTTCAAATCTCGCGCTCAACACTTTGCCGAATCTGCCGTCATCGATGGCTTGTTTCATATATCTGAATTCGGGATAGAATCGGACGCACTGACCGATCATGAGATAGCGGTTGTTTTTCTTGGCGGCGTCGATCATTTTCAAGCAGTCGCCGTAAGTGCGCGCCATCGGCTTTTCGGACAAAACATGATAGCCGCGTTCAAGCATATGAATGGCACATTCTGCATGGCGGTAGGTCGGAACACAAATATCAACCATATCGAGTTCTTCATTATCTGCCATTTTATCCATGTGGTCGTAACAATGAATTCCTTCGATGCTTCCGCTTTCGCCGTCGGGAATATATCCGGGGCTTCCAGCCTGACTTCTCGAAAGATATTTGCTCGGATCAATGTCGCATAGTGCGACCAGTTTGATGTCCTTTCCCTCTTTTTCAAGGGTGTGATATGCTGCGAGATGAGCCTGTGCAATGTTACCGAAGCCAACCATTCCGATTCTCAACATTTCGAATCATCCTTTCATGTTTTCTTTTCTCAGGTACGAACCCGCAACCGCCTTGCACGGCAGTTTCATTTTCACAAGCATACATGGGTGGATCGCTTCCGCAATCAACTCGTCCGCTTCGTTGCGTAGTTCACCTGTAATAAACGTTTGATACGGTGCACGGGGTGTAAGAAGTTCCAAACATTCCCCGGTGCCGAAGCGATTTTTCATTTCGACGACCGCTTCTCCGTCATCTGCGCACTCGATAACGCGACCGACGACCTCCCATTCACGGATGTAATTGGAAGTCGTCTGGTTTTGTCCCGCTTCGCCGTAATAAAACCCGGTGCAAAACGGGCGGTGGCTTGTGCGAAGCACCTCACGGCTCCAAAACGGATCGGATGCGCCGTAAGTTCCTTCACGGAAGGCGTCAAGTGCGGCACGATATGCCGCCGTAACAGACGCCGCATAATAATCGCTTTTTGCGCGACCTTCGATTTTTAAACTGCTGATTTCCGCTTCGCAAAGTTCATCAATATGATCGACCATGCAAAGATCTTCGGAATTGAGAATATATGTGCCGTTGGTGTCCTGCTCAATGCCGTAATATCTGCCGGGGCGTTTTTCTTCGACGAGAGCATACGAAAACCTGCATGGTTGGGCACATCGACCGCGATTTGCGTCACGACCGAGAAGCGCCGCAGAAAGCAGACATCTGCCCGAATACGAAACGCACATTGCACCGTGAACAAAGGTTTCAAGTTCAAGATCATCAGGCGTTTTTTCGCGAATCTCGACAATTTCCGAAAGCGACAGTTCCCTTGCGAGGATCACGCGCTTTGCGCCCAAATAATACCACATTTTCGCCGCTTCCGAATTGACGATGGAAGCCTGCGTGCTGATGTGGATGTCGATGTTCGGGGCGTGTTTTTTCGCCAATGCCAATGCACCGAGATCGGCGATGATCAATGCGTCCGGGTGAATTTCCGAAAGCCGTTGCAAAAAAATTTCCAGTCGCGGAATTTCGAAATCACGTGGCATCGTGTTGACGGTGATATACGCCTTTACGCCGTTTGTATGGCAAAAATCAACCGCTTCTCGAATACCGTCGCTGCCGAAATTTTTCGATGCGGCACGCATCCCGAATTCATCTCCGGCGAGGTACACGGCGTTCGCGCCGTACAGTACCGCCGCTTTTAATTTTTCCATATCCCCCGCAGGGGCGAGAAGTTCAGGTATTTTCATCAGTTCGGATTTACATTCGGCACACTGAGATGCTCGTCATACGTCCTTGAGAATTTGTGGGTACCGTCCTCCTGCAACGCAAAGAACAGATAATTGGTATCCGCCGGATACAGGGCTGCATAGATTGCCGAAAGACCGGGGCTTGCGATCGGTCCGGGTGGCAAACCGCGATACAGATAGGTGTTGTACAGGTTGTCAATCTTTGTATCCTCGATGGAAATGACTTCTTTTCGTTCTTCAAGGAAGTATTCTACCGTCGCACAGGACTGCAAATACGGATACGACGAACTCTTCAAGCGGTTGTGGAAGACCGACGAAATGGTTTCGCGGTCGGATGCGGTAGATTCACGTTCGATGATAGAAGCAAGCGTGATGACCTCCTGCGTCGTCATGCCGAGTTGATTGGCACGGGCAGCGAAATCGTCGGAATATTTACTGTCGAAGTTTGCCAGGAATTTTTTGATCACGCTGACGGAATCGTCATTGGTGTAGAAACGATAGGTGTCCGGGAACAGATAGCCTTCAAGACGATTCTTTTCGCCATACGGAATTTCTTCAAGAAAATCATAGGCAAATTCGTAATTTGCAATCGTATCGTAAAGGGAGTCTTCGTCGCACACACCCGATTCGACCAGTTTGTCGACGATCTGTTCCAATTCGTAACCTTCGGGGATCGTGACCTCGACTTCTTCACGGGCACTGCTCTTATAGAGTTTGCGCGACATTGCACGGTAATCAAGATTTGCGCTGACGGTGACTTCGCCCTCCGCCATACGTTCTTCATCGAATTTAGTCAGTTTGCAATAAAAGGTAAACAGTCCCGGATATTTGATCAGACCGTTTTCTTTCAGTTTGTCTGCGGCTTCACGCAAGCCGTCGTCGGCTTCCAGTTCAATGACGGCTTCCTTATCCGGCTTGACAAAGCCGAACACATCATTGGTCAGCGCAATGATGATCGAGGATAAGATCAGTGAAACGCCGAGGACGAATGCGACATACAATAGAGTAGATCCGACGCCGTCAAGGGCGCCTGCCCATGCGCCTTTCTTTTTCTTTTTCGGGCGACTCGGACGGGATACGCCGCTGTCGTTTCTGGTCATAGGTTAAATTCATTCCTTTCGGTAAAGGCGTGCCGCGTAACGACACGGTTAGTTCCTGCATAATATGGTAATGGTAAAGCGAGGTGAAAGACAATGTGTTGCCTGAAAGATCTTTTCAGCTGCGATAACATCCTGCTGATCATCATCATTATTATCCTGCTTTCGTACAACAACTACGGTTGCCCCGGCAGATAATCGACGGCCCTTCGGGGCCGTTTTTGTTGAATTCGGGTCAAAGAACCTTCGAAACTTCCGAAAAGATCTCGTTTCCGATATCTTCAATGGTGCGGAGTTCACCGTTTCGGGTGCAATCAATTTTCTTCCAACCGAGGATTTCGGCGGATCTTCGTGCGCATTCACGGCAGGATGCCAGATAATCCCAGTTGTTTTCGTGGATGTCCGCTCCGCCACCGCGTCCACTCATCAACTTTATGGAAATTTCCATCGGCATATCCAAAAGCAGAACAAGATTCGGCTTTGGAAGACCGAGATGGCCGTATTCGGTTTCTTCCAACCACTTCAAATAACCCGGAAGTTCGCTTTCGGGTAATTTCGTACCCTGATGAAATGCGTTTGAGGTCGTGTAGCGGTCGGAAATCAAAAGTCCGCCGTTTTTATAATATTCGCCCCAATCCTTGACAAAGGACGCATATCGGTCGACCGCATAAAACAGCGACGCACCATAGGCATTGACGGCTTCGGGATCATCGCCGAATTCACCGTGCAGATACATTCTGACCAGTGCGGAACTTTCCGATTCATACTGCGGAAAACGCAGACGGCGGAATTCTCTGCCCTGTGTGGAAAGCGCGGTGCAAAGGCGTTCGAACTGTGTCGATTTTCCCGTGGCGTCGGTTCCTTCGAGAATAATCAGTTTACCCATTGGATTGTTCCTTCGCAGTGTAGAGTTTTCTCATTTCTTCTGCCTTCCCGCAACTCATCTTCCCTTCCGGGCAGGCGCCGTTCAGGCAGGGAGGTCCGGCTTTTCTGAAAAGTGCCGGGGAAACTTCACGCACGAGCATGAGCATTTGACGGGCAAGTTCACGAATTTCCCACTGCGCGCGATTGCAGCAACGCAGACGGAAAAAATTGTAGAGCGATCTCGCGTTCATCGTGACGACCATCATCGTTTCACAAGCATTCGGCAATACATATCGAGCGTCCTCGATCGAAGCCTTTTCGATCGCCTTTGCCGCGGCTTTTTCGGATTTTTGCGCAAAATCACCGCGTTCTGCTTTCGCCTTGCGAAGAACCTCACTCAACTGACGGTAATCCTCTGCCGCACGCTCCATAGAGCGTTTGTAGATCTCCGCCGCTTCGGGAATTGCCGCGATCTCCGGCGGAGTGACATAGCCGAATTCATCCTCGGAAACATATCTTTGCGAACGAACCGAGAACGACGCAATCCGATGTCGGGTGATCTGTGCCAGAACGGAACGCGACACCCCTTCGATGCCAAAGGTGAAACTCACGTGTTCGACCGGGCTTTCGTGCCCCATTTCGGTGAGCATATTAATGAACTTTTCCACGGAGTCCGCCGCCGGTTTCTCGTGCGGGATGGCATCTGCGCCGTAGCAAACTCTTGCCGCCGCGGCAACCAGTGCATCGGGTTCGGGGGTATATGCCAAAAGTGTGACTTTCATTTTCTTTTCTCCTTTCGACTGCCGGGGCAATTTGATCTTTTTTCCGCTTTCGCGTATTTTTTTGCACTGACGAGAAATTTCGGCAAACGCATCATTCTGCCAAGTCGCCAAGGTTGACAGATCAGGCGATAAAACCATTCCAGTCCGAGTTTGACGAAAATCTTCGGGGCGCGCTTTACAACGCCCGCATATCCGTCAAGAGAGCCGCCGAGTCCGACCATCAGCGTGCCGTTCAAATCATTAACGTGTTTGCTCATCCAAAGTTCCTGCTTCGGCGCACCAAGACAGACAAACAACGCGTCCGGCTTCTTTTTGAGAATATCGGGCAAGCGTTCGGAATCGTCCTTGAAATAACCGTCCGCCGTTCCGCAGATATTCAGTCCCGGATGTTTTTCAATGAGTTTCTGCGCCGCCATTTCGGCAATTCCGGGCTTTCCGCCGAACAGATACAACCGATTGCCGGTTTTTGCGAAGCGTTCGGCAAGTGCTTCTCCGAATTCAATTCCCGCAACCTTTCCTTTTAGCGGACGACCGAGGATCGAAGCCGCCTTAACCACGCCGATCCCGTCCGGCAAGACAATGGACGCACCCAAAAGGACGGTTTTGACGTCGTCGTTTTCCAAGGCTTCCTGCATAATTTCCGCATTCGGCGTGACAACATAGCCGGGTTTGCCCGTGGCAATGAGACGCATTGCTTCGTCAACGGCCCCGTCTACCGTAGTGTTAAAAAACGGTACGCCGCAGACATCAATTCTATCCATAAACAATCTCCTTGTAACGCGATTCCAAATCACACTATACTAATGCACATTATATCACAGTGCCCAACGGATTTCCACATATTTTCTTTCGAAAAACTGCCTTTTGCCCACTATTTCCCGACTCATTTCGCGGCTTTTGCGGGGTAAACTGATGAAAAAAAGCAAAAGGAATGATGAAAATGAAGAAGTTTCTTTCTCTGCGTCTTCCCTATTCAAAGCAAATCGGCAAAATATTGCCCGCCTTCCGGGATTTTTCGGTCGGTTTTATCATGGCAAATGCCGGAATATTCGGGGAATTATCCCCATTCGGGCTGTCGTGGGCGGCATCCAACGGAGAAAGCGTCAAAACGGCTTACGCATTCTGCGGCGCGGCATTGGGGTATGCGCTGAATCCGAACGGTTTCAAATATCTCTGTGCGCTGACGCTGACGGGAACGTTTCGCGTAGCCTTCCGCGAATTATCCGCAGTGCGCACCGTACTGTTTGCCACGATTTCCGCCGTGGTGTCCTTGGCGGCAGTCGGAAGTGTATTTCTTGTCGGAACAAGTTTTTCCGCCGAAAAATTATTGTTTTTCCTTTCCGAACTTGCCCTCACTGCCGCGGGATCGTATTTTTTCCGTGATCTGTTCTCGCCGAAGCAATCCTCCGCCAAGCGTCGTTCCGGCTTGATCGCATTTGTAGGCGTGATTGCCGCCTCTTTGTGCGGAATCGTTCTGTTTTCCGATGTGCGTCTCGGAAGGATATTTGCGGGTTTTGTCCTGCTTTGTCTTGCAAAATCGGCAGATACGGCACTCATTTGTACCTCGTCAGTCGCACTCGGACTCATGTGTGATGCCGCAACATCAACAGGTGTTTCGTTCACCGCGATCTACGCAGTGTCCGCACTTACTGCGTCCGCATGGAATAAAAAGAGCCGCATTTCGGTTGCGGTCGTCTTCGTTATCACGAATGCCGCAATGGTCTTTGTCGCCGCAGATCCGGGAATCGCTCCGCTTTATGAAACCTTCGCGGCAAGTGTCCTTTTTATTCTCTTTTGCCCCTATCTCGATCCCGTATTGGCATGGCTTGCGCCCGCTTCGGAGCATGATCCGATCTCACGCCTGCAAACGGCGGTCAGCGATCGAATCGTCGGTATTTCCTCCGTATTCAGTGCGCTTCGTACGGCGATTCCCGCAAAGTCGGACGCCGATTGCGATCAAACATACACCACCCTGCGTGCCGCCATTGATCGCACTTGCCGCGGTTGTCCTTTGCGCGGATCCTGTTGGGAGCAGGACTACCTCTTTGCACGCGATGCTCTCCGTGGAGCAGCGATCGCCCTGCACGAACGCGGTTGCGTCACCCACGCCGATCTTCCGAAAACCTTCCGCGATCACTGCGCAAAAGCAGAGAGTTTTCTAAATTCACTCAACGACGAGCATCGAAATTCCTGCCTTCGTACACAGTTGCGTGCGCGTGAAAACGAACGAAATCGGGCGGTGATCAAACAATACGCGGATCTTGAAAAATATCTGTTTTCGCTTGCACACGAACTTAACGATGAACTTTCCTTTGATTTGGCAAAAGAAGAAGCGGTCAAAGAGTACCTTTTTGCCCAAAATCACCCTGCACGCGTTTCGGTCTATTACACATCAAAAAAGCATCTTTGTGTCGATTTGCGACTTGAATTCGTTGAAAATTTTGAAATTTCCGAACATTTACCTTTTTTAAGCAAAATTCTCGGTACCCCCGTGATCGCCGAGCAATCATCGTTTCAAAGTCATACGATCCGACTTTTTGCGGCACCGCCGTTGGATTTTGACTATGCGTTCTCCATGCACCGCCGGCAAAATATTGCGGGCGATTGCGGTGTCCGCTTCACCACGCACAAGGGATTACTCTATCTTGCAATCTCCGACGGCATGGGAACAGGTGCGGCGGCGGCGTCCGACAGTGGCACCGCCGTACGGCTTGCCGAACATCTCATCCGTTCCGGTATGGATCATACCACGGCACTCAGTGCCGTCAACACTGCACTTTTTCTCAAAAACGACAACGGAAAAAGTTTCGCCACCGTCGATCTGTTCAGCGTCAATTTATACTCCGGCAAGGCGAATTTTTCAAAACTCGGTGCCGCCCCGTCCTATCTTGTACGGGATGCGTCCGTCCGAAAAATCGAGGGAACAGCACTTCCCGCGGGACTGGCAGGGAATGCAACGCTTGCGAGATGCGAAGTTCGGCTTCTGCCCGGTGACACCATTGTTCTATGCTCTGACGGAATTTGCGAAGGCGGCGATTTTTTGCCCGAATTACTTTCGAAATCCGTCGCACAACCGGCAAAGGAACTCGCCAACCTCATTTTGCGCACCGCAAAAGAAAAAGCGTCCGTTCGGGACGGACGCTATGACGATATGACGGTAATGGTTTTACGGCTCACAAAGCGCGAGAGCAATCAGCCGTTCGGGCGTGTTATCCTCCGGGACGATAAGAACACGGTCGAATAATTTTTTACGGATCTCCCCCAATTTCGTGCCGGAATAGCCCATTTCGATCAGTTTTTCACTTGAAATGGCGAGTTCCGCGATACTCAAACAGTGCCCGCTTTCCAATTCGCGTGCCACCACGCGATCAAAGCAATGCAGAAACCCAACCACCATCGCATATTCTTTTCCGTGTTCCGCGATCAGTTTTCGGATCCCCGCAGGGGAAAAGTCGACATTCCGATCCGCCCCCGCAAGAAGTATTTGACGTTGTCGGTTGGATAATTTCAGTGCGCTTGCAAACCGCTTCGGATCATCCAAACACGTTGTCAAAAACGCAATTCGATACTCATTCGGCACATTTATCGGAATACTGAAACGAGAATGATTTCCATTTATAAACGGCTTCATCAGTCCGAAATCAAAAAAATCATTCACTTTATTCGGTCGATCGGAAATCAAAGTTTTCATAAATTCCGTCGCAATCCGTTCGGCTGCGATTTTATCCGAAAGTTCTGCTGATTTCACGATCGCCGCCCGTGTGCCTTCGTCGAGTGTAAATCCGAGTTTCGCCGAAAAACGGATGGCACGAAACATCCGAAGTGCATCCTCCGAAAATCGCGTTTTCGGATCGCCGACACATCGAATGATTTTCTTTTCAATGTCACCCGATCCGTCAAAAATGTCAACAATTCCGTCCTCCGGCGACCACGCCATCGCGTTGATTGTAAAATCACGGCGTGCAAGGTCATTTTCAAGGCTCGCGCCGAATTCCACACGGTCGGGACGACGGCGGTCGGAGTAACCGCTTTCACGTCGATGCGTGGTGATCTCGAAATGAAATTCTCCGCATTTCACCGTCACGGTGCCGTGCTTGATTCCCGTCGGGATTGCGTTTTTTCCGAACAGATCGAGTATCTTTTCGGGAAACATTGACGATGTCATATCCCAATCGTCCGGGTGTTTTCCCATACACAGATCGCGCACGCATCCGCCGACGAGGTACGCTTTTGCCCCGGCTTTTCGGATACGGTCCATGACCTCCAACGCTTCTTTCGGAATCCTTTCAATAAACATTGCATCCTCCGATTGCAAAATCTTCATTTCGGTGGTATGATATATTATAACAGAGTTGTTGATTAAATTCTAGATTTTTCAGAGGAATGATAATAATGTCAGAACATACGCTCACACGCGATATGAATGTTTTTCTTTGCGGAATCGGTGGCGTTTCCATGTGTTCGCTTGCCGAAACCCTGCTTCGTCGTGGTTGGAAAGTCTGCGGCTCCGACCGTTCCGCATCCGATCGCACCAAACGGCTTGAAGATCTCGGTATCAAGGTCTTTTACGGTCACGATTCTGCAAACATCGCGGGATGCGACGCCGTCGTCCGTACTGCCGCCGTCGGCGATACCAATCCCGAAATCACCGCCGCACGCGCCGCAGGCATCCCAGTTTTGGAACGCGCCGAGGCTTGGGGCGAGATCATGGAAAACTTTTCCGAAGTCGTCTGCATTGCCGGTACCCATGGAAAAAGCACCACGACCGGCATGATTTCCGAAATGACCATAAATTCCGGCATGGATCCCTTCGTCATGATCGGCGCCGATCTGCCCAGTATCGGCGGTACTCTCCGCTATGCCGATGACGGTCTGTTCGTCGCCGAAGCCTGCGAATACCACAATTCTTTTCTGCATTTTCGTCCGACGATCGCGGTGATCTCGAATATTGAGGCGGATCATCTCGACTTTTTCTCGGGCATTGAAGAAATCATCGAATCTTTCCGCACCTTTGTATCCCTCGTGCCGGAACGCGGTCGTGTCATCATCAACGGCGACGACAAAGCCTGCCTTCGTGCCGCGGAAGCCGCAAAGGCACCCGTGATGACCTTCGGTCTCGGCACACAAAATAATGTTTATGCCGAAAACATTTCGTTCGATCACGGTTGTGCGTCTTTTTCTGTCATCGTCAACGGCGCGAAATACTGTCGCGTATCGCTTAAAGTCCCCGGGGTGCACAATATCCGAAACGCCCTTGCGACCATTGCCGTTGGCATCAGCCTCGATATGAAACCCGACAGGATCGCCGCCGGTTTGGAACGTTTTTCGGGCATCGGTCGCCGCTTTGAATACACAGGTGAATTTAACGGTGCCCTCGTCTATGACGACTATGCCCACCACCCGTCCGAGATCCGCGCAACACTTGCCGCCGCACGCGGAATGGATTTTGAACGTGTGATCGTCGTTTTCCAACCGCATACCTATTCCCGTACCGGAGCCCTCAAAGCGGATTTTGCCGCCGCACTCGCCCTTGCGGATATTGCAGTACTGGTCGATATTTACGCCGCACGGGAAGTCAACAACACCGGTCTGACCTCCGGCGCGATCGCCGAACTTCTTCCGGGTGCGTTGTTCCTGCCGAAAATGGAGGATGCCGCGGCATATGTTCGCGGGTTAGCGCAAAAGGGCGATCTTATCGTCACAATGGGTGCGGGTGATGTTTACAAGGTCGGCCCGATGATCTTGGGAAAATAATAACAAAAATATGTAAAAAGCGTGAAGTAAGTCACTCTTACTTCACGCTTTATTATTTTATTTTGATTTTTTCCATTTGTCGAAAAACTTTTTTCGTTCCGCATAAGAATTATCGCCGACGGCTTCGCCGAACTGACGCAAAAGATCCTTCTGCTTGGAATTCAGTCCCTTCGGCACCTCGACTGTGACGCGGACAAACTGATCTCCACGGTTTTTACTGCGTAGTTCCGGGATGCCCTTGCCGCGCAGTCGGAAGACCGTGCCGGTCTGCGTGCCTTCGGGAATGTTTTGGATCACATTGCCGTCAAGCGTCGGCACCTCGATCTGTGCGCCGAGCGCCGCCTGAACAAAGGTGATCGGCACTTCGCAGATAACGGAAGTTCCTTCCCTCGTCAGCACCGCGTGCGGACGGATCGATACCGTAATCAACACATCGCCCGCCGGACCTCCGTTAATGCCGGCATCGCCCTGTCCGCGGACGGAGATTGTCTGACCTTCGTCAATACCCGCGGGAATGTCGACGACGATCGTGCGCTGATTGCGGACACTGCCCGTTCCACGACATTTTTTGCAGGGGTTTTTAATGATCTTTCCCGTGCCGCCGCAAGCCTGACACGGTGCAGTGGTTGAGAAATTGCCGAGTGGCGTGCGTTTGGTGGTATGTACCTGACCTGAGCCACCGCAAACGGTACATTTTTCCGCACTCGTACCCTTTTCCGCACCGCTTCCTCCGCAATCCGAGCAGGATTCACTGCGGTTGATGTGAATTTCACGCTTAACGCCGAATGCGGCTTCTTCAAACGAGATCACGATGCTCGTGCGAACACTCTGTCCCTTTTGCGGAGCATTTCTGCGTTGTTGTGTACCACCGCCAAAGCCGCCGCCGAAGAACGAGCCGAAAATATCTCCAAGATCGAAATCGCCGAAGCCACCGCCGTAACCGCCGCCGAAGCCGCCGTCACCGGCACCGTAGGATGGATCTACACCCGCATGACCGAATTGGTCATAACGACTGCGCTTTTCCTGATCGGTGAGGACTTCGTATGCCTCTCTGACCTCTTTGAATTTCGCCTCGGCGGTCTTATCACCGGGGTTGACATCGGGGTGGTATTTTTTAGCAAGCGTTCTGAACGCTTTCTTTATGTCATCCTCGGACGCGTTTTTATCCACGCCGAGAACTTCGTAATAGTCTCTCTTATCCTGAGCCATATCGGCCCTCCCCAAAAACACCCGTGCAGCGGGGACGGATCACGCCCCCGCTGCCGGAAAAAATAAATTACTTGTTATCGTCCGCCGGAGTAAAGTCGGCATCCACGACATTGTCATCCGGGTTGCCGCCCTGTGCGCCACCGAAGTCTGCGCCACCCGGCTGACCGCCCTGCGGCGCCTGTTGCTGATAGAGTTTTTCGGAGATCTTGTAGAACGCCTGCGTAAGGGCCTCGGTCTTTGCCTTAATATCTTCGATGTCATTGCCTTTGAGGGATTCTTTGAGTGCTTCGAGAGCAGTCTTGACCGGCTCTTTTTCGGCTTCGGGAACCTTATCGCCAATCTCATTGAGCGTCTTTTCGCTCTGATAGACCATCTGATCGGCCTGATTGCGAACATCCACGGCTTCCTTGTTCTTCTTGTCCTCGGCGGCGAACTGTTCCGCTTCACGAACAGCCTTGTCGATGTCCTCTTTGGACATATTAGAGGAAGCGGTGATGGTAATATTATTCTGCTTTCCGGTTCCGAGATCCTTGGCGGTGACGTTTACGATACCGTTGGCGTCAATGCTGAAAGTAACTTCGATCTGCGGAACGCCACGCGGGGCGGGTGCAATTCCGTCGAGATGGAAACGACCGAGCGTCTTGTTATACTGAGCCATTTCGCGTTCACCCTGCAAAACATGGACTTCAACGGAAGTCTGACCGTCGGCGGCAGTGGTGAAGACATTGGACTTGTCGACCGGGATCGTGGTGTTGCGGTCGATGATCTTGGTGCAGACACCGCCGAGGGTTTCGATGCCGAGCGAAAGCGGGGTGACATCGAGAAGGATCATGCCCTCAACATCGCCGCTGAGAACGCCCGCCTGAATAGCGGCGCCCACCGCGACACATTCATCCGGGTTGATACCCTTGAACGGATCGGCGCCCGTGAATTTCTTGACGGCTTCCTGAACGGCAGGAATTCTTGACGAACCACCGACGAGTAGTACCTTGCTCAACTGACTCGGCTGAAGTTTGGAGTCGCCCATCGCCTGACGGACCGGTCCCATAGTGGCTTCGACGAGATCCGCAGTCAGTTCGTTGAACTTTGCGCGGGTGAGTGTCATATCGAGATGCTTCGGGCCGGTGGCATCGGCGGTGATATACGGAAGGTTGATATTGGTGGAGGTGACGCCGGAAAGTTCGATTTTTGCCTTTTCGGCGGCCTCTTTCAGCCTTTGCATCGCCATCTTGTCGCCACGAAGGTCGACGCCCTGGCTCTTTTTGAATTCGTCGGCGAGATAATTCACAACTCTTGCGTCAAAGTCATCGCCGCCAAGGTGGTTATTACCGGCAGTGGCGAGAACTTCGAGCATACCGTCGCTGATCTGCAAAACGGATACATCGAAGGTGCCGCCGCCGAGGTCGTAGACCATAATCTTCTGATCGTTTTCTTTGTCGAGCCCGTACGCAAGTGCCGCGGCAGTCGGTTCGTTGATGATACGGAGAACTTCAAGTCCGGCAATGCGTCCGGCGTCCTTGGTTGCCTGACGCTGGCTATCGGTGAAATACGCCGGAACGGTGATGACCGCCTTGGAAACGGTGGTGCCGAGATAGGCTTCCGCTTCGCTCTTCAACTTTTGAAGGATCATTGCGGAAATTTCCTGCGGAGTATAGGATTTATCGTCGACTTTCACCTTGTAGTCGGTGCCCATCTCACGCTTGATGGAACTGATGGTTCTGTCGGGGTTGGTGATGGCCTGACGCTTGGCGACCTGACCGACCATGCGTTCGCCGTCTTTGGAAAAAGCGACGACGGAAGGTGTGGTACGTGCGCCTTCGGCGTTGGCGATGACAACGGCCTCGTTGCCTTCCATAACGGCAACGCAGGAGTTGGTTGTGCCGAGATCTATACCGATTGTTTTACTCATTTGATATGCCTCCATAAATATGAATCATTGACTTGTTGATATAATTCAGACGGTCGCCCGTCGGATTGACAAATTAGTTTGCGACCTTGACCATCGCGTGTCGGATGACTTTATCGCCTTTCATAAATCCCTTTGCAAAAACTTCCGCAATGACATTTTCACCGAAACTTTCATCCTCGATGTGCATCACGGCATTGTGAATGTTCGGATCGAATTGTTCGCCGACCGGATCACAGATCGTCACGCCGAGTTTTTCAAGGGATTCCTTAAACGATGCAAAAATCATTTCAAGTCCCTTACGGGATGCTTCGTTTTCTGCTTCCGCGGCAAGCGCGCGCTCGAAATTGTCGTACACGCCAAGGAATTTTTCAACCGTTACCGCAACGGTGTCGGAAAACGCCGCTTCGCGTTCCCGCTGGGAGCGTTTTCTGTAATTGTCAAATTCCGCCATGGAACGGAGTTTCGCGTCCGTTTCATCGGCAAGGCGTTCGGTCAGTTCGTCGTTTTTCTTTTTGAGTGCTTCGATTTCCGCCTGTGTGGCTTCGACACGTTTATCGGATTTTTTATCCTTTTTCTTGTCGGTTGCGGATTTTTCCTGCGGTGCGTTGTCGACCGTTTCTTCGACCGCCGGATTTTCCTTCTTTTCCAATTTATTTCCCTCCATCGGCGTCACCGTCTTTCAACAGTTCGCCCAATCGTTTTACAAAATATGTCAAACTCGCTTCCGCCCGTCCGTAATCCATTCGCGTCGGACCGATAAGTCCGATGGTGCCGGTATTTCCGCCGATCGTATAGGTTGCGGAAACGGTGCTGGAATCAAACAGTTCCGGTGCGGGATTTTCATCACCGATCGTAATGCGGATCGGTTGCCCTCGATCGGGGAGTGCGGAAGAAGTTTTGAAGTCGTTTTGGTTTCGCGTCAGATATTTCAGCAATTTGTGTGCCTTATCAATATCGCGGAATTCGGGGTGCGCAAGCAACATTGCTTCCCCATCGAGAAACATCCGTCTGCCGTCGTTTTGATTCATCGTGTCGCAAACAAATTTCCAAATCTGCGGCATCAGATCGTGAAGCATTCCATCGGTGCTTTCCACCTGTCCCAACCGCATTTGGTCGATATCTTCGGCACGAACGCCGGTCAGATTGCGGTTCAAGACCTCCGACATCCGAATGAGTTGTTCATCGGAAAGTACGCCAAACGAACGTATCATTCGGTTTTTAACCAGTCCCGTATCGGTCACGAGGATCAGAAGTATCGTATTTTCGCCGAGTTTCAGGAGTTCAAAGCGAAAGATCGTCAATTCTTCGGATGCGGGTGTCACGGCATAAGCAGTGTATTTCGTGATTTCCGAAAGCATTCTTCCGCTTTCTTCGATCAGTTCGGAAAATTCGTGAACTTTTTCGGTGAGAAAGCCGTCGATGCTTTTCATTTCCATCACCGAAAGACGGTGGCGAGGCATCAGTTCGTTGACATAGAGCCGATACCCCTTGTCGGACGGGATTCTGCCCGCGCTGACATGGGGCTGTTCAAGATAACCGAGTGCTTCAAGTTCCGCCATTTCATTACGAACGGTGGCTGAGGACACATTTCCTCCCAAGATATCCACGAGGGATTTTGAGCCGATCGGTTCCGCACTTTCGACGTAACTTTCCACAACCGCTTTCAGGATTTTCTTTTTTCTGTCATCCATACTCATGCGTTTCTCTCCGTTAGCACTCTCAACCTCCGAGTGCTAATCATATGATAAACCATGATGACGACATTGTCAAGGGCAGGAAAGGTCAATTTAACAAAAAGTTCAAAACTTTTTTCTTTGGATTTTTCCAAATCGAAATACTTTGTTTTTGTCAAAAAATATGCTATACTTACCTTGATAATATCGTGCGAAAATAACGAAGGAGAATTTTCATGGATCTGACCGAAAAAACACTCGCATCCGAGGAAAAATACAAAGGCAAAATCATCCGCGTCACCCGCGATAAGATCATGCTTCCGAACGGTGAAGAAAGTTATCGTGAAACGGGGCATCTCGGTGACGGTGTCGCCATCCTTCCGATCTGTGCCGACGGCACGACAAGACTCGTGCGTCAGTACCGCTATGCCTATCAATCCGTACTTGCCGAAATTCCCGCGGGCAAACTCGAACCGGGCGAAGATCCTGCCGAGTGCGCCGTGCGCGAACTGGTCGAGGAAGTCGGTCTGCGCACTTCCGATCTGACCTTCCTCGGCTATATCTATCCCTCACCCGGCATCATCAACGGCAGGCTTTGGCTCTATCTCGCCACCGAAAACGAACCCTGCCCCGTCGATCCGGATGAGGATGAATTCCTGGAAATCGAAACCCTGCCGTTTGACGAACTCTTCCGTCGTGTCACCTCGGGTGAAATTCACGATGCAAAGACCGTTGCGGCTGTACTGTTGGCGAAACAAGCGGGGGTGAAATAATGGGGAAGGTTCTCATTGTCGAAGACGAAAAGGCGATTTCCGACATTGTTGCGTTCAATCTCAAACGTGAAGGTCACGAGGTTTTTGCCGCCTATGACGGTAAAGAAGCCCTTGAAATGTTTGAAAAAGACAATCCCGACCTGGTACTTCTCGATGTTATGCTTCCGTATATCGACGGTTTCGAGGTATGCCGTCGAATTCGTGAAACCTCGAACCTCCCGATCATTATGATGACCGCACGCGAAGAAGAAGCCGACAAAGTCTTCGGACTGGAAAACGGTGCGGACGATTATGTGACCAAGCCTTTTTCGATGAAAGAACTCATGGCGCGTGTCAAGGCGAATATTCGCCGAAGCAGCGACTATTCATCTCCCGCGGAAATGCCTGACATCATCAGTTACCGCGATCTGTCGGTCAACCGCGCTTCAAAAGGCATTTTTTTACGTGGAAAATCCGTCGAACTCAGCCCGCGTGAATACGACCTCATCGCGTATCTCATTGTTCATCGCGGTGAAGTCTTCTCGCGTGAGGATCTGATCCGCAATGTCTGGAATTACGAATATTTCGGCGATATGCGTACCGTCGATGTCACCATCCGCCGTCTGCGTGAGAAGATCGAAGACGATCCCGCCAATCCCGTCTACATTATCACCCGCCGTGGTGCGGGCTATCTGTTTGGAGAATAAGGATGTTTTCTTCTCTTCATTCCAAGTTGACCATCGTGATGACGGTGCTGACCATCGTCGTCGTGTTGATCGTCGGCTCATTTATCATCAATAACACCACTAATTTTTATATCGACGATTTCCGTGAACAGATGTACTCCGTTTTTTCCGAGGATCTTATTCTCCAACTCCGTGGGGAAGCCGAGGGAGAGGACGGTGCCGAGCATCTGTATCAAACGCTTTCGGCATATTCGACCGCGCTCGGGATCGACGCCAACCGCAATTTTTACATTCTGGACGGAAAAAGCGGGAATGTACTCGCCGGCACTTCGGATGATGCCCCCGAACTGACGGCTTCGGTCATTGCGGCCATGGCGGGCAAAGTCGGGCAGGAAACACGTCTGACCGACGCTTTTCTCGATGTCGCCGTCCCGATTTCCGGCGGTGAAAATTCGTACATCGTCTACCTCAAAGATACCAAGCAGGAACTTCAAAACATCAACCAGACGATCATTCTCATTATCATTCAGGCGGTCGTTTTCGGCATTATCATTTCGGTGCTTTTGAGTTTACTTCTCTCAAAAACCATGACCGTGCCGATCGAAAAACTGACCGCGGGCGTCGGAAAGGTCGCGGCGGGTGATCTGTCTTTGCGCGTCGATGTTCACTCCCGCGACGAGATCGGCAAACTCACCGACGCATTCAACAACATGGCAGGCGTTTTGGAAGACAGCGTCAACCGTCTTGAAAGCGAACGTGACCGTCTTGACACAATGTTTTCGCATATGGCGGACGGCGTTATCTCCATGTCGCAATCCGGCGATATTTTGAGCATCAATCCCGCCGCCGAACGCCTGCTTGGCGTGAAGCAGGGACCGGGGCTAAAATATAGCGATCTGTTCGGTGAATCCGGCATTTCCTTGGAAGAAGCGGCTTCTCTCGATCCGTCGAAGTTCTTGGAACGCACTTTTTCGCTTTCCGGGCGTACCCTGCATCTCTATCTTGCGACCTACGGTCACACCGGCGGCGAACGCGACATTATGGCGGTTCTGCATGATATTACCGACCAGGATCGGTTGGAAAAAGCCCGTCGTGAATTCGTTTCGAATGTTTCCCACGAACTTCGAACACCGCTTTCAAATATCAAGGGGTATGCCGAAACACTGGTCGATGCAACGGATATCGACGACGAAACCCGTGGAAATTTCCTCGGCGTTATTTTGAGCGAAACCGACCGAATGACGCGTATCGTCAAGGATCTGCTCACACTTTCTCGCCTTGACTACAACAAAATGGACTGGCAGATCTCGCGTTTTTCCATTCAAAGAAGCCTCGAAAATGTCTGCACCGCCATGTCCCTCTCCGCCTCAAATTCCGGACACGAACTTACCCTTGACATCCCCGTTTCCCTGCCGGAGTTGACGGGGGATCGTGAACGCATCGAGCAGGTCATCGTCAATATTATCTCCAATTCCATAAAATATACACCTGCCGGCGGTCGTATCGTTGTCCGTGCGGTGACGGATGTGACAAAACTGAATTTGACCGTGACGGACAACGGAATCGGCATTCCCGCCGAAGATATCCCGCGTCTTTTTGATCGCTTTTACCGCGTCGACAAGGCGCGTACGCGTGCAAGTGGCGGCACGGGACTCGGTCTTGCCATTGCACGAGAGATCGTTGAACATCATCGCGGAAGCATTTCCGTTGCAAGTGAAGTCGACAAGGGCACTACCGTTTCCATCGTTCTGCCGTTGGAGGATTCCCATGAAGGTTAAGGAAACGCTGAAAACGGTGCTTTTGGTACTGTTAATGGTCTGTGCGGTGTATCTATCCTATGCGACATGGTTTTTCGACGATCCCGGTATCACCGAACGGTTGAAATCCGCCTTGCCGTTTTCATCCACCGCAAATTCCTACACCATTTCCGGCGGTGACTTCGCCGATGCGGCAATTCCTTCAGCGATCTCCATCAAGGCGGGCTACGGTCGCTACGGTGCGGAATATGATTCTGCCGCGCTTTCCGCCGCTTTCTCAACGGTAAGTCCATATCTCGTTGAGGCGCTCGGTTCGGCAAAGAACGGCGTCACCGTGACGGACGCCGAATGGCGTGAAGCTCTATCAGGTGAAGGCATCTTTTTTGACTATCGCGGAACGATCCCCGCCGATACGTTATCCGCCTTTCTTTCGGCAGATATTATGCACGATCATTCGGCATCCGCACGCTTTCTCATGCTCTCGGCAAAGCCCGATTCGCTCGTATTTCTTTATATGACGGACGGAAATTCCGCTTCCGTGAAGCGTTTTGAAACCGCCGTTGCCTCCGCCGACATAATGAATGCGATCAACGGTTTTTCGCCGAACGGCGCGTATTTTGCCTTTGAAAGCAATACGGAAAATCGCCTTTTCTGCGAAACTCTCCTCATCCCGAAGACAAACGAATTTCCCGTTTATCATATTGAAACCCCCTCATTTTTCTCCGAAACCGACACTTCTGAAACGATTTTGCGCGGATTTGGATTTAACCCGAACACCGTTGAATCCTACACGGATCGCACAGGTGCGCGTGTGTTCGTTTCGGGGCTTGAAACATTGCAACTCGGTTTGAACGGCGAACTGGTCTACGAAAATCCTGAGGGCAACTCGACCGTCGACGACGGCTTGCGTCCGTTGGAGCAGGCTCTTTCGCTTGCAAATCAAATCTATTCCGCACTCGGATGCACGACCAAGCCATATATCTGCGATTTTTATGCAGAAAACGGCGGCTCCGTTGCACTGTTCGGTCTCTCCTGCGATTCCATTGCGCTTTCCGATGGCGATTCCGACTATTTTGTCCGTGCCGAATTCAACGAAAACGGCGTTCTTGTTCGGTTTCATTTGAAGGCAGTCACGCTTGTCAAGACCGCCGAAACCTCATCGCCGTTATCGGACGAACTCGCCCTCATTGCCGCCGCGGATGAACACGGCGCGCTTGAATTGCGTCTGCCAGTGGACGATTCGGTTTCCGTCGCCCGTTGGACGATCATTTCAAGATGATTTTTCTCTCTTTTTTCGATTATTTTATTGATTCAATTCAGTGCCGAAACAAAACGGCGGGATAGGTGATCATTGTGAACTGGCCAAAGGTCAAAACTCTACTGCTCGTGCTTCTTCTCATTGCGAATATTATTCTCTTTGGCAACTATCTTGTGATGCAACAGCAGCGTTCCGAACAGGAATCCCGCATTGCCGAGGACATTTCGGCGGTCTGTGCCGAACGCGGCGTGACGGTCCCCGTTTCCGTTCTTCCCGCATATTATGACCAACTTGCCTCGCTTGCCGTCGTCCGAAACCCGGATGCAGAGGCACGTTTCGCCGATAAAATTTTAGGGGACAACACGCAAAGCGACCTCGGCGGCGGTATCTTTGTCTACACTTCCCACCGTGGAACGCTCACCTTCCGTACCGGCGGACAATTCGAACTGACACTGGAACATTCTGCTCCGGGCAACGACTCCGCCGCAATACGCACTTTGGTTAAATTATTCGGCAGTGCCTGCGGCTTTTCCGCGGAAAATGTCAGTGTGTCCGATGGGGTGTATTCGGTGAATAACCGTTGCAATGACTTTGCCGTGTTCAACAGTTCACTGACCGCCGTTTTCACCGAGGACAAACTCACCGTCAGTGGAAGATCGATGCTGTTTCAGTTTCAAAATGTCGATAATGTCTCCGTTAAAAACATCGGCGCGCTTCTTTTGGGATTGATCGACACCCTTGCAGCCGAGGATCGTGAACCGACGGAAATCACCTCGATCGAGCCGGGCTATGCCGCGGAATATTCCGGATCGCAACTGATTTTTACGCCCATATGGCGGATTGAATCCTTCGGGCAGGCATATTTTGTCAATGCCGTCACGGGCGCGATCATTGAATTTTAAACTTTTCCGTCATTGAACGGCAAAAGTTCGGATTTTTCAACGCAACACATCGTATTTTTGTCAAATATTTTCCAAAAAAACGAAAGAAAACCTTTGCATTTTACATTGCAATTGTGGTAAAATATATTAGATTATTCTGATTCGGTCTGCGTTTCTTTCTCAAACCGATCATTTCTATAAAATTATCATTGACAGAGGTTCTGACTGTGACGAAATTTGTTATTTCCGGCGGCACCCCGCTTACCGGTGAAGTAAGCATCGGCGGCATGAAAAACGCCGCACTTGCAATCATCCCCGCAACCCTCCTTTGCAAGGGTGTTTGCCGCATTGAAAATGTTCCGAAAATCAACGATGTCACCATCATGCTCGGCATGATCGAAAAATTGGGCGCAAAGGTGCGTTTGGTCGACGATTGTGTCGTAGAAATCGATCCGACGGGTGTTACCGGTGATGCGGTACCTCCGTACGATATGATGCGTAGCATTCGTGCTTCCTATTATCTTCTCGGTGCAATGCTCGGTCGTTTCGGCACTGCAAAAGTTGCCCTTCCGGGTGGTTGTAACATCGGCGTGCGCGCCATTGACCAGCACGTAAAGGGTTTCGAAGCCCTCGGTGCAAATGTCGAGGTCAAAAACGGATTTGTTTTTGCCGACTCTCCCGTCGGTCTTTCCGCGAGCCATATTTATTTAGATATCGCCTCTGTCGGTGCAACGATCAACATCATTCTTGCTGCCGCTCTGACTCCGGGACTTACCATTATCGAATCCGCCGCAAAAGAGCCACACATCGTCGATGTTGCGAACTTTCTCAACTCGATGGGCGCCGATATTATGGGTGCAGGCACCGATGTGATCAAAATCCGTGGTGTTGAAACCCTTGCCGGCGGAACATATTCGATCATTCCCGATCAAATCGAGGCGGGCACCTATATTGCCGCGATTGCTGCGACCGGCGGCAACGCCCTCATCAAAAACATTATTCCGAAACATCTTGAATGTATGACCGCGAAATTCAGCGAAATGGGCGTCGAATTCGAAGAATTTGACGATGCCATCCGAGTTTCCGCGAACGGTCGTTTCAAAAAGACCAATATTAAAACTCTCCCCTATCCGGGTTTTCCGACGGATATGCAACCGCAGGCGGTCGTTCTGCTCTGTCTTTCCGACGGAACGAGCATCGTTACCGAAAGCATTTTCGACAACCGTTTCCGTTATGTTACGGAACTCAGCCGTATGGGTGCAAACATCAGCGTCGACGGTCGTGTTGCCGTTGTCGAAGGTGTGCCGAAACTCACGGGCGCGCCGATCAAGGCACTTGATCTCCGTGCGGGTGCCGCCCTCGTTGTCGCCGCCCTCGCCGCAAACGGTATTTCCGAAATCGAAGATATTCACCATATCGAACGCGGATACGAAATGCTCGTCGAAAAACTTCGCGGATTGGGCGCAAATATCGCACGCGTTTCGACGCCGGATGCGGAAGAACTTCCGAAGGTTCTTTGAGATAATTTTTCAATCGCCCGTTTCCGCGGGCGATTTTTTGATACGATCCGATTTTATCGAAAGGACGGCTCGCCCCGTGCGAGATTGAAAAATGCCATATTTTACCACGCTTGCAAGCGGCTCGGACGGGAATTCAACGCTGATTTCCGACGGAAACCGTCACTTTCTGCTCGACGCAGGGATCTCCGCCACAATGCTTGCCGCCTCGCTTCATTCGGTCGGTGTTTCACCCGAAGATCTTCATGCAATCTTTGTCACTCACGCACACACCGATCACATCTGCGGACTCCGCGTTTTCGAAAAACGACATCGCATCCCGGTCTTTGCCGCCAACGGATGTGCCGCCGCACTCATTGCCACCGGCTCTGTCCCTGGCGATTTAATCCACTGCTTCAAACCGGGCGATCTCATTGAACTATCCGGGGTGAAAATTCAAAGTTTTCGCACCTCGCATGATTCGCCGGATAGTACGGATTACACCTTCTCCTTCGGTGGCACGAAACTCGGCTTTGCCACCGATCTCGGTTACGTTTCCGGGGATGTCCGATTCGCAATTCTCGGCTGTCATGCCGTCCTTCTTGAAGCCAATCATGATCCCGATATTTTGATGAACGGATCGTATCCGTACCAAACAAAATTGCGTATTCTCGGCGATAAAGGTCATCTTTCGAATGAAACCTGTGCCGAATTCGCCGCCGATTGCGTTCGTGAAGGTACGAAACACATCACACTCGGTCATATTTCTGAACATAACAACTCGACGGCTCTTGCGCGTTGTGTCGTATCCTCGGCGTTACCCATGGGATTTCCGTTGGAAATTGCTCCGCACAAAGCCGTCGGAAGGACGGTGAACATATGATTCCCGCCGTCACCGTCATCGCCGTCGGAAAACTGAAAGAAAAATTCTATCTCGACGCTTCCACCGAATACATCAAGCGCATTTCGCGTTTTTGCCGCATCAATGTCATTGAATTGCCGGAAAAACGCTTGCCCGAAAAGGCATCCCGTGCCGAGATTGAATCCGCACTTTCGTCCGAAGCGGAACTGATCCGTTCCAAAGTCCCCACGCAGGCAAAAATCATCGTGCTTGCCATCGAGGGCGGTCAGTTATCCAGTGAAGCGTTTGCCGAGAAGTTGGAAAACTTTTCATCCCGTGGAATTCCCGCCGTCTGCTTCGTCATCGGGAGTTCGTACGGTTTGGATGCCGCGTTCAAAAAAGAATGCGAAAAGATCTCTTTTTCGCCGATGACATTTCCGCATCATCTTGCGCGTGTGATGCTACTTGAACAGGTCTATCGTGCTTGTATGCTCTCGAACGGTAGTTCATACCATAAATAAACCTTAGGAGGCCGAAATAATGGATTATATGAAAGAATACACTCGCTGGCTCGCTTCCGATGTGATCACCGCAGAAGAACGCGCCGAACTTGAATCAATCGCCGACAACAAAAACGAGATCGAATCCCGTTTTTTCTCCCCGCTTCAATTCGGCACTGCGGGACTTCGCGGTGTTCTCGGTGCGGGCATTTACCGTATGAATACCCACACCGTCGCGCAGGCGACGCAGGGGCTTGCCACCCTCATCCTCACCCATGGTGCGGAAGCCTGCAAGCGCGGTGTTGCAATCTCTTACGACTGCCGCATTTGCAGTGATCTGTTTGCAAAGATCTCCGCACAGGTACTTGCGGGCAACGGCATCCGTGTTCTACTGTTTGATGCCATGCGTCCGACACCGGAACTTTCGTTTGCAGTGCTTCGCTATCATACTATCGCGGGCATCAATATCACCGCCTCCCACAACCCAAAAGAATATAACGGCTATAAGGTCTATTGGGAAGACGGCGCACAGTTACCGCCTGCGGAGGCTGACACGGTCGCCCGTGAAATCGAAAAGACCGATATTTTCAACGGCGCAAAACTTGCCGATTTTGATCGTGCCGTCGCGGACGGAACGATCACCTATCTCGGTGCCGAAACGGATGAAGAATTTCTTTCCAATGTCATGTCGCAGGCGATTGATCCGAAAGCGGTTGAAGCCGTCGCGGATGAATTCAGCGTTGTCTACACCCCATTCCACGGAACCGGCTACCGTCTTGTGCCCGAGGCACTGCGTCGTCTCGGACTGAAAAAACTGATCTGTCAGCCCGATCAAATGGTACCGGACGGAACATTCTCCTCAGTAAAAAGCCCAAATCCCGAAAATATGGAAAGTTTTGCACTTGCCATTGACCTCGCCCGTGAAAACAAGGTCGACGTCATTGTCGGAACAGATCCCGATGCCGACCGTGTCGGCGTAGTCGCCCGTTCCGCAAACGGTGAATATATCTGTCTCACCGGCAACCAAACGGGGATTTTGCTTCTCGATTATATCATCAATGCACGCAAGTCGACGGGTACCATGCCCGAAAAGCCGGCATTTATCAAAACCATCGTCACCTCCGAAATGCCGCGTGCGATCTGTAATTATCACGACGTTGAATGTGCCGATGTGTTTACCGGCTTCAAATTCATCGCCGAAAAGATCCGTGAATTCGAGCCGGACGGCAAAAAATACCTGCTCGGCTTTGAGGAATCCTACGGCTATCTCGTCGGCGACTATGCCCGCGATAAGGACGCCGTTACGGCGACCATGCTCATCGTCGAAATGGCTGCAAAATATCACGCCGCCGGAATGACTCTCGTCGACGCCCTTGAATCCTTGTATCAAAAGTACGGCTATTACGCCGAACGCACCGTCAATGTGATGATGCCGGGCGTCAATGATCTTGCCGATATGAAGCGTTTGATGGAAAGTCTTCGCAATGATCCTCCGAAGGACATCCGCGGCGTAAAAGTCACTGCCGTGCGCGATTATCTGACCGCCGAACGCCGTGAAATGGCGACCGGTGCGATCACCAAAACTCATATCAGTGGCTCCAATGTCCTCTATTTCGAACTGGAAGACGGCTCCCGCTTCATCATTCGTCCTTCCGGCACGGAACCGAAGATCAAGATCTATCTTCTCATTAGCGGAGCCGACCACGAATCTTGCGCCAAACGCGTGGAACTCCTTTCCGACGGAATCGACGACATCAAGGGGCGAATTTGATGCAAAAGCGTGTTCTCGCCGTTCACGATATCTCCTGCGTAGGAAAATGTTCGCTGACGGTCGCATTGCCAATTCTTTCCGCGATCGGTGTGGAAACAAGTGTTCTTCCGACTGCGGTGCTTTCCACGCATACGGGCGGTTTTTCCGGTTTTACCTATCGCGATCTGACCTGCGATTTTCAGCCGATCGTCGACCATTGGAAAAGCCTGAATTTGAAATTTGACTCGATCTATACGGGCTACCTCGGCTCGTTTGAACAACTTGCCCTCGTGACGAAACTATTTGACGACTTTCGCACGGAACAGAGTCTGTTCGCCGTCGATCCCGTGATGGCGGACAACGGGAAACTCTATTCCTCCTTCACACCCGAATTTGTCAAAGGCATGGCGGCTCTTTGTTCCAAAGCCGATCTCATCATCCCGAATATCACCGAAGCGACGCTTATGCTCGGACGTGAATACCTTGCTCCGCCGTACACCCGCGAATATATCGGGAATCTGCTTTTTGCGTTGTCCAAACTCGGTCCGAAAATGATCGTTCTCACCGGTGTGAGTTTCGATGACACCACCATCGGTGCCGCCGTATACGACGCGCAAGCCGACGAGTTTACCTATTCAAGCGTCGAACGGATCGACGGCTATTATCACGGCACCGGCGATATCTTCGCCAGTGCAATGATCGGCGGAATTTTGAACGGAAAGTCCCTCGGACAGTCCGCCGAAATTGCCGTTTCGTTCACCGCAGACTGTATCCGCCGCACCTTCGAAGCCGGTACCGAAGTCCGATACGGCGTGAATTTCGAACAGGCTCTGCCGGGGCTGATTCGCATGATGAATCGTTAGTTTCGTAATTTTTGCTTGTCATTCTACAATTTGTAATCAGAACGGAGGCGAAAACTTGTCCGATCAATCTCCGAAAAAGAGAATTATGAAAAAACTCCTCCTCTTTTTTTCCGCCGCGTGTATTGCGATCATTGCGGTGACGATTCTTTGCTACATCATCACCTACAATTCTTCGACCGGCACGGATGCTTTCGCATCACAGCGTGGCACGGCAGAGGGAATGGAACGCGTGGTGGACTCAAATCTGACGATTTCAAAACGCATCACGCAGGAGTTTTTTGACGGTGTGGAGCCGTTGGTCGGCAAAAAGTCCGTCGACACGGAGTCGTTGAATCGACTGACGAAC
>DCHG01000025.1:792-23320 GCA_002315595.1 Clostridiales bacterium UBA1758 | reverse complement strand
AATCGACTGACGAATACGCTCGAACTCAACTATGTCGATATTCTCGGTGTGGATGTCCTCAACGGCAGCAACTCCGTTTTCTCTCATTCGATGCTCGATGCGGAGCCGAATCATACCGTCATCGGCGAAAGTAAATCGAAAGTTAGCACACTGACGCCATTTGTCCGCGAAATTTATCCCGCAGATGGGAGCCGTCAGTTCGTTTATACGATTCTCTGTTATTCGGATTCAAGTCCGATCACGGTCGCGGTCGATTTCGACCTCGAATATCTTTCGAACGCGATCAACGAACAATTCCCGAACAACAGTACCATTTCAATTACGGATTCATTGGGGAATCTGCTCTATCCGATCGACGGAAATGCCCATGCCGCACGCGTCGGAGTCGAAGAATTCATCACCGACCGCGGAATGCGCGATTACGGACGCGGAATGTTCCTGCTTTACGGCGAATCCGAAACGCAGACATACACTTTTACCAAAACCGATGATTTTGTCATCTACATTCGGGCGAATTATTCGGGCGCGAACAATCGCAACATTTATTGGATGCCTGCAACGATCAGTATTCTCTGTGCAGTGGTCGCAATGGTCATTTTTGCATTGATCGCCGCAAAAAAAATATACCATCCGATCGCCACTGCCGCAGCGGATATTAACCGTACGCTCGTCGGAATGCACTCGGTCTATTCGGAACTTTCCGAAGACGCGACCATGCGGGAGTTTTCCGAAAATCTTGCCGAAGGCGTCGACAGTGTTTTGGGCGAGTATTCCGCACTTCGTTATTCCGACAGCGTCATGCGAAATATTGCGACGGACGCATTTATGCGTTCATTGCTATGCCGCAATGAACTGCCCGTCGAATTTGTTGAAAAGTCCATCGACCTCGGGCTGATCACCGCAAATTCCGCATTTTTTGCCGTCGTCATTCGCGCCAATTCGATTGAAGAATTCGAGCGTGCTAATCCCAACCGTTCGCTTTCCGGCTCACTTCATCTCATCGCCTCGATTGCAAAAGACGGCTTTGCGTTATTCAGCCACGTCTTTGACTATGTCTATGAAGGCGACGGTGTGGTGTTGGTTTGCAGTTTTCCGCCGGATAATGCGGCGCAGGCGCAACTTCGTGCGACCTATGAATCCAGCCGTGTGCTTGATTCCGCCAAACGCCTTGCGGGTCTTGATGTGACGCTCGCGGTTTCCGATGTATATTCCTCAGCGACGGAAGTCGCGGCCGCGATCCGTCAGGCAATGTCGCTTTCCGAATACCGCGTATTCCGCGCCGGTCCACAAATATTCACCACCGACTCACTTCCAGCGCAGGATGGCGAACTTTCCGGCATTTCCGAAAGTGTCAGGCTCCTGCTTTCCGTCGTGCGTGACGGAACTCTCGAAGAATTCCAGACCGCTTTTGACGAACTTTGGTCGATTCTCTGCCGCGGCTCCTACGAAGGTGCAATCTCGATTCTCTCCTACACCGCTGAAATGATCTACCGTATGCCGACGGATTCCATGCAAAGCGAAGACGATTCGGCATTGCTTGAAAAACTTGATGTCAGCGATATCTTGCGGGAATTTTCCTCTGCCGCACAGATTCGCGAATACTTCATGCAGTTGTTTTTGTTGACGGAATCCGCACTTTCGGATATGAAATTCCGTAAAACGCCCAATATCATCGAAAGCGTGGTCGACTATATCTCGAAACACTATGCTGACAACCGTCTTTCGGCAAACTATGTGTCGGATATGCTTTCGATCACGCCGCAGTATTTCAGCAAACTTTTCAACGAACAACTTCACACGAGTTTCCCTGACTATGTCAATAACATCCGCTTGGAAAAGGCTCGTGAACTTTTGAAAAGCAATCCGCAGATCTCGATTGCAGAACTTTGTGAAGCCGTCGGCTATAACAACCGTTCGTATTTTACCTCGTCGTTTACGAAAAAATACGGTCTTTCCCCCGGAAAATACAAAAGTTCCGGTGCATTTGAGCAGGACAATTGATCATACAGTCAGTTCTTTGTACGCAAAACGCCCTCGGACATCATTGTCCGAGGGCGTTTATTATTGGAATTGATTTTTGATCAAATCATTTCGATCTCGACATTTTGTTTTCGGGATCAATTGTATTTTTCCACGGTCTTGTTTTCGTACTTCCAAACGGTGACGCAATCGTTGGAATCCGTCACACGGATGTAAAGCGGACTGACCTTCAAATCGGTGGTGAAAGTCCGTCCCGTCGTCCAATTTTGCCCGTCGGTGGAATACTGAACCTTGCTGACGCGGACATTTTGTGCAACCGGGACGATCGTGTACTGTGTCTTGGTGGTCTTTCTCATCCAAATCCAGAAACCACTGTAACTGACGACATTCTTTTCGGTGACATTTACCGTCGTGACACAACAGTACGCCGGATTGATCTTGCCGCAAACGCATTTGTGATCGGGCAAATCGTAATGATGCTCATCGGTCGTCAGCGTCGTACCGCACTTCGTGCAGATGACCTGATGATGATCCGCATCAACCTGGCGATATTCAACGGAATGTTCACCGTAATCGCGTACTTCCGCCGTCGTCTTGACATTACTTAACACAAGTTCACCGTTTTCAATGCCGAGGTAATACTTTGTGATCTGCGTCACCGTTCTCGACCAGAAAAGCATTCCTGCTCTCGTCACAGTCTTGACTTCGGCGTATAATCCACCGTCGTACTTCCAAAGATACGCGTTTTCGCCTTCGGTGTTCAGTTCTGCGTTCTTGAAGGCGACATATTTGCCATCAACGGTCTTCAAAACAAAGCCTACCGCCTTGCAACCGCTGATGATATACTCTCCGGCTTCCTTTTCGTCAATGAGAAGCATCTGTGCGTCTTCGCTTGCAACGATCTCTGCGCAGAACGCACAGGGTGCGACATCCAGTTGCAATGTCTTTGCCGTTGCGTCGTTAGAAATCGTATAGCCGAGAATGTCACTGCTGAAATGCTTTACATCGTCACTCGACGCATTGCTAGCAAAGATACCGTCGGATTTGACGAAGGCATATGTGGACGGATTGATATTCTTTACAAGGGTAATACCGATGCTTGCATTTTCCGTCAGTGCCGGAACAGTACCGACGCCCGGAAGCGTGGTTTCACCCAAAGTAACAGGGACGGCTGTCAAAAGATTGCTGACGACATTGGTGTTTTCGAGGTTGTTCTTGATCACCGAACTGCCACCGAGCCACATTTGACCGAGTTGTGCAACACCGCCGACGCCGTTTTCGGTGGAGACTTTATTGCCGGTGACGGAACCGCCTGCCATAACGAATACACCCGCATTGAGCAGACCACCGACCTTGTTTACCGCGGTATTGCCGGTAATGGAGCCGCCGAACATAATCACCTTGCCAACCATTGAACCGTCGTTGTCGTTATATACACCGCCGACAAGTCCTTCATATGCCGCATAGGGCATTTCAGTGTGAATGAAAACTGCCTGATTGTTTTTGATGGAAGCCTTCCGTATGGTCAGCGTGCCGATATTATAAATGCCACCGCCCAATCCTGCCTTGTTGTCGGAAATGGTGACATTATTTCCATTGAGCATCACAACGCCGGAGTTGGCGATACCTCCACCATTTCCGCCGGATGTGGAAGAAGGCTTATATTCACGAGTGAGCGCCTTATTGCCGTTGACGGAGCCACCGAGCATGGTGATGACCGCCTGACCGCTGGCGGTATGCGTATAGTTCGAAATACCACCGCCGTTATGCGAGGATTCGTTATCTTCGATCACACCGTCGTTGATTGTGATGGTCGCGGCACCCGCTTTGTCAATCGCGTTGGAGATACCGCCGCCCTTGTATGCGCTGAAATTATTGCGAATGGTGACATGGTTGATCGTAACCGTCGCTTCGGTTTCTTCACTCACGGCTTTCTCTCGCGGTGCAAGAATGTTGTAAATTCCGCCGCCACCATCGCCGAACTCTCCGTTGCTGGTTGTCGTATTATAGGCAATCAACACATCGGAATTGCTTCCGTCGGTCGTTCCGATCACCGCAGTGCCGTTATAGTTCTTTATTCCAGATCCGGAATACGCCGTATTGCCGAGAATCTGTGCCCTTTTGATGGTCAGGTTGGCGTGGACGTTATAAATTGCGGAATGTTGGCAATTGATACCCACAATATTCGCATTTTCAATGATCAAGGTGCTTCCCGATTCATCGTAAACTCCGGCAAATTCATTGACAAATTTTCCCGTGATCACGCCGCCGAGAACTTCGATGACGGTTCCATCCGTCGTTTCGTCCGTAATTTCCGAAACATCCAATCCGTCGTTTGCGGTCGTATCCAGCGTCCATGCGCCTTTTTTAACATATTTGAAATAGTGTTGTGCGGTTTCATCGCTATCCATGATCGTCAATTTACCGCAGTTATAGATGACGCTGACCGAATTATCGGAGGACAGAACATATCCGTTCAGGTCAAGTGTAATATCCTGATTTGCGGCAATCTCGACATTTTCGGTCACATCACCCTGCATTTGGATGAACATCGCATTCTCGCCCGCCACATCCAAAGCATCTTTGACGGTAGCAAATGCGTCAATCCCGAAATAATAGGTCGTTGTATTTTCGCCTTCGCCGACGACGATGTCGTCACCGGCGCTTTTGGTGGTTTTCCACGCATTGCTGACAACGGCGACCGTGACATCCTTCAAAGCAAAAAGATCGTTTCCGACCACTTTGAGTTCATAACCGTTGTCCTTGCCGGATACAAACTTATAATTCGTACCACCGGTGCCGAAGGTGCCGGTCGTGCCGCAGTCAACAAGTTTGACAACGGTCGCCGTTGCGCCGGTCATATCCACAGTGATAATGCCGGAGTTGCTGAAATCCTTCGCCGTGATCTTGGACGAAGCGTCCATATTGATCTCGCCGGCATTGGTAAAGGTGGCGGTTGCGGTAATGGTACTGTTTGCGAGGTTGATGATGGATTTTCCCGCAATTGCCGTGACCTTGTTGGTATTGATCTTTGCGCCGTTGGTCAGGTTAACAATGCCGTTGGCGTCGTCATTTGTGCCGACGCTGAGTCCGTGATTTGACGCATTGACCGTCGCATTGTCGATATTCAGTTGTGCCTGATAATCCGTTCCGTTCGGCGTCTCGTTAGCGGGACGGCCTGCGACATTGATCGCATCCGTTGCGGTAAAGGTGCTTCCCGTGTTAACATTGAGAACATTCTTATCAACGACATACGCGGTTTTGACCTCACTGCCGTTAATAATGTCAAGTCGACCGTATCCCTTGGTCGTTGAACTTTTTTCTGCGCCGGAGATGTGAATGGAACTGTCGCCGCTACCGATTCCTGCGGCGTCGATCTTTGCGCCGTCAAATGTGACCTTGGCAAGTTTTGTGACATCGCCGTGGTCGCCTGCATCGCGTCCGATCATCATCCAATCTTTCCAGTTAACGGACGCCGTGCCATTAAAGGTCACATTCTGTCCGCCGCCGATGGTGCTGTCGGACGAAATGGCGGTTTCGCCCAAAAGTGTGACGATGACATTGTTTTCATCCTCCGGGATCACAACGGTCGCATCAGCGATCGTCCCGAAAGCATTCGTACCAAAGACAAGTCCCGGGTACTGTTCCTGCATGGTCGTGTCATACCATGCGATAAATGCGGTCGCATCCGTCCACGCCGCATTGACACAGATTGTGTCGATCGCTGCCGCATTTGCCGTTAGCTGATATGTCGGTACAAACGAAAGTACCATGACAAAAGCGAGCAACAACGATAGAAAATGTTTGTTCATCCTAAGTGATTCCTTTCAAAATTAAAATATCTATATAAAGAAGTTACACTTGCGCATAACCTCGAAAAAAGGAATAGGGCGCAGAATACCCCCCACTGAACAAATCAAGGAGTGTCGCGTCCTAATTTGCAAATTGCGCTATCATGGATCCCGACAAAAGACACAGCGTCCCATAAATCTTGTCATGCCGAATGTCGCAATTGTCAGGTTCCTTCTCTTCATTTTATTTGATATATTATATCAGATACTTTTGACGATTTCAATAGTTTTCTAGATTTTTTTATATAAAATGCCAGCGTCGAGCGTTATTTCCTCTGTCTTTTCCGTCGTACGCCTCTCTTCGTCAAAGGCTCCAATCCATCGGTTCAAAACCGTTTGCGGTTAGATACCGATCGACGGCGAGAAAATGTCCGCAACCGAAAAAACCTCGGTTTGCGGAAAGCGGGCTCGGGTGCGGTGCGGTCAGCACCAAGTGATCGGGATTGGTCAATAATTCGCGCTTTGCGGCGGCATTGGAGCCCCACAATAGGAACGCCACCGGGCCTTCTCGACGATCGACGGCGGAAATAATCGCGTCTGTGACCTGTTCCCACCCTTTTTTCGCATGTGACGTCGGAGAATTTTCACGCACGGTCAAAACCGTGTTCAGTAAAAGTACACCGCGTTTTGTCCACGGCACAAGACACCCCGTGTTCGGGATCGCAACCCCCAATTCGCGGTTTAATTCCGCATAGATGTTTTTCAGCGACGGGGGCGGCTGAACACCCTCCTGCACCGAAAACGCCAACCCGTGTGCCTGCCCCGGATTGTGGTATGGATCCTGACCGAGGATAACGACCTTTACATCGGGCAGATCCGTATATTTGATCGCATTGAAAATATCAAACATCGGCGGATAAACGCGGTGCGATCCGTATTCGGCTTTCAAAAATTCACGCAATTTTGTGTAGTTTTCGCTTTCAAAAACATCCTTCAACACCCCGTCCCATGAATTGCCGATATATACCATAATTCTTCCTTCCTTCGCTGAATATATTGATAGTATATCACTTTTGCAAAAAACTTTCCACTGACAATAATTTGAATTTTATATAAAATAATGTTGCAGAAATCTTCGAAAGCGGGTATAATATTAGCATAATTATTTCAAAAGGAGCGATCACCATGCAAATCACCAACGAATATCTTTCAAAAGTGTACGACGAAGTCATTCGCAGGAACCCGAATGAGCCCGAATTTCTTCAGGCCGTCGGCGAAGTCCTCGAAAGCCTTGTGCCCGTCGCTGATCGCCGCTCCGACTATGTAAAGAACGGAGTTTTCGACCGTATTGTCGAACCGGAACGTTTCATTCAGTTCCGTGTCAGTTGGGTCGATGACGCCGGTAAGGTGCAGGTCAACCGCGGCTATCGCGTACAGTTCAATTCTGCCATCGGTCCGTACAAGGGCGGCATTCGCCTGCACCCGAGCGTCAACGCCTCCGTTATCAAATTCCTCGGCTTTGAACAGTGCTTCAAAAACTCCCTCACCACCCTCCCGATGGGCGGCGGTAAAGGCGGCTCCGATTTCGACCCGAAGGGTAAGAGCGATATGGAGATCATGCGTTTCTGCCAGAGTTTCATGACCGAACTTTATCGTCACATCGGTGCCAACACTGACGTACCCGCGGGTGACATCGGCGTCGGCGCACGCGAGATCGGCTATATGTTCGGTCAATACAAGCGTTTGACCAATGAATTCACCGGCGTTCTTACCGGCAAAGGCATCCCATACGGTGGCTCTCTTGCCCGTAAGGAAGCCACTGGCTACGGTCTGTGCTACTTCGTCGACAATATGCTCCGTGCTGCGGGCGACGGCTTTGAAGGCAAGACGGTCGTCGTTTCCGGCTCCGGCAATGTCGCCACCTACGCCATTCAGAAGGCCACTCAACTCGGTGCAAAGGTCGTCACCGCTTCCGACTCATCCGGCTTTATCTATGACAAGGACGGCATCAAACTCGATGTTCTCAAACAAATTAAGGAAGTCGAACGCGCCCGTATCAGCGAATACGCCAAACGCGTTCCTGGTGCGGTCTTCACCGAAGGCAGTTCCGGCGTTTGGAGTGTTCCCTGCGACATTGCACTCCCCTGCGCAACGCAGAATGAAATCTCCGGCGATAGCGCAAAACTTCTGATCAAGAACGGCTGTAAGGTTGTCGGCGAAGGTGCGAATATGCCTTCCACCCCGGACGCCGTTGCCGCGTTCCTTTCAAGCGGAATTCTCTTTGCTCCGGCAAAGGCCGCAAATGCGGGCGGTGTTTCCGTTTCCGGCCTTGAAATGAGCCAGAACTCCATGCGCTACTCCTGGTCGTTCGATGAAGTCGACGCCAAACTCAAAGGCATTATGAGTGATATCTTCACCGCCGCTTCTTCCGCCGCCGCCGAATACGGTCACGCCGGAAATCTCGTCGCCGGTGCAAACATCGCGGGCTTCCTCAAAATCGCGGATGCCATGGTTGCTCAGGGCATCGCGTACTAATCCAATGCACACTCAAAAGGCTCTGTCACTTGACAGAGCCTTTTCTTTATCCCAATGCAATATCCAGCGCAGTCATCAATGAAAAGCCCGCGATCACAAGGATTGCCATCATCGGACGATTCGGGTTTTTCTGACTTTCCGGCACGAGTTCCTCGACGACAACATAGATCATCGCACCTGCCGCAAAGGAAAGTAAAAAAGGCAAGATCGTCCTTGTGCAAAGCACCAAACCGGCACCGATCACACCGCCGATCGGTTCGACCAAACCGCTGAGTTGCCCGTAAAAGAATGATTTTCCGCGTGACAAGCCTTCCCTCCGAAGCGGCAAACTGACCGCGGCACCTTCGGGAAAATTCTGCATCGCGATGCCGATCATCAAAAGCACCGCTGCCGTTCTTGTCGCGCCCGCCACCAAACCAACCGAGCCGAATGCCACGCCGACCGCCATTCCTTCGGGGATGTTGTGAAGCGTCACCGATCCCATCAGCAAATATCCGCGTCGCAAAAACACGGAATCTTCCGGGAAGATCAGATCCCCCAATAACAGTAATCCGCCGCCCGTCAGAAATCCGAGTGTCACGACGCACCAACTATTTTGTCCGAGCGTTTGCGCCATTTCCGCCGCCGGACCAAGAAGCGACCAAAACGCCGCCGCACTCATCACGCCCGCCGCAATACTCAGCATCGCGTCCATTACATCGCGTTTCGTATTCCGAAAAAGGAACACAATTCCCGCGCCAAGCGCAGTGATCGTCCATGTGAACACGGTTGCGATCAGTGCTTGAATCACCGGGTTCGCCCCTGAAAATGACATCATATCCCTCCGTTCCGCCCATTCTATGCTTTGCAGTCATAAAGGGTGACAAAAAACCCCGGTATCGTCGATACCGGGGTTTTCAAATCAAATAATCAGGAGCGAATGAGGCTATTGCCGTCCATTTCCGCCGGCTTGGCAAGTCCAAGCAGTTCGAGCATGGTCGGTGCAATGTCGCAAAGTCTGCCTTCTTTGAGTTCGATGGAAGATCCGACGATGACGAAAGGAACTTTGTTCAACGTATGTGCGGTGAAAACATTGCCTTCCTCGTCGACCATCTTGTCGGCGTTGCCGTGGTCAGCGGTGATGACGGAGATACCGCCCATTTCGCGGGTTGCCTCAACAACACGACCGACGCAGGCGTCGACGGTTTCTACTGCCTGAACGGCGGCGTCAAACACGCCGGTATGTCCGACCATATCGCAGTTTGCAAAGTTGAGGATGATGACATCGTAATTGCCGGAACGAATTCTTTCGATGACAGCTTCGGTCACTTCCGGGGCACTCATCTGCGGCTGGAGGTCATAAGTTGCGACCGCCGGGCTCTTGATGAGGACGCGATCCTCGCCTGGATACTCCTTTTCGACACCACCGTTAAAGAAGAATGTGACATGCGCGTACTTCTCGGTTTCGGCGATACGAAGTTGCGTCAGACCGAGGTCGGAAATATACTCACCGAAGGTGTTTTTCAGCGTCTTCGGCGGGAAAGCAAGGTGAACATTCGGCATGGTCGCGTCATACTGCGTAAAGCATACATAGTAAAGCGGGAACATACCGTTCGGACGCTCAAATCCGTCAAATTCGGGATCGACAAAGATGCGGGTGATTTCACGCGCTCTATCGGGGCGATAGTTGAAGAAGATCACGGAATCGTTTGAGGAAATGCGACCTTCGTTCATGCAAATAAACGGCTCGACAAATTCATCCGTCTTGCCTTCGTCATAGGACTTTTTGATTGCCGCAACAGGATCGGCATACACTGGGGCGTCGCCACAAACAAGCGCCCGATAGGCGCGTTCAACCCGATCCCATCTCTTATCACGATCCATGGCGTAATATCTTCCCATGACACTGGCGACCTTGCCGACGCCGATTTCAGCGCATTTAGCAACGAGTTCTTCGACAAAAGCGGCGCCGCTTGTAGGCGAAACATCACGACCATCGAGGAAACAATGAACATAAACGTCTTTCAGTCCCTTGTCGGCGGCGAGTTTCAAAAGTGCCCACAAATGCGTGTTATGGCTATGAACGCCACCGTTCGACATCAAGCCGTACAGATGCAGGGCGGATCCGTTTTTCAGGCAGTTATCGACCGCCGCAACCAGTTCCGGATTGGTGAAAAAGTCACCGTCCGAAATGGCCTTGGTGATCATCGGCAGATCCTGATACACGATACGACCTGCACCGATATTGGTGTGTCCGACTTCGCTATTGCCCATCTGACCGTCGGGAAGTCCGACATCCAGACCGCAGGCAGAAAGCGTGGTGTGCGGATATTGCGCGAAAATTTTATCGAGGTTCGGTGTGGCGGCTTTTGCGATGGCGTTGCCTTCGGTACGGCCGGTAACGCCGAAACCATCCATGATAATAAGCGTTACAGGATTTTTCATATTACTGATTTGCCGCTTCAACGATCAAAGCGAAGTCTCCGGCCTTCAAAGAAGCGCCGCCGATAAGACCGCCGTCAACATCGGGCTGAGCAAGCAGTTCAGCCGCGTTCTTGGCGTTCATGGAGCCACCGTACTGAACGGTGATGGCGCGCGCAAGGCGAGCACCGTAGAGGTTGCGGATAACGGTGCGGATGTGAGCGCAAACTTCCTGAGCCTGCTCGGAGGTAGCGGTCTTGCCGGTACCGATTGCCCAAATCGGCTCATATGCGATGACAATCTTGCGAAGTTGTTCGGCGGTAATGCCGGCAAGCGCAAGTTTAATCTGCATGGCGATATGTTCTTCGGTGATGCCGGCTTCACGCTGTTCAAGGGTTTCACCGACACAGACGATCGGACGGAGACCGGCTTCAAGAGCAGCCTTGATTTTGAGGTTGACGGTGTTGTCGGTTTCAGCGAAATACTGACGGCGTTCGCTATGACCGATGATGACGTACTTGACGCCGAGTTCTTTGAGCATATCGGCGGAGATTTCACCGGTGAACGCACCGGACTTTTCGAAGTGCATATTTTCGGCACCGATTGCAATACGGCTATCCTTTGCTGCCTTTACTGCATTGGCAATGTCGACAAACGGAACGCAGAGGACGACATCGCACCATTTCTGCTTACCAACAGCGGTCTTGATGTCAGCAATAAGGGTTTTCGCTTCAGCCGGGGTCTTGTTCATTTTCCAGTTACCGGCAATAATGGTCTTGCGGTATCTTCTGTTCATTTCGAATTTACTCCTTCATAATGCACCCGAACGAGGGAAAATTCCCCCGTTCGGGATATTTTTACATTCTTTGATTATTTGTCCTGGAGGCAGGCAATGCCGGGCAGTTCGAGACCTTCGAGGAATTCGAGGGATGCGCCACCGCCGGTGGAAATATGAGTGATCTTATCGGCAAAGCCAAGTTGTTCACAAGCAGCCGCGGAATCGCCGCCGCCGACGATGGTGATGGCGGAAGAATCGGCAAGAGCCCGGGCGACAGCGATGGTACCCTTGGCAAGCGTCGGATTTTCGAAGACGCCCATCGGTCCGTTCCAAACAACGGTCTTGGCAGCCTTGACGGCATCATAGTAGAGTTTACGGGTTTCTTCACCGATGTCCATGCCCATTCTGTCCGCCGGGATAGCGTCGGACTTCACGGCAACAACATCGATCGGGCCGTCGATCGGATCCGGGAAATGATCGGTGGTAACGGTGTCGATCGGGAGAAGCAGTTTGACGCCCTTGGACTCAGCCTTGGCCATCATTTCTTTGCAGTAATCAACCTTTTCGGCATCAAAGAGGCTGGTGCCGATGCCGTAACCCTTTGCGGCAAGGAAGGTATAAGCCATACCTCCGCCGATGACGAGGGTGTCGACCTTTTCGAGAAGGTTGTTAATAACATTGAGTTTGTCGGAAACTTTCGCACCGCCGAGGATGGCGACGAAGGGGCGTTCCGGATCGGCAAGAGCCTTGCCCATGATGGAAACTTCTTTCTGAACCAGGTAGCCACAGACAGCCGGGAGATAATCGGCAACACCGGCGGTGGAGGAGTGAGCGCGATGTGCGGTACCGAAAGCATCGTTGACGAAGATTTCGGCAAGAGCCGCAAACTTTTTGCTCAATTCAACATCGTTCTTGGTTTCGCCCTTTTCAAAGCGGGTGTTTTCAAGAAGCATGACTTCGCCGTCTTTGAGGGAAGCGGCAAGAGCCTGTGCACTTTCACCGACAACATCGGCAGCCATTTTGACTTCCTTGCCGAGAAGTTCGGAAAGGCGAGTGGCAACGATCTTCAACGAGAAGGCTTCTTCCGGGCCGTTCTTCGGCTTGCCCATATGGGAGCAGAGAATGACGCGGGCATTGTGGTCGACCAGATACTTGATGGTCGGGAGTGCGGCAACAATACGCTTATCGCTGGTGATAACGCCGGCTTTCGTCGGAACGTTAAAGTCGCAACGGACGAGAACGCGTTTGCCGCTGACTTCGATGTCTTCTACGGATTTCTTGTTGTACTGCATAATTTACACCTCATTCGGAAGTTTTTTGAACTTTTACGGTACTTTACACATTATATTACATCGTTTCGAACAACGCAATATAAAAATGGACCAACTTCATATTTTTTTCTGCAAAAAAATCGTGATTCTGTATAAAAAACTCGGAATTACCAGAATTTCACGCTAAAAAGTTTACTCTTTCGCCGTGTGATCTCCCATTTTCCCGAATTCCAGCAGACCGGGATAATCGAGTTGGCGCAATGCCTCATACACAACGATGGCGACGGAATTCGAAAGATTCAGGCTTCTCGCTTCACTCCTCATCGGGATACGAATACACTCGTCGGGATGGGCATACAGAAGATCTTCCGGCAATCCCTTGGTTTCCTTACCGAAGATCAAATAATCTCCGTCTTCAAACCGCACATCGGAGTGACGCTTGGGAGCCTTCGTCGAACAATACCAGTATCTGCCAGAGTTGCTCAGACGGAATTCTTCGAAATTCGCATAGGTGTGGACATCCAAAAGATGCCAATAATCGAGGCCCGCGCGTTTCAGGCTCTTGTCGTCAATGGAAAAGCCAAGCGGCTCCACCAAATGAAGCGAACAATCCGTACACGCGCAAGTGCGGGAAATATTGCCGGTGTTCGCCGGAATTTCCGGCTCGACCAAAACAATGTTTAGCATAGTAATGACCGCCTTTGTGATTTTTAACATCGAAGTGCCGGAGGTCGCGTTACATAAAGATCGGATCGACCGTTTTGCCATAGAAAGCGGCCGACCGATAAAGGTCGGCCGACCGCTGTTCATCACAAGAACTGCCGAGGATTAGAACGGAATGTCTCCACCCTGAGCAATGATGTCGAAGGCTTCAAGAATATACTCGATACTGTAATAGGTCGTATAGTTGACCGCTTCACCATCGAGAATGATGACATACTGACGATCATTGATCGGAGCGAGTTCCATCAATCTTGAATTGCCGTTTTCGAAATTGATCTTGATGGTGTACTTCACTTCACCCCACTCATGATCCTCAATACGACCGGCAGAAGCCAGCGCAATGGTACGGGTGTATAGACGCTTCGCATTCGATTCCGTAATATCCTCACCGTTGAGGGTTGCGGAGATCGTGAACTCCTCTTTGTTGATTTGAGTAATATCGAGGAAGTATTCTTTGCCGTCAATATTATACTCAACACTGTCAAGGTCATTGATGTCATGAACCCACACAAGCGGAGAAACGATATCTTTATAGTTGACATTAAAGACTTCAAGGTCCTCGGTGAGGACTTTCATCACCACAATATCGTCGGAATCGCGGGCGATATAGGTATATTCACCGTCGGATGCACCGATGAGGAACTTATAATCGTTGCCGTCAAAGTCAACAACTTCAAAATAACCCGGATCGGTGAGTCCGTAAGCAACCATTTCTTCATCGGATACATCTTCGATGATGGAATCGGCCGTCAACGAAAGCGAAGAATAGAAGATACCTGTGGAAAGTTTGCTTTCATCGACATTGGCTTCAATCGGCGAAGTCAACTTATGCAGGGTGGAATAGTTGTCAACCTTTGCAAAGGCGGCGTCGCTCATACGAGTCATCGTGAATGTTTGTTCACTGCCAAACGGGCGATAGGTGAGTTTTTTCCAATCTGTGGCGGGATCCTCATATTCGGGGATGCAGATCTTACCCATAAGTTTATCGTCCCTTGCAAGGATCGTTGAAACATAGGTGGACGAGCAGAAATAAACCGTATCTCCGCCTTCCAGCATGAGGTAATATCCGTTGTAGGCTTCATTTTCGAGTCCGATCACATAGGTGTATGTCGAACCGTCATCCAATGTGACTTTTGTGCGTGCGATCGGATCATTCAGGCCATAGCCTTCCACATCCATATTCTCGCCCTCTTCGACGAGATAGGTATAGTACATCGTAGCAGCACGGAAAAGGACGCCGGAAAGCGAATCCTGATCGTAGAAATCCTGCTCCTTTCCGCCCTTGACGGAATAGTACAAAGAGCCGTCATCCAGTTTCTGCTTTGTGATGACGAGGTTTTCGCCGGAAGATTTTTGTACTTCGACCTCAACGACCTTTGCAGAGTCGTTTTTCACGACCATTCCGACGGTTCTGTCGTCGTCATCGCCAAGCGTTTTATTTGCGACCAAATACGTGATCGCAAGCACCGCAACAATGATTGCAACAATGATGATCGCCTTTTTATTGCGCTTGAGCATCAGGCATTTCTCCTTCTAAACCAGATCGCAATGCCGACGACAAGGATGATCAACGGAGTGATGATCCCGAGTGCCCAAAGCATCGCATCGGACTGTGCGGTGGTAACGCTCATCGAAAAATCATTATATGTCTTGCCGGTGACGGAAACCGCCTCGTCTTCGGGGAACATGAGGCTCAGGTTTGCGGTAAACATACGGCTGTTGAGGTACTTGGCATTGACCATATATGTCTGCGAGGCAAGTTCGGTCGAACCGTAAACGATCATATTGGAACGCACGATCTTGTTGTTCGTGGTGAATTCTGCAACAGTGATCGAAGCGACGGTGAACGGTCCGTCGGTATCCGCATCCTCCTTGGCAAGCACTTCGTTGAGGGAGTCCTCATCTGTGGTCTTGCAATAAGAGGAATCCGAAGAATAGACAAGCGGATAAACGTAGCGTCCACTCTGAACATTCCAAAGAATGTCGATCTTACGGGTGTTCTGCGAAGCGATATACATATCGCTATACAGTGCCAAGGATCCGTAAATTTCGGTATTGGCGTTCAGCAGGATTTCCTGCGCATTGGACATTGCCTTGTCGGTATCAAGCACGAGCGTGCTGTCAATACCCACGCCCCACTCTTCCAAATACGCTTCAAAGTTCGGAAGTTCCGGCATTTCGGCACCGGCAAGAACAATGGCGTTTTTGCCGGAACGCATAAATGCGTCGAGTTTGGCAATGTCTTCGGAAGTGTAGTCATACACCGGGGATGCGATCACGATAACATCAATATCATCAGTCAGTTCCTCATTGGTGATATTCACTTCGCAGATTTCGCAGTTGTTGTTTTTGTAAGTGTATTCGAGGTAAGTGTCCATGTTTTCTTCATGGCCGGTGATGAATGCGAGTTTCGGCATATCAACGCCCATGACATATTCAATGGCATAGACAAGTTTCTGCTCGGCAAGCGAAGTGATTGCGGCATAAGTGGAGGAATCGTACTCATACAAATCGTAGTAACTGACGCACTTATAGGTGTTATCCTCACCGACAACAACAAGCGTGCCGTTCAAGGTACTCGGATCAATGTCAAACTTCGAAAAGAACAGCGGGTTCTTGATCGTGTCGATATATTTGACGGTGATATGACCGTTTGAGCCATTGACGAAACGATTGAGAATCTCGTGGACTTCCATAGAGTTAGTGCCGAGATACTGGTCAATGGAAATTCCGTCCTGATAATTGGATTCGGAGGATGCAACATAGATCGTGACATTCTGATCCATCGTGGTGAGAATATCGTAAGTCGCATCGTCGAAATCATACAAACCGATACCCGAAATATCGAGTTTGAGGTTGAATCTGTCGGTCATGAACTGGGTAAACAAGTTGATAAGAACGACCAGCACGATAACCACGCAAGTCAGTGCCGTAGCAACGGAACCGTATTTGAACTTGCGTCCCTGAAAAATCTTGCCGTCCTTAATCTCGCGGATAAAACTCTGTTTGATCTTGTCCGCTTTCGCAGAAGAAGTCTTTTCTGCGGGCTTTGCCGCAGTGTTTTTAATCTCTTTCATCGTCTACACCCCCGATCAGGCCCAACGGCGCTTTTCATACACTCGAACGGTGAAGAAAAGGAACAGGCAGGTCAGGCTGATGTAATAAATAATGTCGGAAAGCGGGAAAACGCCGCTTTGGAGTCCGGAAAAACGCGAGAAAACGGAAACGAAGTTCAAAACCTTGACAACAAACGGCGAATCGATCAACGAGGTGATCGTATCAAGCAGATACATAAAACCAAGTGCGATGATCGAAAGAATGGCCGCAATCAACTGGTTTTCGGTCAGGCTCGACACGAAAATACCAATGGCAATGAAGGTCGATGCCGCAAGAATTGCCGCGACATAATTGCCAAGGACATACATAAAACTGAGTTTGCAGTAGAACGCCGTGATGATCGGGAAAATAATCGTCAGGACAAGAGCCACCATAAAGACAAGGAAGGTCGCAATAAACTTGCCGACGACGATGTCATAAAGACTGACCGGACTGGTAAGAAGGATCTGCTCGGTCTTCATTTTCTTTTCTTCGCTGATCAGTCGCATCGTAAGAAGCGGCATCAGGATAATAAGCGAAAGGATCATCTTTTGGAACAGGCCGGCGAGTTCACCGTTATTGGCGCTGAGGTGGTAGATATAGAAGATCAACGCCATTGCAAGGAAGAACGATGAGCAAAAAATATATCCGATCGGTCCTGTGAAGAAACTGCGGAGGTCGCGCTTCATAATTGCTTTCATTTGACATCCCCCTTATCTTTGTAGGATGCTCCGACAAGTTTGAGGAAGATATCCTCAAGGGAGACGTCCAAAGGTTTAAGCATAAGTATCGCCTGTCCTTCGGCGGCAAGGGCAGAGAACATCGGCTTTCTGATGTCAACGGAGGGCTGGCTTTCAACGATGAAGTCGCAGGAGCCTTTTTCGTGCTCACCGGAAACCTCAACACGACGGATACCGGCGAGTCCGCGAAGGATCGAGAACGCAGTGTTGCGGTTGCCGGCAATACGGACGATCAGTTTTCTTTCGTTTGCCACGATCGCGGAAAGTGCTTCCGGCGTATCATCGGCGATCAGTTTTCCCTCGTTGATGACGAGAACGCGTTCGCAGACGGCGGAAACCTCTGGCAGAATGTGGGACGAGAAGATGATGGTGCAACGCTTTCCGAGATCTTTGATGACATTGCGGATCTCGATGATCTGCGTCGGATCGAGACCGACGGTCGGCTCGTCCAATATCAAAACATCCGGGTTTCCGAGAAGAGCCTGCGCCATACCGACACGCTGTTTATAACCCTTGGAAAGGTTTTTAATGACGCGCTTGCGAACATGGGAAATTTTGACCATGTCGCAAACGGCGGCGATATGTGCCTTCTTATCGGACATATCGATCTTTTTCAGATCGTAGGCAAAGTTGAGGTATTCGTCGACGGTCATATCCATGTAAAGAGGGGGCATTTCCGGCAGGTAGCCGATCTTTTTCTTTGCCGCCATCGGATCTTCAAGCACATCGATGCCGTCAATCTTGGCAGAACCCGCAGTGGCGGAGATATAGCCGGTGATGATGTTCATCGTGGTGGTTTTGCCTGCGCCGTTCGGCCCGAGGAAACCGACGATTTCACCTTCGTTTATGGTAAACGAAATATCATCGACCGCACGCTTGTCGCCATAGTGCTTGGAAAGGTGAGAAACTTCGATCATTTGTTAAGATCACTCCCATATGCCGTCATAAAACGACGGTAATTTTGCGCTATGCAAATAGTTTATCACATTTTGCATGCTTTGTGTGAATTTTTTTGAAATTTTCGGTTATTTCTTCGATTTAATTTCAATGCCGAGTTCGTCAAGTTGCTTTTGGTCGACGAAATCAGGGGATGCCATCATCAATTCGGACGCCGTCTGTACTTTCGGGAAAGCAATGACGTCACGAATGGACTCGGTTTCACCGAGCGTCATAACAAGTCGGTCAAGCCCGAAGGCAAGTCCGCCATGCGGGGGTGCGCCGTAACTGAACGCCTTGATCAAATGACCGAAGCGTTCCATGATATCCTCGTCCTTGAAGCCGAGAGTTTCGAACATCAACTGCTGGATTTCCGGGGAATGGATGCGGATCGAACCGCCGCCGACCTCCTCGCCGTTGATGACGATGTCGTAGGTCTTGGAACGGATCGCGCCCGGATTGGTCTTGAACAGAGGCAGATCCTCGTCCATCGGAGCCGTGAACGGGTGATGGCTTGCATAGTAGCGTCCGTCTTCCTCACTATATTCAAGAAGCGGGAATTCAGTCACCCAAAGAGCCTCGAACACGCCCGGTTTGAGCAGGTCAAGTCTTCTTGCACACTCACGGCGGAGTTCACCGAGCGCAGTCTTGACAACGGAATCCTTAGCGTCGGCGACAACGAGGAGCAGGTCACCTTCCTTTGCCTCAGCACGGTCGATGATCGCTTTCATCTCATCCTCGGTCATGAATTTGGCAAAGGATGAGGAGCCGCCTTCGGCGAGGACTTTATGCCATGCAAGTCCCTTTGCGCGATAGGTCTTGACATAGTCGGTCAGCGAGTCGATCTCCTTCCTGGTGAACTTCGCACAACCGTCGACCTTAATCAGTCGGACGGAGCCGCCTGCATCAATGGCGGATTTGAACACGGAGAAGCCGCTATTTGCGACGATGTCACTGATGTTGCGGATCTCAAAGCCAAAACGAAGGTCGGGTTTGTCGGAACCGTAGCGTTCCATGCACTCTGCCCATGTCATTCTGCGGATCGGGTTCGGCAAGTCAATGCCACGGATCTTTTTGAATACATAGTGAATGAAACCTTCGTTGACGTTGAGGACGTCTTCGGTGTCGACAAAACTCATTTCGACATCGACCTGAGTGAACTCCGGCTGACGATTGGCACGCAGATCTTCATCACGGAAGCAACGGGCGATCTGGAAATATCGGTCAAAGCCCGAAACCATCAAAAGTTGTTTATACTGTTGCGGGGATTGCGGCAAAGCGTAGAACTTGCCGTTCTGCACACGGCTCGGAACGAGATAATCTCTCGCGCCTTCCGGTGTGGACTTGGTTAAGATCGGCGTTTCTATTTCGAAGAAATCGTTTTCGTCATAGTAGTCACGGACGGCCTTTGCAACGCGGTGACGGAGGGCAATGACCTCCTGCAAATGAGGACGGCGCAGGTCGAGGTAACGGTACTTCAAGCGAAGTTCTTCACCTGCATTGGTGTCGTCGGCGATCTCAAACGGAGGCGTGTCGGCTTTGGAGAAGATCTCTACGCCGGTGGCTTCGATTTCAATCTCGCCGGTCGGAATGGTTTTGTTGACGAGTTCACCTCGACTGCGTACTTTACCCGCAACGGCGATGACATACTCACTGCGGAGGGTTTCGGCGATCTGAAAGATCTCCGGCGTGACGGATTCATCGAACACGCACTGAACGATGCCGGTACGATCGCGCAAATCGACAAAGATAAGTCCGCCGAGATTTCTCGCTCTCTGTACCCAGCCACAAGCGGTGACACTTTCACCGATATGTGCGGCACGATATTCGCCGCAATAACGGGTGCGGCCTTCATTTCCTGCCATTTTCATGGGATGATTCCTTTCTAGAAGATATTTATTTCGATACGACTGCGGCCAATGCTTCGGCGCTGATCTCGCACTCAAAACTTTCGCCGTCGGACATATTTTTCACTTTTGCAACACCGGCGGCAAGTTCGTTTCCGCCGAGAACAACGCTGTACTCCGCACCGATACGGTCGGCATATTTCATCTGTGCTTTGAGCGAACGACCGAGTGTGTCGCGTTCTGCACTAATCCCCGCACGGCGAAGATCAAGGACGATCTTTCCGATTTTTTCGGACGCTTCGGCATCTGCCGCGGCAATGAAAAGTTTCGTAGTGTGCGGTTTCGGGATCTCGACGCCCGCGCCTTCCATTGCGAGAAGCAGACGTTCCAGACCACTGCCGAAGCCGAGAGCCGGCATTTCCGGGCCACCGAGTGATCCGACCAGACCGTTGTATCGCCCACCGCCGCAAACAGTGCCCTGTGCACCGATTCCGTTGGAAATAAATTCGAACACAGTGTTTGTGTAATAATCCAGTCCGCGGACGATGGATGTGTCAATCGAATACTTGATGCCCCAGTCGTCGAGTTGGCGGCGGAGGGAATCGAAATGTTCTCTGCAATCGTCGCAAAGATGTTCGATCGCCTTCGGTGCGCCTGCGGCTATTTCTTTGCAGATCGGGCTTTTGCAGTCAAGCACGCGCATCGGGTTTTTTTCAAGTCTGCCCTGACAGGTTTCGCAAAGTTCCGCGGCGTGAGGTTTCAGATATTCGCGTAATGCGTCATAGTATTTCGGACGGCAATTCGGGCAACCGATCGAATTGATGTGAAGTTCGATCTCGTTCAGTCCCAAACGGCGCAAAAACGTGTCCGCGAGTGAAATGATCTCCGCATCGGCGGACGGCGAAGGGGATCCGAACATTTCCACGCCGAACTGATGATGTTCGCGCAGGCGGCCTGCCTGAGGCTTCTCATAGCGGAAGTTCGGCGCAATATAGAAACATTTGACCGGCAGTCCTGCCGCAAAAACGGAGTTTTCAATCAAACTGCGCACGGTGGATGCGGTACCTTCCGGGCGGAGCGAAATGGAACGACCGCCTTTATCATTAAAGGTGTACATTTCCTTCTGCACTACATCGGTAGTATCACCCACGCCGCGCAGGAAAAGTTCGGTGTGTTCAAAGGTCGGGAATCGAATTTCACGAAAGCCGAATTCCGCCGCAGTGCGACGAAGAACGCCTTCGAGATATTGCCATTTATAACTTTCTTCCGGAAGGACGTCCTTGGTGCCTTTCGGTGCCGTAACACTGGCCATATGCAAATCTCCTTTTCGGAATATGTGAACTTTTGAGTTTCCGCGAAAAAATATAGAACCTCCGTCCCGCTGGGACGAAGGTTCTACTCCGTGGTGCCACCCAAATTCAAACGCAATGCGTTTCTTGGTGTCCCTTAACGCGGGACGGACGCGCTGAAAAGCGCAGGCTCGCGGATGTCTTTCACGCAGCATTCTCCGAGAACTCTCAGCAACCGTTCTCTCTCTGTGGGAGCGCACACGCTAACTTTCCGTTCATCGCCGGTCGACGATATGTTTTCGAAATAATACATTATTCCGACAATATGCTCCGAATAATATATTATAAAAACGCCGATTTGTCAACAGTTTTCGTCCGTTTTGGGCAAATTTTCAATTAAAATTCGCCGCCGTTGACGGCGAACATCTTCGTTTCGCCGAGATACATATCCAATTCAACATGGTCAACATTTTCGCCGTAGAATTTCTTTTCGTAAACTTCATACGGTGAGCATGGCTTTTTGAAATGGATCGTATGCTTTCCGCGCTCTTTGGCGTGGATAGCAACGAAGTTTTCATTCGCATAAATAACATCGTCATCGTAGCCGAAGATATGGCATCCCGCGTACTCGGCAAGCGACGCGATCAGTTCACTGCGAAGCACCTGCGTGCAGCAATAAGCACTCGTAAATCCCTCATATTCACGCATAGCGTATGCAGTCTTACCGTCGACGCCGAATTTTCCGAGGACGGTGACGGCATCGTCTTCGATGTAGAGCGCGGGGTTGAGATATGCGGGCGAAAGTACCGACGGGGTGATCCAGATATTGCTGTGAACATTGCGGTCGATATAACCATACACTCTGTGCGGATCGCCGTATTTAACGGCAGGATGATCAATTTCGCCGATCTTGAAAAACGGGAATCCCGTGCCGGTGCGCATTTTGACCTTCATGCCGGTCGTCTTTTCAATATTGTTCAGGTCGAGTACGGGCTCGGTATTCGGGTTGATCATACCCGGCGCATAGAGCCAAAGCACGGTTGCATGATTTTTTCTCGCCTTGGCGAAAATCGCTTCTCTGTCCTTATCGCTCAGATAATACTGGTTGAGCATGACATAGAGTTTGTAATCCGGCATATCCG
>DCHG01000025.1:0-753 GCA_002315595.1 Clostridiales bacterium UBA1758 | reverse complement strand
GCGCCGATACGGTGCAAATCGCTTGTACGATAGAAATCGAGCACGGTCGCACTCGTTGTTTCGGATACATAGTGAGTGCTTTCGGTGTCGTAGATGATCGCGATCTCGTTTTTCTTGGTGCGGTCAAGTTCATATGCATGATGCGCAATATCCTGCTGACGACGAATAAGATCAAGCGTTTCACGGTCGCAATACCAATCGTATTCCGGCTTATAATCCTTGCGCCAGAATGCGCCCATGTCAAACCACCAGCCATTGATCTCCTCGCAGATGTCGCGGGCGAAATCGCGTTTCATCGTGTCGATCGTTTCCTGAATGGTGAAAAGTCCCATCGCTTCGCGTTGGATCGTCGGAAGCGCACGATGCGTGCGGGTATCGTCCTCGCAGATATAGATCTGATTACGGATGCGGAGCGAATCCTGCATTTCGCGCTGGGCGACAACGCCGCCCGGCTCACGGTTATTATAGGTGCCCGGTGCGGCAAGAAAATCGACCTTGCCGGAATCGAGGATTTTGAGCGTTCCCGTGGCGGTAGAGTCCTCATTATACCCCGTACAACCGTACGATCCGTAGAATGCGCCGACAAGTTTGCCGTCGAAGCGGGATTTAATGGTTTCGGCAAAGTGGACAATGGAATCTGCCGTGCCTTCATTCCACGCATCAAAGAAATCCGCCGGATGAACAAGTTTATTTGCATTGAGGAATACGCCAATATTGTTTTCGGCTTTGGCGTCCATATCGACCTTCATGCCG
>DCHG01000010.1:5585-16452 GCA_002315595.1 Clostridiales bacterium UBA1758 | reverse complement strand
GAACGCCATTTCGGAGGAGTCGACATCGTGGTAGGATCCGTCGACCAACGTGGCTTTCAAACCAACAACCGGGTATCCTGCCAAAACGCCCTTCGAAATACATTCACGCAGTCCCTTTTCGACTGCCGGGAAGAAGTTTCTCGGAACAGAACCTCCGAAAACATTTTCGGCAAATGCGAAACTGTCATCGACATTCGGCTCGAATTCGATCCAAACATCACCGTACTGACCGTGACCGCCGGACTGCTTTTTATGCTTGCCCTGAACCTTGACTTTTTTACGAATCTTTTCACGGTACGGAATGATCGGTGCCTCAAAGGCAGCCTCGACACCGAATTTCGCTTTCAGTCTGGCACAGATGACCTCGATGTGCATATCGCCGAGACCGCTAATCAAATACTGATGCGTTTCCGCGTTGTTCTTGGTGGTAAAGGTCAGGTCTTCTTCGTTCATCTTTGCAAGTCCCGCGGCGATCTTTTCGTCGGTACCCTTGACCTTCGGTTGGATCGCTAAGGTGTAACAGGGTTTCGGGAATTCAATGCCTTCAATGGAAACCGGTGCACCACTGCAAAGGGTATCGCCGGTCTTTGCGTCGACCAGTTTGGAGACCGCACCGATATCGCCGCAGGCGACTTCTTTGACCTCGAAGCGTTCCTTACCGCGTACAACATAAACATGACCGATCTTTTCGGGCTGTCCAGTGCGTGCGTTCGTCAGTGACGAGTCCGCGCTGACCTTGCCGCGCATGACCTTGAAATAAGAGAATTTACCGTACTGATCGGAAACCGTCTTGAAAACAAGCGCCGCAGTGGCACCCGATTCATCACGGGCGATTTCAACTTCGTTGCCGGAGGCGTCGGCAGCCTTTTCAGCGGTGGCTTCCAGCGGGTTTGTGACATAGGACTTCAACGCCCAGAGCAATTCGAGCGTGCCGATACCGGAGATCGCGGATCCGCAGAAGACCGGGGCGACCGAGCCGTTGGCAATGCCCGCCTTCAAGCCGGCGGTCAGTTCCTCAGGCGTGAACGGAACGCCGTTGAAATATTTGTCCATCAGTTCGTCGTCGGACATGGCAACGGCTTCATTCAGATATCCCATCGCTTCCTCGACCTGATCGTTGAGGGACGCCGGGATGTCCATTTCGGCGGGCTTTCCGCCTTTGAGGGTGTATCCTTTATCGGTAACGATGTCGACGACACCGACGAGTTTTCCGTTTTCAACGATCGGCAATACGACCGGGCAAACGGCTACACCAAACTTTTCACGAAGTTCGGCAAGCGTTTTGAAGTAGTCGGCATTTTCTTCATCCATCTTGGAAATGTAGAAAAGACGGGGCTTACCCGCTTCATTGATGTATTTCCAACTCTTTTCGGTGCCGACGCCGACACCGTTTTTAGCAGAAACAAGGATCAAGGCGGCTTCACAAACACGAATTCCTTCCATGATCTCGCCGGTGAAATCAAAGAAACCCGGAGTGTCAATCAAATTGATCTTTGCGCCGTTAAATTCAACGGGAGCAATCGCCGCGGAAATCGTAAACTGGCGTTTTGCTTCTTCGGGATCATAGTCACAAACGGTATTGCCATCGGGGATCTTTCCAAGTCTGTCGGTCGCGCCCGTCAAAAACAGTGCGCTCTCGGCAAGCGAGGTTTTACCGTCGCTGCCGTGTCCGAGTAAACATACATTTCTCAACTGTGCAGAAGGATAGACATTCATAACCACTTTTTCTCCTTTGTAAATTTCTTTTGTATTTCAACGCAAAGCAAGATCCAAATTTATGTATAATAACCAAACGATGAATACACTTGCATTATATAATAGTTTCTCGGGAATTTCAACAGTTTTTTTCAATTGTTTCATAATATTTTTATGAATATAGACGAATTGCACAAAAGTGAGGTCGTGAATTTGAAACTCTTGACTGTTTTCTTTCTGTTTTCATGAAAAAAACAGCCCCTGAAACAAGTTGTTTCAAGGGCTGTGCCACTGACACGTATTCACCTGCAATCGTTTTACCGTCAAGACCGAAGATTATAGCCTAGACGAAAACAACGATGCCATATAGGGCGGAATCGCCCAAACAAGTGAGAACAAAAGCAAATTATACGGCGTAATCGACGAATAACCGCCCGAACGGATAAGATAGAGCATGAACAGATTGCCGACCACGGATGCGATCGCACACCATATATTATTGCGCTTGGCTCTCGACCACGCACGCTTTCCGGCATAGATAGACTCGACATACGGCACGATGTCGTCCTTGTTCATCACGGCGCAAAGCGTATTTTCTTCCGTCGGATGGAGATTGTTCAGTACAATGCGATCCTCCGCTTCGGGGTATTCAATCACATCGGGGTTGAGTTTGAACGCCAATTCCACCATAGATGGCTGAATGTTGAAGTCCATACTCGCAAGCACGGGTGCCACGTGACGGTTTTTGAGGAAAAGGATCGAACGGCGAACATCGGATAAAACCACGTATTTAATGCCGAAAATACCCGCCAATCTTGAATTTATCGCAACAAATACCGCGTTTTTAATATTGACACCTTCCGCCACACGGATGCCGTTGCGAAGCATAAAACTCGCAGAACCGACAACCACGGTATCGTCGTTGACTTCGGCAAAATATCCGCCAGCGTCACTGATTTCAAGCCGTGTCACGGTATAATACTGTGCCGATTGATTGCGGAGAAGATCGCTGAAAATATCGGTCAGTCCGCTGGATGCTTCTTTCAGGATCGATGCGGTATAGCCGATCACGCGGTCAAGTGAATAATCGCCGAAAACCTTCAAGCCGTTCAGACTCACCGCCCCATCCGGGAACAGATCGGTATCGGTCAGCACCGCAGATCGGATGCGTCTCGCCTTACGCGCACCGGGGATACCCGCCAATGCACCGCCGACGCGGGCGAGAACTTTTGAAAATTCATTGAACGGGAACCAGAAGGACAGTGCTGCAAAGATCGGGGCGGCGGCACAATACTGCGCCGAAAGCGCCCAGAAGAAGCGTTTTCCTTCACCTGTACCGAATGAATTCATCAAAGAAAATACAAATCCCGCGACAAGGACAATGGGCGCGGCAACACACCAGAAGCGACTTGAATTGTCCTCCTGCTCATAGTTCCAACCGAGAAAATCCACATTGTCAATCGGGCATTTGATAAGCATTCCCGCTGATTCGCCCATTGCGAACACGCCGATGGGGGACATCGTGGAAAGGGCGGTCTTGCATGCGCGTGCCGATGCCGACGCACGCAGGAATTCGGAAAACAAGCAAGCCGTCAACATTAACATTGCCACACCGCTGAACGGCAAAAATCCGTACTCGCCGGTAAGAACGACCGTCAAAGCATGGGCAAAGCAGGCAATATTTGCCAAACAAACGACGGAATACACGCCCGCACGCAATGCAAACAGTGTTCGGAGTCCTTCCGCCATGATCTGTATTGCGACTGCCATCCCGATAATATGTATCAATTCTACGATCAAAAGCAAAAAATACGGTGTTTCCAGATAATGGAACATCGAAGGCCACGGCAATTTTGTCTGCTGAGCGAGGATCACATAATTTTCTGCAATCGTAAGTAAAAACGAGATCATCGTCAGTGGGATCAGTTTTTTCGCCCTTGACGAAACCTTTCGCGCATACTCAACGGTACTGCGAAGCGATTCATCCCTGACGAGTACCTTTTGGACCGGCTCCTGATCGAGTTTTTCATCATCGTTCTCTGTCTCTCTTGCGGCGCGTCTTTGACGGAAAAACGCCCACACAGACAGACGCTTGACGGGCGGCTCGGACTCCTCGTCGTCTTCCTCGTCATCGTTTTCTTCTTCGTCGGTTTGTATGTTTTCGGGCTTCTCTTCGTATTCCGAGTTTTCCGTTTGAGGTGCCTGCGGCGGGACCCTCGGCGGATTTTCCGCGGACTGCTCCGCAACGGCATCACCGTTGCCTCCTTCGTCCTCACTTTCCGCTTCGGCTTTGATAATGGCGTCCTGCACGGACGACTTTTCGGATGCGGACTCTTCCGGATTATCGGGGTTTTCCTGTTCCTCTTTAAAAAGGCGCGCAATAGAAGCCTCGACTTCCTCCACTGTGGGTGTCTGGTCGTTTGCTTCCTTTTTGCCGAAAACATCCGGCGCAATATCCTTTAAAATATCGTCAATCAGCCCCGGTTCAGTCTTTTCATGCCGACGGTTGACGACTCCGGCTTCCCGAATGATCTCATCGAGCGAAAAATCGGTTTGTTCGACCGATTCTTTATTCAGTTCATTTTTGGGGAGATCCGATGAATTTTTATTCGACATTAGCGGTCTCCTTTTTCGGAAAGTCTTTGACGGACGGTTTCAAACAGTGTAACTGCCGCGGCGGCAGATGCGTTCAGTGATTGGATCGTTCCGGGCATCGGGATCTTCATCATCACATCGCATTTGGATGCGACAAGCCGACCGATCCCGTCACCTTCCGATCCGATCACAATCGCGGCAGGACCTGTGAGATCGGTATCGTAGAGGTTGACGGATTTTTCGGAAAGCCCGGTACCGTACACCCAAATGCCTTCCTCTTTCAAACGGTCGATCGTGTCGGGCAAATTCGTTTCTCGGACAACCGGCATATGTTCAAGTGCTCCCGCACTTGCCTTTGCAACGACGGCGGAAAGACCGACACTGCGTCGTTTCGGGATGATCACGCCGTGTGCGCCTGCGGCTTCCGCTGAACGAATGATCGCGCCGAGGTTGTGCGGATCCGAAATTTCGTCGCAAACGACGATCAACGCCGGTCGGTCGGATTCGTGAACGATGCGCATCAATTCGGAAAATTCGGTGTATTCATGCGCGGCAACATAGGCGATCACGCCCTGATGTGCGCCGGTGGACGAAAGCGAATCGAGTTTTCTGCGATCACATTCGACAATGACCGCGCCGAGTTCTTTTGCTCTTGCGGCAAGGTGACCGAGCGAGCCGGAAAGTTCTCCGCGTGCAACAAAGACCTTGTCAATGGCACGCCCCGCCTTGATGACTTCGACTAGCGCGTTGCGACCTTCGATGACGTTTTCCGCCGGATCAAATCCCCCGGAAAATCCCTCTCTCTTTTCAGGCTTTTTTTCAGGTTTTCTGCCAAAATTCCTTTCGGGCTTTTTAATATCGCCACGATCGAAACGCTTTTCAATTCTCTCTCTCTCGTTTTTCAATGCTATCACCCATATCAATAAATTTGTCGATCAAGGCTCCGATACTGGATCGCCTCGGAAATATGTACTGCCTGAATTTCCTCGCATCCCGCAAGGTCGGCGATGGTACGCGCAACACGGAGAATACGGTCGTAGGATCGTCCCGTCAGGCGGAGTTTGTCAAATGCCGCCCGCATCAATTTTTCCGCTTCACCGTTCAGCGCACAGAATTCGCGCATCATCGCAGGCGTGAGGTCGGAATTAGAATACGCACCCGTGCCGGCAAAACGTTTGCTTTGAATTTCACGTGCACGGTTGACGCGGACACGGATGTCGGCGGAAGATTCCGCGACTTCATTGCCACTCATATCCGTATAAGACACCGCCGGGACGACAACGTGCATATCAATTCTGTCGAAGATCGGTCCTGAAATACGGGCGCGATACTGGCGCACGGACTGTACCGTGCAAGTACAGCGATTTGTCCCGAAATATCCGCATTTGCACGGATTCATTGCACATACAAGCATAAAATTGGACGGGTATGTGATAGTTCCCGCAACGCGTGAGATCGTGACAACGCCGTCTTCCATCGGCTGACGCAGAATTTCAAGTGAATCCTTGGAAAATTCCGGCATCTCATCCAAAAACAATACGCCGTTGTGTGCAAGCGATATTTCTCCGGGATGCGGGATTTTTCCGCCACCCGCAAGTCCCGCCGACGAGATCGTATGGTGGGGCGAACGGAACGGGCGCTCCGTCAGCATCGGCTTTCCCTTGGGAAGTTGCCCCGCGACGGAATAAATTTTCGTCGTTTCCAATGCTTCCGCGTGTGTCAGATCCGGCAAAATCGACGGCAGACGCTTGGCAAGCATACTTTTGCCGGCACCCGGAGGCCCGACAAGCAGAATATTGTGTCCGCCTGCGGCGGCAATTTCAAGGGCGCGTTTGACATTTTTCTGTCCGCGCACTTCCGAAAAATCAAGGATCTCATTTCGCTCTACGCCAAATTCCGCGGCTTCTGCCGGCGAAAGAACCTGTCTGCCTTCAAGATGTTCGATCATCGCCCCCGCATCAGGTGCGCCGAAAATTTCCACATCTCCCGCAAGGGCGGCTTCCGCCGCATTCCCCGAAGGCACGAAAAGCCGTTCGATTCCCGCCGCACGGCAACTTGCCGCAATCGGCAACGCACCGTTGACCGTGCGAAGTTCGCCGGAAAGCGAAAGTTCGCCGATAAATGCACAATTCGCGGGCGGTTGTTTGATCTGCCCGGAGGATGCCAAAATGCCGAGGAGGATCGGCAGGTCGTAGAGCGCACCCTCCTTTCGGACATCGGCGGGAGCGAGGTTGATGGTGATCCGTCGAAGCGGGAACTCGTAGCCGAGACTTTTAGCCGCCGCACGGACACGGTCACGTGCCTCTTTGACCGCCACATCGGGAAGTCCGACAATATCGAAGTTCGGCAAACCGTTGGATAGATCGCATTCCACACTGACGGCATAACCGTTGATCCCCGTCAGACCGAGCGAGGAGATTCTTGAAACCATGCTTTCCCTCCGATAATGTATAATTTCACAGATATATTTTAATACAATCTTCGCTCTTTGTAAACGATAAAAAACGAAACTACGAAAAAAGATTTCATCTGTCGTAAAATGGTGCTATAATGTTCTCATCAATCCGAATTACGGGGGTATGTTTTATGGAATTTGCGGAAAACAAAGAATTTCTCGGCAAAGTCGCCGTCGTTTCCGGCGGTGCTTCGGGCATGAGCCTTTGCTTTGCAAGGGAATGGACGCGACTTGGCGGCAACATCGTCATGAGCGACGTAAATCTGCCGGCTCTTAACAAATGCGTCGATGAAATCAACACCGCCGGTCACGGCAAAGCCGTCGGGACGGAATGTGACGTGCGCGATTACGGTCAGGTCGTTGCCACCTGCAAACTGGCATACGACACCTTCGGAAGGATCGACGTGGTTTGCAATTTTGCCGGAGGATACGCACCGCGTATGCTCAAAGTGGATTCGCAAAAATATACGGAATTCCCCGATGTTCCGATCGAGGTCTTCGATTGGGGACTCGACGTGAATTTGAAAGGACAGTTCTACTTCTGCCATGCCGCAACAAAATATATGCGCGAGCAGAATTCCGGTCTTATCGTCAACATCGGCTCGATCACCGGCGTGGAAGGCGACCGTTACGGCATGGAATATCCGACCGCGAAAGCGGGCGTTATGTACGGGCTGACCAAATCCGTGGCGCAATTCGGCTCCTCCCACGGCATCCGCTGTGTCTGCATCGCCCCCGGTCCCGTGCTGACTCGCCCGGAAATGGCAAATATGAAAACCCTCCTTCACCGCGCCGCCGAACCGCAGGAGATCATCGACCTCATTTTGTTCATCGCATCCGAAAAAGGTCAGTTCATCAACGGCGATACGATCCTCTGTGACGGTGGTCGTGCGGCAATGCCGAGGGGTTGATCTCGCCAAATTCGCCCGATGTTTTGCAAAATTCACATATTATTGTAGAAAGATTCAAATTTTTTACACTTTTACTGTTTACAGATGAGCCAAGAAGTGATAAAATCTTTATGTTCGGGATCTATGTCCGATCCCGGCCTGATATGTTGTATATCTAAGGATAAATTATAAAGGAGGATACACACAACATGGCAAGAAAAATGAAAACCATGGACGGTAACACCGCTGCGGCTCATGTAGCATATGCCTACACTGACGTCGCCGGTATTTTCCCAATCACTCCGTCCTCGGTCATGGCCGAACTGTCCGACAAGTGGTCTGCGGGCGGCCAGAAAAACATCTTTGGTCAGACTGTCAACGTCGTCGAAATGCAGTCCGAGGGCGGCGCCGCCGGCGCAGTTCACGGCTCCCTTTCCGCCGGTGCGCTGACCACCACCTTCACCGCTTCGCAGGGTCTTCTTTTGATGATCCCGAACATGTATAAGATCGCGGGCGAGTTGCTTCCGGGCGTTATCCACTGCTCGGCGAGAGCCCTTGCTTCCCACGCTCTTTCCATCTTCGGTGACCATTCCGATGTCATGGCATGCCGTCAGACCGGCTTTGCCATGCTCGCTTCCACCAACCCGCAGGAAGTTATGGACCTCGCCGCCGTTGCTCACCTTTCCGCGATCTCCGGCAGAGTTCCGTTCCTGCACTTCTTCGACGGTTTCCGCACCTCTCACGAGTTGCAGAAAATTCAGGTTTGGGATTATGAACAGCTTGCTTCCTTCATCGACATGGATGCCGTCAAGGCCTTCCGTGAGCGTTCTTTGAATCCTGAACATCCTGTTCTCCGTGGCTCCGCCCAGAACCCGGATGTCTTCTTCCAGGCTCGTGAAGCCAGCAATCCGTACTATGACGCCCTTCCGGAAGTTGTCGAAGCCAACATGGCAAAGATCAACGCCGCTATCGGCACCAATTACAAACTCTTCAACTACTACGGTGCGCCGGATGCTGAACAGGTCATTGTTGCCATGGGCTCTGCCTGCGACACCATTGAAGAAACCATTGACTATCTGAATGCCCGTGGCGAAAAACTCGGCCTTGTCAAGGTCCGTCTGTATCGTCCGTGGCGTGCCGACAAGTTCCTTGCCGCACTTCCGGATACCGTCAAGTCCATCGCAGTTCTCGACCGCACCAAGGAACCGGGCGCCCTCGGCGAACCTCTCTTCCTCGATGTCGTCACCTCCCTCAAAGATTCCAAGTTTGCCGATGTCAAGGTTGCCGGCGGCCGTTACGGTCTGGGCAGCAAGGACTTCGGACCGAGTTGTGTCGTTGCCGTTTACCGCAACCTCCAGTCCAAGAACACCAAGACTCACTTCACCGTCGGTATCGAAGACGACCTTAACGGTCTGTCCCTCGACATGAGCGAAAGCCCGGATACCGCGCCGGAAGGAATTGTTTCCTGCAAGTTCTGGGGACTTGGCTCCGACGGTACCGTTGGTGCGAACAAGAACTCCATCAAAATCATCGGCGACCACACCGACCTCTATGCTCAGGCGTATTTCGCATACGACTCCAAGAAGTCCGGCGGTATCACCGTTTCCCACCTGCGTTTCGGTGACAAGCCGATCAAATCCACCTACTTCATCACCAAGGCCAACTTCGTCGCCTGCCACAACCCGTCCTATATGAACAGATACAATATCGTTCAGGATGTTAAGCCCGGTGGCACCTTCCTTCTCAACTGCGGTTGGGGCGTGAAGGAACTCGAAGAACACCTGCCCGGTGACGTTCTTGCCTACATTGCCAAGAACAACATCAACTTCTACACCGTCGACGGCTTCAAACTCGCAAGCGAGATCGGCCTCGGCGGACGTATCAACATGATCCTTCAGTCCGCGTTCTTCAAACTTTCCGGCATCATCCCGCTTGATGACGCCGTCAAGTACATGAAGGATGCCGTTCAGTACACCTACGGCAAGAAGGGTGAAAAGGTCGTTGCGATGAACCAGAGCGCCATTGACGCCGGTATCGTCAACCTCGTCAAAGTCGACGTCCCGGCCTCCTGGGCTAACGCCAAGGGCGGCATTGTTCACAAGCCGGTCGAAGGCGATCGCAAGGAACTCGTCGACTTCGTCAAGAATATTCTCAATCCTGTCAGCGCACAAAACGGCGACAAACTGCCTGTTTCCGCATTCAAAGACGCCGCTGACGGTACTCTCCCGCAGGGTGCTGCCGCTTATGAAAAGCGTGGTGTTGCCATCAACGTCCCGGAATGGGATCCCACCAAGTGCATTCAGTGCAACCAGTGCTCGCTCGTTTGCCCGCACGCCGCGATCCGTCCGTACGCGCTCAACGCCGACGAACTCGCCGGTGCTCCCGCAAACATCAAGACCGTCAAGATGCTCGGCAAGGGCTGCGAAGACCTCAAGTTTGCGATGACCGTCTCCGTCCTCGACTGCCTTGGTTGCGGTTCCTGCGTGAACGTCTGCCCGGCGAAGGAAAAGGCCATCACCATGAAGCCGTTCGACACTCAGGTCGACAATCAGGCCGGCTTCGACTACTGCGTCAAGAGCGTTTCCGAGAAGGAGATCCCGTTTGCGCGTAACACCGCGAAGGGTTCCCAGTTCTCCCAGCCGCTGTTTGAGTTCTCCGGCGCATGCGCAGGTTGTGGCGAAACTCCTTATGCCAAACTCATCACTCAGCTCTTCGGCGAGCGTATGTATATTGCCAACGCCACAGGCTGCTCGTCCATTTGGGGCGGTTCTTATCCGTCCACTCCGTACACCGTCAACAAGCAGGGCAGAGGTCCGGCATGGTCGAACTCTCTGTTCGAAGATAACGCCGAATACGGTCTCGGCATGACTCTCGCCGTTGACCAGCGTCGCGCGAAACTCGTTGACACCGTCAAGGCTCTCATCGCCGTTGACTGGACCGACGCCGACATCAAGTCCGCCGGTGCCGAATGGCTTGAAAACAAGGACGATGCCGCCGCTTCCCGCATTGCCGCCGACAAATTGCTTGCCGCTTGCAAGGATGCCGTCGTTGAAGGCTGCACCTGCGAAGCCTGCACGCTTGCCAGAGCCGTCATCGAATCCGGCGATATGCTCGCCAAGCCCTCTATGTGGGTATTCGGCGGCGACGGTTGGGCGTACGATATCGGCTTCGGCGGACTTGACCATGTCCTTGCCTCCGGCAGAGACATCAACGTCTTCGTCTTCGATACCGA
>DCHG01000010.1:0-5529 GCA_002315595.1 Clostridiales bacterium UBA1758 | reverse complement strand
CGGCGGACAGGCTTCCAAGTCCTCCCAGATCGGCCAGGTCGCGCAGTTCGCTGCCGCCGGTAAGGCCATCGGCAAAAAGGACCTCGGCGCCATTGCCATGAGTTACGGTTACGTCTATGTTGCCCACATCGCCCTCGGCGCCAACTACGCCCAGGCTGTTAAGGCAATCGCCGAAGCCGAAGCTTATCCGGGACCGTCCCTCGTCATCGCTTATGCGCCCTGCATCAATCACGGCCTCAAGGGCGGTCTTGTGAACGCCCAGACCGAAATGAAGCGCGCCGTTGAAGCCGGTTACTGGGATCTGTACCGCTTCGATCCGCGCCTTGAAGAAGCCGGAAAGAATCCGTTCCAACTCGATAGCAAGGCTCCGACCGCCAGTTATCGTGACTTCATCACCAGCGAGAACAGATACGCCATGCTCAAACTCTACAACCCGGAGCGTGCCGAAATGTTGTTCGACAAGGCTGAGAAGACTGCCAAGAAGCGTTACGAACACCTCGAACGCCTCTCCAAACTCTACGACGCTGAATAATTAGCACAACCGAAAAGGACGCCGTGAAAACGGCGTCCTTTTTTACTCTACGGCAAGTTGATTGCTTTTTACGCATAATTCGGCTACAATACATATATAGAGGTGATACCATGGATCAAATCAAAATCGGTGCGTTGATCCGCATGCTGCGCGGAAGGCTAGGTATGACGCAATTGGAACTTGCCGAACGGCTGAATGTCAGCGACAAAGCCGTTTCAAAATGGGAATGCGGGCGTGGCGTACCCGACCTCGCGACGCTTCCGTTGCTTGCCGAAAGCCTGAAAGTCGATGTCAAGGCATTGATGTCTGGCAATCTCGGGGAGCGTTCCGTGCGCAGCGGGGATATGAAAAAAACCATTTTCCATATCTGCCCGATCTGCGGAAATCTTCTTTTTTCCACGGATGACGCCGATATCTCCTGTTGCGGGATAAAACTCGATCCGATCGAGGCTGTAAAGCCCACCGAAGCCGATGATATTCTCGTCGAAAAAAGTGACGGAGATTGGTTTATTACAAGCGATCACCCCATGCTTCGTGAACATTATATTTCGTTTGTCGCGTTTTTGAACGACAACACCGTCATTGTCAAAAAACTCTATCCCGAATGGGATATGCAGGTGCGTCTGCCCTTTTTTGCACACGGAAAACTCCTCTGGTACTGCACCGAACACGGGCTTTTCACCAAACGAATCTGACTTGCGATCCAATCCCTTCTGTGGTAAAATGTGTTCATCGGATCATATTCTGCCCAGAGGGGATTTTTTATGTATAAACGGGTCTTTTTTTCACAACTCACCGCAACGATCGCAATGATCTGCGTTCTTCTGACAGGGATCGCAACGGTCGTCACGGGGAAAATATCGGGTGAAATGCTGTTTTACGACTATTTTGACGTCGCGGTCAAACTGGTTCTTGCCGCTTTTTTGTTCTACGGCTACCGCAAGCAAAATCTGATTGCAATGCAGGCGGGATGTTCCGGTCTGCTTCTCTGTTTGCTCTACGGGCAAGCCGGGTATGTCCTTGACGAATTACTCGTGCAGGACACGAACAATTTTATCATTCTCGGCTTTTGGGGGAGTTTCTTTCTCGCAGGGGAACTGATGCTTCTCATTTTGGAGTTTATCGTCGTATGCAATCACTTTGTTATCAACATTCTGAAAAAGCACAGTTTTATCCGAATTTCGCTCAATCAAACGACGATTTTGCTCCTTTTGGGTTTTCTTTTTTTGCAACTTTTCGTCAATTCGAAATTGATGTTTGCGCCGATCACATTGGCGTATTTCGGCGTGTCACATCTCTGTATCATTTCGATTTTTGTCCTGGTTGCGTGTGCGGAACTCATCATCGCCCTTGACGACGGAAACGGAGGATATTGATGAAAAAAAATCTGCGTGACGCGATCTGGTTTCTGATCGCCCTTTCCGGCACGATTTTTACCATGACGATCCTGATGACCATTCAGGGCGCACCTGCTTGGGGCTGGGTGGTTGCGATCTTTCTGTTTTGTCTGCAATTGACGGGGCTCGTGATCTGTATGCACGTCGATCCGCAAAAGACGCACCATCCGTTTGCCCGTTTTTTCCGCTTTATGCTGAAATTATCCGTTCTCGGTGTCCTTGCATGGCTCGGACTTGCGGTGTTTTCGCTCGCTTCGCAGTATCATAATCTCGTTTTACCCACGGAGTTGCCCGAAAAAAACGGCAACATCGCCATTGAAACGACGGACGACCTTACCATTATGTATCCTGAATACACCTCCGTCGAATTTGTTTCCGCAAACCGTCCGTCGCGTTTGGATGAAGCCGTTACCTATTGTTCCGGCGCGACTTTTCAAAAAACTTACAATCCCTTCTTCACGCATGATGAGATCGCAGCCGTCCATGTCGAGGACGGCGTTCTCTATCGAGGCTACGCGCAAAAGGGAATGGGTGCGTTTTCTTTCTACGATGGGGCGTTTCATTTTTCCGACAGTGAGTACGCCGAACAAGACCTGACGCTTGCCGCAGAACGCGGCGGTTGCGGATTTCAGCAATATATGATTATCGACGATGGCGAGATCGTCCTTGAACCCGCCAACGAATACCGTTGTTTTCGTGTCATTGCCGACCTCGACGGAAAACTTTGCATCATCGACTCCAAAAAACAGATCCATTTCCACGATTTTGCTTGTGCGGTTCGGGATCTCGGCGTAACCGAGGCGCTTTATATGGATATGGGAAGCGGTTGGAACTATTCGTGGTACCGCGACAACAACGGCAAGGTGAACACGCTGATCGGCATCCCGTGGATCTTTTCGCATAATTGGATTGAGTTCAGAAAATAAATTTATCATATTCGGACTGTCGCAGGCTACTCTCCGTACTGTGGCAGGAAAAGACCGCCCTGCCTCGTTGAAGGCAGGGCGGTCTGTTTTTCGGAAATTTATCTCTTTTTGTAGCCACACTTCGGGCAGGCGCCGTTTTCATCGAGTGCGATACCGCAAAGCGGGCAACGGTCGATGCTTCCCTTGACCTGATATTCCTGCGAAGCAGCATTCACGCCACTGGTGAAGGTGATCTTTGCGATGTTGAGTTTATCCTTCAACAACTCATAAACCATTTTGATCATTCCTTCGACCGTCATCGTTTCCTTGGTGACAACAAGGCGGCTATCCGGGTACGCAGTGCAAAGTTCGTTGGAGAATGCTTCGCCCTTCATCTTGTTCTGCGGATGTCCGTCCTTGATGCCTTGTTCTTCATAAACCGCCAAAATCGCCGGAAGCAACGGGTCATCCTTCCGCAGGACAAGCGCGTGATCAAAATTTTTCAAAACATCCCATGCGGTCTTCTGAATTTCATTACAGGGAAACACCATATTTACACCCGCATTGACGGAATCCTCCACCTCAATGGTAAGAACGCCGGTGTGTCCGTGAAGATACTGCGCCTCGCCCTGAAATCCGTAAAAACGGTGGGCATACTGCAAGTCAAATGTCGTGATACTTCTCATTGTGAATCATCCTTTCTCAAACAATTATCCGATTTTGGGGCAGAGTGTCATCGGTCGAGCGTATTTTGACAGTCGGCGCAGATTCCGTCAAACACAACGGAATGACCTGTCAGCAAAAAACCGTGCGTATCCTTCACCGTTCCGGGAAGTCCGTCAAGGTAATCCATATCCACATCTACAACCTTACCACAGACAGTACATCTGACATGGTAGTGGTTGGTCGTGTCATGGTCGAAGCGATCGGGCGAACCGGGAATTTCCCGCCGCCGGATCACGCCCTCCTCGCATAACTGTTGAAGGTTGCGGTAAACGGTTGCTCTGCTGATTGAGGGACAGGTCTTTGAGATCTCAGCGTAGATTTCATCCGCTGTGGGATGGGAACGAAGCCTTTGCACGGTCGAGAGAATTAGGGCTCGTTGGACTGTGTTGCGTTTCATCATACTCATTCCTTAATGATACTCTGTCTTAATTAGGATTATATATTGTTTGTGAAATTTTGTCAACTGTTTTTTTGTCTCGATATGTTTTTTCGATATCGCAATCAATTTCACAAGCCGCCAAATCGGGATCATACGGATAAGGCAAATCAACCGACCTGAAATTTACATCTCCGTCAGTATTTTCCTTAACATGATAACCTCGTCCGTCCGATATTCCTCGGTAAATCCCATTCTCAGAAAAATCGAAATCGCAGGATTATCGATGGCGATATCATCATACAGACATTGAATACCTGCGCTTTTTGCCGCTTCGCAAAGAAGACGTAATCCCTCTGTTCCGTAGCCTTTTGCCCTATGCTTCGAAAAGACGATCACGTCTACCATGTATTTCTTTCCGTTATAGTGATATGCGATTTCACCGATGAATTCTTTTGTTTCGGCATTTTGAAGATACCGATAAAAACGCCCGTTTTGGGGATTTTTCACCCATTTTTCATACCAATTCGCCCATTTATCTTCGGAAAAGTCGATGATTCCGCCCCATGCTTGATTATACGACATCGTATCCTCATCGCCAAGAAACATTTTGCGAAACCATAGATCCTCATACTTCGGTTTATACAAATCTATCACGTATCTGCTCCGTTCCGATCATTTTCATTTTTATTAGAATGCACCACAACTATGTATATTTTATTATGGCAAGAAAATATAGTTCGAATTTTGAAAAAAAGGACAACAGATATTGTAAAAATATCTGCTGTCCTTTTGGCGGAGAAGGAGAGATTCGAACTCTCGAGACCCTTTTGAGGCCTACACGATTTCCAATCGTGCGCGCTCGACCAAGCTACGCGACTTCTCCGTATCCGACCATTGGTTAATTAACCACATATTCAGTTCAGCTTGTTTGGTTCGGTACCTCGCTGAACACGAGAAATATGATACCACATCTTTTAGAAAATGTCAAGCACTTTTTTAAAATTTTCTTGACAGAACCCATTTTTTTTGATATACTGAAAACATACGATTTGCACTGCATATATTAACAGTACAAACCGAGCAGGCGATGGCTCCCCCGGAGCCGTGGGGCCGGGTCACAGGTTGACAGTAGAGTGAATTTCTGTACTCTCTACGGGACGGTTTTTCAGTCCCGGAGGAGTATTTCTATACCTTTCGGGAAAGTCGTATCCGGGAGGTATTTTTTATGTCCGATCACAAGCAGATCATTCTTCGTCTTTCGCTGGTGGGCATCATCGGCAATGTCATTTTAGTCGCCTTTAAGCTCTTCGCCGGTTTATGGGGACATTCATCGGCAATGGTCTCGGATGCCATCCACTCTTTGAGTGATGTTTTTGCCACCTTTATTGCCTTCATCGGGGTCAAAATCTCCTTGAAGGGACCCGACAAATCTCATCCCTACGGGCATGACCGTATGGAGTGTGTAGCCTCGCTCCTGCTGGGGAGCATCCTGCTGATCACCGGCGTCGGCATCGGCTACAGCGGTCTTGACAAGGTTTTTTCGGGCGCTTTTCGGGAAATGGTTCTCCCTTCCTCCATTGCGCTGATCGC
>DCHG01000059.1:1939-5547 GCA_002315595.1 Clostridiales bacterium UBA1758 | reverse complement strand
CTTTGTCGCCGTGGGAATACGGAACCTGCGTCTTTCATAACCTCATCCGTCATTGCCTTCGGGAATGCCACCTTCTCCTTATTTAAGGAGAAGGTAAATCGGGACGATCACAGATCGTCCCCTACGGGTGCGGTGCAAATTTCGACAATGCGTCGAATTCCGACGGCACACTGTCCGCGTCCACCGCACTTTCCATGCTGAAAAGCGGCATTTCCACCGATGCGGTCGCCGATAGTTTGGGCATTTCCGCGGAGCGTGCCGAACAGTTGGCAGGCGTTTATGCGAGCAAAAACGCACAAACAAGCACGAAAAGCAGTTCGACTTCGACAAAAACAACGACAAAGACGACCTCGACGACGAAGGAAGCCTCCATGTCGAAGTCCGAGGTCGAACGCCGACTGCGTCAGGGCGACCGTTCGCTTGAAGTGCTGAACGCGTACAAGCGGCTTTACGGGATGAGTTATTCGGACGTTCAGCAGGCAAAATACGACGCGGATCTGGAAGCACAGTTGCGTATGGTCTATACGCGTGCGGGCAAGGACGGCGTCGACCGATTGCTTTCGACTTGGGTGAAAAATGGCATCATCGACGTGTACGACCGCACGAGGTATTTGAAAATGGTCGGGTTGTAAGGGAAACAAAACAAGGGGACGACCACGGATCGTCCCCTACGGTATCAAAAAAAGAGTCCACCGTTCGGTGGACTCTCATAAAAACTACTTTTCGAGCAATTCGTCGATCATACGGTCGACCTTGACAAGCATACGCGGCAAATGGAATGGGCCCTTGAATGTCGAGCCCTTGGTCGACGGCATCGTGGGCAGACCGTCACGGCGGAGGTAACCGTACCACTCGCCGTACTCACGGTCGGAGAAATGCTTTTTGGAATAATCAAGCGTCTTCTCAAACCAGTCGAGGTACTCCTTTTTGCCCGTGTCGCGGTAGAGCATCAGCGAACTGATGAGGATCTCGTCATGCGGCCACCAGAGTTTCATGTCGTGTTCGTATGCTTCCGGCGGCAGACCGAGGCAATCGACGAAGTACAGCAGTCCGCCGTACTCCTGATCCCAACCGGCGTTGATCGCCCAGTTGAAGATCATTTCCGCCTTTTTAACGAGTTCGGCGTCACCCGTGCGCTTTGCGTACTCCAATATGAACCACACGCCCTCGATGTCGTGACCGGGGTTGACGATCCTGCCCTCGGTGAAGTCCGTGCGGGCTTCGCCCGTCAGACTGACGTTTTCGAGGACGCATTTCAGTTCGGGGTGGACGTGATAGGCGAAAATGTCGTGGATGCACTCACGGGCGCGCTCATCGTATTTTGCGGCGTTTTCGGGATCGACACGGCTCATGACGGCGGTCATATTCAGGTAGATCATCGGAGTGCCGAAGGCGCGTCCGGTACGGGTTTCGGGGATGGTCTTCGCCCCAAGTCCCGTGGGATCGGACATTCCGTGTGCGAGATCCCAGTACAGGTCGTAGGCACGGCGTGCGCGTTCAAGGCAGGCTTTGTCGCCGGTTACGCCGTAGTATTCGGCATTCGCCATGGAATAAAAACTTTCCGAGAAGCAGTAACGACGCTGACGAAGGGGCTTGCCGTCGGCGGTGACGGTGAAATACATACGGTCGCCGGCGGCGTGATTGAGGCAGTGGGCTTCCATAAAGTCAAGGCAACTTTTGGATGCGGCGAGCCATTCGTCCTTCACGCCGTATTCGCGGCAAAGATAGGCAAAGATCCAACCGCAACGCCCCTGCATCCAGACGCTTTTGTCGGTGGAGTAGACTTTGCCGGTGCGGTCAAGGCAGGTGTAGGCGCCGCCGTTGACGGGATCCATGCCGTTTTTCAGCCAGAAATCAATGCAGATGTCAAGTTCTTCTTTCACCCATTGTTGGGTGGAGATCAGGTATTTTTTGTCCATGTTTTCAGTCCTTTTTTGTTAGTATGGGGAAGCGATGGGTGGCGTGCGGGTTTGCACCCTCCCGCAGGGGACGATGCCCACAACCCCGCAACGATGCGGTCGTTGCCGTTACAATTTCACTTCGTCGTCGACGTCGATGATCCTGCCGGTCTGGATGCTTTTGTTGGCGAGGGCGCCGATGAGGATCGAATTGGCTCCGTCACGACTGCCGGCGAAATGTCCCAACGGATCGGGCAGATCGCCCACGAACAACATCCGCAACAGCCGTTTGTCGCCGCCGCCGTGTGCGCCGGTATCCCGCGGAAGCACATACTCGGTAATGCGGTTGGCCAGGTCGAACACTCTGATCACATCCGTGTCGCGGATGGACTGAATGCCCGTTTCGACATCCTGCGCTTCCAGACGCCCTTTGGAGCCGTTGATGATCATCTTCCAGCCCTCATAGGCGGCGGTGGAGTTCAGCGAATACGATAAGGTCTTGCCGCCGCGGTATTCGACAATGGCGCTCATCGTGTCGTAAATATTGACCTCGTCACGGAAGACGCAGGCGTCCATTTTGTAGCCGTCGTAGTGTTCGTTGTTCTGAAATCTTTCGATTTCGTCTTCGCTTTGGACATAGTAGAACTCACATTCCGACTTGTGCGGACATTCACGGCAGGTCGGGCCTGCGTCCTTCCACGGACGGTTTTTCGGGCCGTAGACATTCATTTTGCCGAAAGCCGCGATTTTTTTCGGCTGATCGTCGATGATCCAGTTGATCAGGTCGAAATGGTGCGTTGCCTTGTGAACGAACAGTCCGCCGCTTTTTTCCATCACACTGTTCCAACGGCGATAGTAACTCGCCCCATGGCCGGAAAGGACGTAGGAACGGTCAAGCGACCATTCGAAATGCACCGAGTACACATCACCGATCGCACCCGATTTGACGAGTTCTTTGATCTTTGTGAAGTCGGGACGGTAGCGGTAGTTGAAGGTGACGGTGAGTTTTCTGCCGGTCGCCTTTTCGGTGTCGAGGATTTTTTGGCATCGTTCCGCGTCAATGGTCATCGGCTTTTCGGTGATGACGTCGAAGCCGAGTTCCATGGCACGAATGATGTAGTCGCTGTGAAAAACGTCGACGGTCGTGACGATGACGGCGTCGGGCTTTTCGGTGAGCATCATTTTGTCGAAATCGTCGTAGATGCGTGCGCCGGTCTTGCGTGCAAACCAAGCCGAACGCCCCGGATTGATGTCAAAGACGCCCGCGATCTCGGCGACGTCCGAGAAGCCGTCGAGGATGTTGGCGGCGTACATTCCGTATGCGCGGCCGGATGCCCCGGCAAAGCAGTAGCGTTTTTTCATATGTTTGCTCCTTTCGGAATTGTTGACGGTGGACGGGATGAAAATTCCGTTCTTCGCAGGGGCGATCTGTGACCGCCCGGTGTCGTAATCGGCACCGTATCTATCTCTGTGTACTCCGTTGCGAACGCCGGGGTGGGCGTCCGCCTCAATCCAAACAACCGTACAAAATATTGCGGAGTCTGGGCGAAATGTAGGCTTCCATATTGTTCAGCATATGCTGGGTGTAAAACAGTGTCAGACGGTTGTCGGGATCAATGACCATCTGTGCGCCGGCGGCTCCGCCCCAGCCGCACTCGCCGATCGGCGAAGATGCGCCGTGATTGCGGTTGATGAGCGTTCTTACGCCGT
>DCHG01000059.1:609-1931 GCA_002315595.1 Clostridiales bacterium UBA1758 | reverse complement strand
CGCCGTAGCCGTAGCCGTAGCCCGCCATTTGCGGCCATGTGAAGTCCTTCATGCGTTGCTCGTCGAGCATATTCGTGCGCATCATGTCGAGCGTCGCCTTCGAAATGATCTTGCCCGCAACCAGTGCGTCGAGGAATTTCAGATAATCGTCGAGCGTCGAATATAACCCCGCACCGCCGGACTCGTAGCAGTCCGTGATGCAGTAGACATCCCTCTGTTCGGCTTCGGGGAACTTATTGCCGTTCTCATCCATGCGATAGAGGGTGGCAAGGTTTTTCGGCGGAGTTGCGGCGGTCGCAAAGGCTGTGTCATCCATGCCGAGAGGCGCAAAAATACGCTTTTTGAGGTACTCGCCAAAGGTCATGCCACTCCAAATTTCGATCATCGCACCGAGCAGATCGTGGCAGAGGGAGTAGCAGAAATGCTCGCCCGGATCGAAGTTCAGCGGACGCTTGGAGATCGCGACCATGATTTCGTGCAGGGTGGCGTGGGGTTTTTCGGCAACGATCGCCAGGATCTCGGGGCTTTCCAGCCAGTAGTCGAGTCCCGCGGACATCGTGAAAAGATCCTTCACGAGGATCTGTTTTTTGGCGGGACGAACGAAACTTTCTGTGTTCGGTAGCATTTCGCGGACGGTCATTTCGGCGAATTCGGGGAAATAAAGCCCGATCGGATCGTCCATGAGGTATTTGCCTTCTTCCCAAAGCGTCAGAGCCGCAACGCAGGTGATGACTTTTGAGGTGGAGTAGAGGAAGAACTGTGTTTTGCCGTCGACGGGGCGTTTGGACGCAATGTCGGCGTAGCCCGGTGTGTAGCGGTAGATTTCCTTGCCGTCGCGGTGGATGGCGCACCCGACGCCCGGTACACCCATCGCCACAAGCGAGTCAAGAAATGCGCTCATTTTCGCAAAGTCAGCCATATTTGCCTCCCGTAATGTTGGAATTTGAATGTTATGTATGGTTTTGTGCGCGAATAGCGGGTGAGGTGATGAATTCCGCCCATAAATTTTTTCAAATAAAGTATAGCATAGCCGTTGCGGAAATTCAACGATTTCGGTATAATATTATTGTGCGCGGGAGCGACCGAATTGAGCGACTGCCCTGCACAGAATTGAGAGAATTATGAAACTGATTTCCGTGTCGATTGATTTCGAAAAATACAAAAAATACAAAAAATACGCCCCGTATGCCATAAAGGGGCTCGCTGTGGTTGCGGTTTGCACCGTTTTCGGTTTTGCAGTCAGGTTTGCCGCAGACCGCCCGGAAAAGGCGCTCCCCGACGGAGCCGCCGAATTGCGTGCCGCCGCCGAAGCCGAACAAAAC
>DCHG01000059.1:0-590 GCA_002315595.1 Clostridiales bacterium UBA1758 | reverse complement strand
ACCCGCCACTGCCGCGGTCAATTTTGCCGCCGCCGCCGAAAAGGGCTACCGCGTTGAGGATGCCGTCCGCCACGCCGTCGAATGTTACCTCGAAGCGGGCGATCCGTCCAAAGCGGAAGAAATTGCGGCACTTGCGGATGATGAACTTTTAGGCGAACTTTATTGCCGTATTTCGTCCAAATATGCCGAAAACGGTGACTATTTCGAAGCGGTGAGAATGATCGAATTCGCAATCGAAATGGGCAATCCGAGCGAAAATGCGCGGTATTATCGGGCGGAATATCTCCGTGCGGCGGGGGAGTTCGACGCCGCCGTAGTAGCCTACGATGAAGCGATCGGGGCGGGCGAGCGTATCGTTGAGGCGCATTGGGGCAGGGCGGTCTGCCTCGTCACCGAACAGAAATTCGAGGACGCGCTCGACGACCTGCGAGCCGTCGCCTTGTCCGACTCCGACCTTTCCGACCGCGCAAGAGAAACCCTCGACGAGGTCGAAGCCCTTTTGGGCAAGTAGGGGACGATCTGTGGTCCGTAATATCACCCCCGCACTCCACTGTCATTGCGAGGCGGGCGAACGCCCGACGGTGCAATCC
>DCHG01000064.1:37364-37652 GCA_002315595.1 Clostridiales bacterium UBA1758 | reverse complement strand
TGTTGATTTCGCGGTTCATTTCCTGTACCAAAAAGTCGAGTTTTCGTCCGACGGCGGCATCCGAACGGAGCATTCCGCGCAATTGCGTCAAATGGGAACGCAGGCGAACGGTTTCTTCGTTGACGGCGACTTTATCGGCAAAAATTGCGACCTCGGTGAGAATTCGGCTTTCGTCGATGGAAGTGGTGGCGAGAAATTCACGGATCCTTGCTTCCAAACGGTCACTGTATTCTTTTACGGTTTCGGGCGAACGGGTTTCAATGGTGGCTACGGCTTGTTCAATGGTAT
>DCHG01000064.1:19237-37338 GCA_002315595.1 Clostridiales bacterium UBA1758 | reverse complement strand
GTATCGGCACGTGACAAAATATCATCGGCGAGCCGTTTGCCTTCGAAATTGCTCATTTCAAGGAAGCCGTCAATGGCTTCGTTTGCGACATCCAAAACAGTGTTGGTGAAGGCTTCTTCGTCCTCATGCTCGTTTTTGACGGTGAAAATGTCTTGAAATCTGCAAAGCAGGGACAATGAAATATCATCTTTCAAACCGAATTTTCCGGCAAGTGAACGAAGAGCCTCCACATAACTTTCGGCGGCTTCTTCATTGACCGTGACGCTCAGATTATCGCCTGCGGTGGCGTCCACGGTGACGTAACATTCGACCTTACCGCGGGAAATTCGTTCGGCAAGTTTGGATTTGACGGGTTCTTCGAGATAGGAAAATGCACGCGGTACACGGACGGTGCAGTCAAAATATCTGTGGTTGACTGCACGGAGTTCAACAGTGAGTTCGCAACGTTCCAGGCTACGGGTTGCGCGACCGTAGCCGGTCATACTTCTCGGCATTTCGGACACTCCGTTTCAAATGATATTTCATCGGTATTTCGTCAGTTTTTCAACAAATTATTATAGCAAATAATTCCGTCGTTGTCAAATGTCGGATGCGTCTGCAAACCGACTGTTTATCGACACATATTGCAAAGGCAGTTGGCGCAAAGCATTGCCGAACAGAGGTCGCAGGGATCTGCGCCAAAGTTGCCGTATCCCCCGCCCGTTTGATAAGTTCGGCTTGCGTTGCCGAGTCGGCTGAGTGCCGCACGGTATTCGCGGTTGTTCGGATCCATATTGACGGCGGTGTTGAAATGAACACGCGCTTCGTCAAACCAACCTTTTCGATACATCAGGCTTCCCATTAAAAAATGCCATTCCGCGTCCTGCGTTCCGATGTTATTGAGTTCGCGTTCGGCACCCGAAAGGTCGTTTTGGTTGATCATCATCCGAATTCGGGCGTAGACGGGATTGGTCGTACCGGCGGAGTCGCCGTAATTTCCGTATCCCCCGCCGGAGTAGCCTCCGTTGCCGCCGTAGTTTGACGACTGACCGTTTACACCGCGTTGTTTGATAAGAGTGTCATAGGCGGCGTTGATTTCTTTCATCTTTTCTTCTGCGAGGTCTTTCAGCGGGTTGTCGGCGTACTTGTCGGGGTGATATTTGCGGGCAAGTTCACGATAAGCCTGCTTAATCTCGTCCTCGGTTGCATTGGATTTTACGCCGAGAACTTCATAGGGATCTTTCATTTTGAGTCCGTCTCTTTCTTTGGATCTAAATGCGAAGTCCGCGTTCGACGACGCTGCTTTTCGCATCATAAGTCCCGTCCAGTACGGCATTGACAATGCCGGTCAGACCGGGATAAATAATATTTCCCAAAAGGTCACGGCAACTTTCGGTTTCGGCAAGTTCAAAAGCAAGGGCTGCCGCCGAAAGATTGTCGAGAAGCATTTGCCGCACTTCACCGTGATACTGCGTTTCATAATCGCCCAAAGAAAGATGACGGCGTACGGCGATCGGGTTATAGTCACCGTTTTTGAGGTCATCCGACAAATCATCGGCGGCATCGACAAGATAAATGTATTTGCCGATAAAGTAAAGCAGTTGCTCAAACGGGATCGGATTACGCCCGTTTGAAATCATCGGTGCAAGTGCACTCAAAATTTTACCGAAGCAATCGGAAGTTGCGTCAATGCTTGCGGAGTTTGCTTTTTCAAGTTCGTTCAGCCGATCGAGTTGAAGCCGAACTTCCGCATCGTATGCGGGAATGACCGTTCCGGCACGGCGATAGGCACGCCGAAACAACAACAATGCTGCCTTGGCACCGAGTTTTTTGATGCCTTTCGCGTCTATGGCGGTGTCGCGGAGTTTATGATAATACAGTACAATCGAAGCATCTGCCGCCGGGATGACGGCGTCGTCTTCGACAACCGAGTGCTTTTTGAACGGATTGACGGAGCATGGGTGTTTTTCGGTGGAGAACGAAGACTTTGCCGAAAGCGACAAAAGAGCAAGAAAGGTCATATCATAACTCAAAAACCGCGTCGAAACAAGCCCGTAGCGTGTGCGGATCATCCGACAAAGCGAACAGTAGACCGCCCGATAAAGCGCGTAATCTTTGAGTTTCAGTTCCGGCAGGAACGGTTTTACATATCCGAACATCCGTCGTCCTTTCCGATGATTTCAACGATCTTCGCGTCATTGTTTTTGCCGTGACGGTCGACGATCCGACTGAAAATGATCGCGCCGACAACGCCCGCAACCCCGACAAGAATACGCGGCAGTTCGTCCGCGATCCACATAGATGCGACGCCGTAGCCGATGAAAAACGCGATCAAAGGAGCACCGTAAAGCAAAAATGACGAACGCAATGCCGCTGAATCGGAAAAGTCCACGCTCACGCGGTCGCCGACCTTTGCGGGAATATCACATTTGACCTTGACTATTGCCCCGTCGTTCACGGGACATCCCGGACATCCGGCACAATCGCCGCCGCAGGCAGACTCCCGCGGAATATTGACGGTGAATTCACCGTTTTCGATCATCACGATCCGACCGATTTTGATCATTTCTTTTTGAGGTTGATCGAGACCGTGTACGGATCTTCGCCAAGATAAATTGCACCGATGTCGTCGTAACCGTCGACCATGATCGTGACCGGGATGCCTTCATGCTTTCCGGCGGTTGTCGAAATGTCCGAAATATCGGCTACTGCATGGATGTGATACGATTCGATTTCATTGAGCGAAGCCGCCGATCCACGGAGCAGAACTTCGATATTTTTAGTTAAAACATCGGCGGAGAAGCCTTCGGGTACGCCGGTGAGTTCAATATTGTCAATGGTGAAGGTCTTGGAAGTCAGTCCCGAAATCTTGACTGAAACCGATGCTTCCGTTTCGCCGCTGACATTTTTGAATCCATCGGGCAGGATAATATCAAAGGTGTTTTCGTAGGTACCGAGGAAGGACGATAGGTCGACCGTCCCGACGGTGATGGAGTTGATATAGTCGATACGGTCGGGTTCGCCCGCAACCGTGATGTTTTTCGGCGAAATTTCCTTGGAGATGACGGAATCGTTTGCGCCACCACCGTAGACGAGTTCGACAACCAACGGGATTGTGCGCATTTTCAGCACCTGCATCTGCACATTGACGGTCGTAGTGTCGACCGAAAGCGTAGGTGCGTCGACGACATTGCCCGAAGCATCGACGATCGAAATTTCTTCCATCGTGTCAATGGAGCGCGAGATGTTTTCACGGTCGACGACGACGACTGCGTGGTCGATCATGTCTAGATCGCTTTTGCGTCCGGTGACTTCAACGGTTTCGGGGGAAACGACGCAGGGTTCGGCAATATAATCTTCGTCCACTTCCCCATTGACGGTGGCAATAACCGGGATGCGTTTGGATTCGATCTTTTCCACATCGACTTTAATGGTGAAGTACGGATAACGGTCGGTGGTTTCTAGCCCGGTCACGGGGTAAACGATGTTGTATTCAAGTTCGTATTCCCCCGGTGCGGTGATGGCGGACACATCGACCGAAACCTCGATATTGTTTTTGTTCAGATTTGCAAGATCGTTTCTTCTACCGGTGATGTGGAGATCGACGGATTCTGTCAAATCGTCCAGTACGACGAGGTTGTACTTTTCCATGATCGTGGCTTCGCCGAGATAGGTCGGGCGAATACCACGGATATCAACGCTGTCGGAGGGGTTGATGACGCTGACGACATAAACCCAGATACCGAGCGCGACAACGAACGAAAGCGCTTTCGCCAATATATTATGTTTTTTCATCCAAAGCAGCAATGTATTCACGACTTTCTAAAAAATGTGATTTTCGAATTATTTGGTGTTTTTGATGCGGTCGATCCATTTGGTTTTGGTTGCTTTTTGCGTGGGTTCGGGAATGAGTTCGTTTTTGAGCAGTCTTTCCAGCGTTTCGGGAGCAAGGTGACGTTTGATCATTCCGCCCATTGCAACGGAGATGGAACCCGTTTCTTCGCTGACGATGATGGAGATCGAGTCGTAGACTTCACTCATTCCGACGGCGGCACGGTGACGCATACCGAGATCACGGCTGAGGTTCCCGTTTTCACTCAACGGAAGCATACAGGCGGCGGCAACGATATGGTCGTCTTTGATGATGACGGCGCCGTCATGGAGTGCGGCATTGTGGAAGAAGATGGATTTCAGCAGTTCCGCGGACACATCGGCATTGAGAATGGTGCCGGTTTTTGCTATGTCGTCAAGGCTGATCTTGCGCTGAATAATAATCAGTGCGCCGGTTTTCGTGCCGGACATATGTGCGCAGGCTTCAACGGTTTGCAGAATCGTGCGTTCGATCCTGCGGGAATCGGTTTCGACTTCTTTGACCATGATAGGAAGTTTCGACTGACCGAATTTTTCAAGCAGTTTGCGGATTTCGGGCTGGAAGACGATGACGATGGCGATCAGCCCAAGTTGAATGGTATTCGCCAAAATATAATTCAACGCATTGAGTTTGAGCAGATCCGAAAGCAATGCCATGACGATGATGATCGCAATACCGCGGATAACGCGTTCGGCGTTACTGTTGCGAAGTAACGAATATAATCTGTAAACACAGAATGTAATGATAAGCACGTCGACAATGTCGGAAATACTAACCATTGCGAGATAGGCTTTGAAAAATGAGAGCGTCTCGGAAATCGAAAAACGGATCGCCAGCAAGAACGCCGCCCCCTTCTATATAAAAATGATGGATTTCGAAGAAAAAACTTATGTAAAGCGATTGTGAAAAATATGCCGAAAAACAAATACTTGGGCACAATAATTCAGTTTTATCTATTGTATCATATTCTCGCGCATTTGAAAAGAGAAATCGTAAGATTTTTTCGGAATTAACGATTTATTAATTTTCTCGCTTTTGCAGATTAGAAGAAAAACAGAAAAACACAGTAATATCGGACGATCATCGAAATAAAATGTTCCCCGTAAGAGTCGGAAATTGTCATTTATTCAGTGGACAATAATTCAATTGTATGATATACTGTGAATAATTCTATGAATTAGTCTTCACATCAACGGCGGAGGAAACACCATGAACAAATACATGGAAAAACTCATTAAAAAAAATCCGTTCCTGATCGAGGGCGTAATGCTTGTCATCATCGGTGCGGTTTCGTCGATTTTTGCGTTGTCGCTTTTCGGAACCGCGAAAACGGCTTTTGCCAATGTCGGCGTCAAGGCGGTTATTGTTCCTGCGATCTTCATCTTCGTTTTTGCGTCGATCGCGGCTTCCATGATCGTCAGCGGCGTCAAATATATGCTTCGCTACAAAATCAACTCCAATGCACCCGCATCGCTTTCGACAAAATGCCTTAATTCGCCGAAAACCGAACGTGGTATCTACACCCCGAAAATTCTTGCCGACGCCGTGTTTGAACAGTATAACCCGACATTCCGCCCCGAAATGACCGTGTTTGAAAAACTCATCGTCAAATTCATCCCAAGTTGGGTTGAACTTCCCGCCCCGCTTCGCAGTGGCGTCACCGTGCCGGTGTCGAAAATCTACACATCCGTACTCTGCCTTGTTTCTATTATTTTGACAAAGATCTTTTTCAACCGCAACGGCTCTGTTCTTGCCGAAAATCATTATGCCGATTGGGCAAGTGTGATTTTCGGAATGATTTTGGTCGTTTCGTGGGCAAATCAGGGAATTTACAAGGATATCAACTACTTTGTACGCAATAACGTTAAACTCAGTATAGTCAAAGTTTTTGTATTTGCGATGTTGACGTTTTTGTTGCCGATCCCATTTGAATTCCTCGCAAAAAAGGATTTTTCCTTTCCCGAATGTCCCATCCATTTCGGCAGAATTTTTCTTGTGACCTTCCTGCTTTCGATCGTTCCGTTTTTAATTTTGGCGATCCTTTCGTTCCTGCGCATTATGAATTTCCGTACAAAGGCGAATGCAACCATCATCGCCGACAATGACCGAATGAAAAACATTAACGACATACGCGAAAAGTTCGGCAACCTCTATGACAGTTCGCAGGACGGTCGCCTTTATACCAACAACGCAAATGTCGACGACGTCACCAATACCGTCCGCACCGCGGTCATCTTTGAAACGGATCCGCAACGCGTTGTGTTCCGTGACGCGGTTCAGCATTATCTTGTCTGCTCCGCAGCGGAAGCCGTCGGAATGATCCTTTCGCTGATCGGTCTTATCATGGTATTTTCCGCCGCAAAGTCCGACGCATCCGTTATTGACGCGCTTTCACGCATCCCCGTGGCTTTGATCGTTTATTTTATGGGTGCGGTTGTACGAAAATCATCCCGCATTTTCGTCGCCGAAACATGGTATATCAGCGACCTCGTGATCTTCCAGGGCGAGGGCAAGATCGAAATGAACGCCGGCAGTGACCGTGAACACGCCCCCTTGAATTTCAAATACCGCGCCGGTGTCGCAATGACATTTTCGACCGCCTACGCCGACAATACAAGCACCAATCTGATCGGACCGAGATTTCTGATCGACCTGCATGAAAATACGGATCTTGTCAAAGAGATCCTTCCCTATTCTGCAAGATAAGCAATGAATTCTTGCATTATCTCTAAACTATTCCGTGCTTTTGGCGGAAGTTTGGCAAATAATGCTATTTTATAAGCGAAAAGCATATGATACAATAATACAAATAACTATTCGAAAGAAGGCTTATTTATGAAAAAGTACAAAGTCGGAATTATCGGCGCAACCGGTATGGTCGGTCAGCGCTTTATCACTCTTCTCGCCGAGCATCCGTGGTTTGAGATCACGGTGCTTGCTGCTTCCTCCCGCAGTGCGGGCAAACCCTATCCCGAAGCCGTCGGCTCCAAGTGGCATATGGCCGCCCCGATCCCGGAACTTGTCAAAAATATGATCGTAATGGACGCATCCGACGTCGAAGCCGTCGCCGCAAAGGTCGATTTCGTCTTCTGCGCCGTCAACCTCACAAAGCCCGAAACACGCGCCCTTGAAGAAGCCTATGCCAAGGCGGAATGTCCGGTCGTTTCAAATAACTCCGCCTGCCGAGGAATTGAGGATGTTCCGATGATCGTCCCGGAAATCAACCCCGAACATTCCGAAATCATCAACGCTCAAAGAAAGCGCCTCGGCACCAAGCGCGGTTTTATCGCCGTCAAGTCCAATTGCTCTTTGCAGTCTTATGTGCCGGCACTTCACCCGCTTCGTGAGTTCGGACTGAAAAACGTTCTTGCCTGCACCTATCAGGCGATCTCCGGCGCCGGTCGCACCTTTGAAACCTGGCCGGAAATGGTTGATAACGTTATTCCCTACATCGGTGGCGAAGAAGAAAAGAGCGAAAAAGAGCCGATGAAACTTTGGGGCACCGTCGAAGGTGACAAGATCGTCAACGCTACCAAGCCCGCGATCACGGCACAATGCCTTCGTGTTCCCGCCTCCGACGGTCACATGGCGGCGGTGTTTGTCAGTTTCGACCGCAAGCCGACCGAAGAAGAGATCCTCGAACGCTGGAAAAATTTCCGCAGCCCGGTTGCCGACCTTCATCTGCCGAGCGCGCCGGATGAATTTTTGCACTATTTTGAAGAAGCGGATCGTCCGCAGACCAAACTCGACCGCAATCTCGGCAACGGTATGACCGTCAGCATGGGCAGACTTCGCCCCGATTCGCAATACGATTACAAATTCGTCTGCCTTTCGCACAATACCCTCCGCGGTGCCGCAGGTGGTGCGGTTTTGATGGCGGAACTGCTCTGCGCACAGAAATATATCTAAACGTACAATGAAAAATAAAACTCGGTGGGATCGCGTCTCACCGAGTTTTGTGACATTTTGAAGCGTATTATTGGGGGAAATTATGGATAAAGTGAAAAATCCGAGTTTTTTAGCAAGAAAACTCGGTTGTGATACGATCGACTTGCGGGCGATCATGCAGATCTTTTTGCCGCTTCTTGTCGATCAGTTCATTGTCGCATTTTTGACCATCGTCAATTCGTCAATGGTCAGTTCCTACGGTCAGTCATCTGTGGCGGCGGTCAATATGGTCGATCCGGTCAACAACTTTTTGTTGCAGATTTCCACGGCAATTGCCACCGGCGGTGCCGTCGTCGTCGCACAGTACATCGGACGAAAAGAGCCGAAAAATGCGGGATTTGCGGGTGCGCAGGCGATCTTTTCAAGCACGGGCGTGGCTTTGATCTTCACGCTGATGATCGTGTTTTTCAGTCGCCCCATTTTAAATGTACTTTTCGGCTCCGTCGAAAAAGAGATTATGGACAACGGACTTGTTTACTTTGTGGGCTACGGCATTTCGTTCCCATCCTTTGCCGCATGGCAGGCGGGACTCGGCATTATGCGCGGTACGGGCAACGGTCGTGCATCAATGATTTCGTCTATCATCGTTAATATCATCTATGTCGGGCTTGACCTTTTACTGATCAATGTGTTTCAACTCGGTCTGCTCGGACTTGTCATTTCGATCAATATCGCCCGCTTCATCGGTGCCGTTTCGTCGATTGTGTTCCTGCTCAAACGAAGCCCGGAACTTGAAATCCGTTTCAAACATTTTCTGCGCTGGGACGGCAAAATACAAAAAAGCATTATGCTCATCGGTCTGCCGACGGCGGCGGAACAGTTGTTTTTCAACGGCGGTCGAATTTTGACGCAGACTTACATCGTCACCCTCGGAACGGCGGCTTTGACCATCAACGCAATCACAAACTCGCTTGCCTATATTTATACTATCGTCGGCAACGTGGTCGCCCTCACCGTCACTACCGTCGTGGCGCAATGTATCGGTGCGGGACGCAAGGACGAGGGCAAGCGAATGTTGATCTCGTGGCTTTGGGTTTCCATGATTTTGAGCGTATTTGCCTGCATCGGACTCCGTTTGGTGGCTCCCGCAATGCTCGGATTGTATCATCCGAATGCAGACTATGTGTCCGAAATCCTCTATATTCTCACACTTGAAATGATCTTTGTTCCGACGATTTGGTCGTTCGGCTTTGTTTTCCCTGCCGGTATGCGTGCCGCGGGCGATGCAAAGTTCACCTCGGTGGTTGCGTTGGTCACAATGTGGGTGATACGCGTCGCACTCGGTTATGTTCTCGCCGTGCCGATGAAAATGGGCATTCGCGGTGTGTGGTATTCGATGTATGTCGAATGGGCAATCCGCGGTGTAGTGTTCGGCATACGCTTCCTCGGCAAACGCTGGATGGAACATAAGATTATTTGATCATAAATCAATAACGAAAGACACCGAATTGACTCGATTTCGAATCAATCGGTGTCTTTTTTTACTGAATGAACATTGCATCGCCGAAACTGAAAAAGCGGAATTCGCGGTCAACGGCGTACCGATATGCGTTGAGGATGTTTTCACGACCGGCAAGGGCGCTTACAAGCATGACAAGCGTGCTTTCCGGCAGGTGGAAATTCGTGATCAGCGCGTCAAGCGTTTTGAAACGGTAGCCAGGATAGATAAAAATACCGGTATTACCGGAGACGACATTGACGGTGCCGTCGTCGTTGGCACAACTTTCCACCGTTCTGCAAGAGGTCGTGCCGACGCAGACGATACGGCCGCCTTCCGCTTTTGTTTTGTTGATCAAATCGGCGGTTTCCGCCGGCATCACATAGTATTCGGTGTGCATTTTGTGGTCGAGAATATTGTCTTCTTTGACGGGACGGAATGTGCCGAGACCGACATGGAGCGTGACAAATGCCGTCTGAATTCCGGCTTCGTGGATACGTTCGATGAGTTCGTTGGTAAAATGCAGTCCCGCAGTCGGTGCCGCGGCGGATCCGAGTTCTTTGGAATAGACGGTCTGATAGCGTTCGGGATCTTCCAAACGCTCCCTGATATACGGCGGAAGCGGCATTTGACCGAGTTTTTCGAGCAGTTCGAGGAAAATGCCCTCGTATTCAAAATGCACTAAACGGTTGCCGTCGTCCAAAACATCAACGACCTCCGCCCACAAAAGTCCGCCTCCGAAGCAAATACGCGTCCCCTTTCGTGTCTTTTTGCCCGGTCGTGTCAAACATTCCCAGACGTCGCCGCCTTTATCGGCAAGAAGCAGTACCTCCACCTCCCTGCCGGTGTCAAGTTCGCCAATGAGTCTTGCGGGAAGCACGCGGGAATTGTTCATCACGAGCAGGTCGCCCGGACGGAGATAATTCAAAATATTCGAAAAAATACTTTCCTCCACTTCGCCGGTTTGCTTGTTCAGCACAAGCAAACGGGACGAATCACGCTTTTCAAGCGGCGACTGCGCGATCAAATGCGGCGGAAGATCATACCAAAAGTCTTTACGTTCCATAGTGGTCCTCAATTCAAAAAATTTAACTTCCCTATTATATCCCAAAAGGCGTGGATTTTCAACTGTTTTGCCATCATAACTTCCCGCAACTGCATAGAATGTACGGGAGGTGATCGGATGAAACCGATTTTTACGGGCGTTGCGACGGCGGTTATCACGCCTTTTACGGAGGGCGGAACGCTTGATCTTGCCCGATTTGACGGTCAGATCCGCCGTCAACTTGATGCGGGGATCGACGGACTTGTTGTCTGCGGTACGACCGGCGAATGTCCGACGATTGGGTTTGAGGAACGCTGTCTGCTGATTGAAAAAGCGGTCAAATTAGGTCGTGGTAACATTCCCGTGATCGCCGGATCGGGATCGAATGATACCGAAAAAGCGTTGGAACTCGGTCGAAGTGCGGAAATGCTTGGCGCGGATGCACATCTTGTCGTGACGCCGTATTACAACAAAACCTCGCAGGAGGGGCTGGTGCGTCACTTTTTTTATCTTGCCGACCGACTGAAAAAGCCGATCATTGTTTATAATATTCCGTCGAGAACGGGGGTTGCGATCAAGCCGGAAACATATGCAAGGCTTGCCGAACACCCAAATATCACCGGCGTGAAAGAGGCGGATTATACAGAATTTCCGCAAAAGAAGTCGGTCTGTCCCGATGAATTTCACTTTTGGTCGGGTAACGACGATATGACGCTTCCGATGATGAGTCTGGGCGGAATGGGCGTGATCTCGGTCGTTTCCAACCTCTGTCCCGAGGTCATGGTTGAAATCACAAACGCCGCCATGACGGGTAATTTTGTCAAAGCGGCGTCTATTCAGAAAAAATACACGAAACTGATGAGCGCAATGTTTGTCGACGTCAACCCGATCCCCGTCAAAACGGCGATGAAGATACTCGGCTTTGATTGCGGGAAACTCCGCTTGCCGCTTTGCGAGATGAGTACGGAAGCGGAAAACCAGCTGATGCAGGAAATGAAAAAGGTGAATTTGTTATAAAAACGATCTATATTTTATAAAATCATCTTTTTCGTGGTTTCAAAGGTATCTAAAATCAGTTTATCGGCGGCTTCGTCGACGATGTCATACCATCCCGGCACGGTTTCGACGGTCATCACGCCGTCATAGCCGACGGCTTCGAGTTGACCAAGCACTTTTTTGATCGGTGCAGTGCCGTTATCGGTGGCAAAATGGTCATCTTTGACGCCGAAGTTATTGTGAACGTGCATTTCGATTATTTTCAGCGGAAATGCCTGAATTGCACGCATATAGGCGTCAAATGAATTGTCCCCCAACGCCGTCAGGCGCAAATTCATATGACCGAGGTCGACGAGATTATACCATTGTCCGTTGGTCGCAAATTCGCGGATGAGTTTCGCATCCTCGGTATTTAACGGAAAATCCTCCGTACCGAAACGGATGCCGAGATCGCCGTAACGGTCGATGATTTCTTTGATGACAAAGTAGATCTCACCGCGTTCTTTCGGTGCATCAAAGGTATAATTCGTGATCAAACGGTACTTTTTCTGCCATTCCGCGACACAGTCCATCGTCATAAAGAATTCGTCGATGTTTTCGTCGTGCATGGTTGCGGGAATTTTGTCGTGAACGGTCAAAATGACGCCGGTATCACGAACGGCGGATGCGATTTTTTCGGCTTCATCGGGATTTCCGAAGCAGATCTTTCGAAAATCCATTCCGAGAAGCGACAGTGAACGAAAGCCGTACGGCGCGAGAAAACGGATATTGTCGGAATCGCATCGGTGCGGAAGATTCCAAGCGGCAAGACCAAAGATCATTTTCGTTACTCCTTTTCAAATTCGTCACAATATGAACAAAAGCCGTCCAACGACGGCTTTTGTTCGGATAGGAAGAAGTGTATTAGGAAAGGAAAAATAGGGGGTTGCGGTATTATCTACCGCAACATTATCATATCATACATTTATTCAAAATGGAAGACTTTTTTTCGTTTTTTTTATTTTTTTTCAATAACGAAGGCTATTTTGAAAAAATAGCGCCGAAAACGGCTCATTCGACGATGATCTTATGCGGCAATTCGTAATATTTACCGTCGAATGGGACGAGATTGGTGCGAAGTCCGACCAAAACCGGGCGTTCCCCGTCGAACAGACCGAAACTCAACTGATAGGTTCCCTTCGGAAGATCGTCGGGCAGACGGATCGAATAGGACTCTTCCTGCATCTCGATCGGCATCCATGTGCGGTTGTCGCTTTCGGAGCAAACGGAAACGAACTCCGTCCCCTCCCCTTGCAGACGCAGACGCATCTCAAACTTGTGATATGCGGGGGCGACACCGCGGTTTTGCCAACGGAAGGTGACCTTTTCTTCTTCCCCACGGATGATGTGTTCGGGCGCCCAAACCGAGAACGGGAAGTACCAGTAGCCCGTGAGATTGGCGATCATATCGCTGAATTCGCGGTAATTTTCAAGCCAATGTCTTGCGTGACCGTGGAAACCTGAAAAGGTCGGGTGCGCCTCATAGGTTGCGGCGAGTTCGGGATAGCCGTTGCGCCAGTTGCCCGCTTTTTCAATGGTGGAAAGGTGATCGTATTCGAGGTCGACCGGCACACGTTTCCAGAACGGTGCGTACATTTCCGGGTGATAAAGCGTGCTGATCGAGTACATTCCGCTATACCACGGCACGCAGATACTGTCGCAGCGAATACCATAGCCGCGGGACTGCATTTCTTTCCAAATGATGTCGCGTTCGGCTTCCTCGTTGGCGGGACGTGACACGACGAACGAATAGTTGCCCATGATGAGTGATTTTTTATAGTTGTTCGAATAGATATCGAAGTGCTTTTGATAGGTTTCGACCGGCCACATATTGCCCGAAGAAAACTCGTTATGACCTTCGCCCCATTCACCCATGGAGCCGACATCAAAGAATTCCACCCACGGCTTACCGTCATAGTGTTCGGCAAAAGCGGCATGGAAATTGTTTAGTTTTTCGAGGAACACGGGATCGCCGTAATCAGGCTGCCATACATATCCGTTCGGGCAGGATCTGCCGCCTGCGGGAAAGAAACGCCCCTTTGCACCCGCGTCCATCACCCATTTCGGCGTTGCGAAGGACTGATCGGGCGAGGTTTCCTTGCTTGCAATACGGAATGATACGTTTCTTCCGGTGGGAAGCCATTTTTCAATGACACTGTCGAGAAGATCCCAGTTGAACTTCCCTTCCTCCGGCTCGACATCCGACCAGTCCACACGCAGATAGATGTGGTTGAGCCCCTTGAAGTCGAGAAGCAGGTCATCGGGATCTTCGACATAATTTTTCAACCCGTTGTCGTAATAGTGAAAATACCAGCCTTTATGAGGGTTTTGAAGCACGGTATAAGGATCCCAAACGGAGTCAAGACGGATAAATTTGCGATCGTCCATGTAAAATTCTCCCTTTACATCAATTTGAAGTGGTCGGCGAGTTTGACATAGTTTTCCATCGAAAATGCGTCAACATTGAATTCCGTCCCCGTCATATCGAAGGCGACATGGTGGCAACGGGTGTAACCGATGCACGCCATCCCAGCATCGACCGCAGAACGCACGCCGTTGGTGGAGTCCTCCACAACGAAGCAATCATTCGGAGAAACGCCGAGTTTTTTTGCGGCAAGCAGAAAAATATCGGGTGCGGGCTTTGATTTCCCCGCCTCGGTCGTGGTGACGATGGTATCGAAATATTCGATGATATTAAATCTCGTAAGTACGTATTCCACCTGTTTTCTCGGTGAAGACGAGCCGACGGCGAGTTTTACACCGTCGCCTTTCAGACGGTAAAGCCACTGTTCAAGTCCCGGCTCCAATTTCAGGTCGGGGGAGTTTTTTAGTGCTTCAAACAGTTTTACGCCGTAAAGGTCGACAAGTTCCTGATCGGTAATACCGTCGTTTCCCGTCCATTCACGTAGTTTCGCGGCAATCGAAACCGGCGACAGTCCCGCAATCTTTTTGAGCAGTTCGCCGTCAAAGGTCACGCCGTAGGATTCGATGATCTGTCGGTCGATCGGGATATAGATCGGTTCGGAGTCGATGATGACGCCGTCCATATCAAAAATAGCGGCTGAAATCATTATCTCTTTGCCTCACAGTTAAAAACGGTTTTTTCGATAAAGCCGACTTGTGCGAAATCTTCGGGATTGTGGCGGATAATGTAGTCAATGTAGGTGGAAATAACTTTGCCGAAGAACGCATAGCCCATCGGGTTCATATGTCCGCCGAGACGAAATCTGCGTGAGAAATCCTTGTCAAGCGGCGGAAGTTCCTTGTAAAGGTCGACTACATAGGTACGATCGAAATACTTCGCAAGGTCGTGCATGAGTTTTGCGTGACCTTCTCTTGTGACGCGTGCTTCTTCGGTCATGTCCGCTTCCTGTGGCATGGTGACAAGGAAGAATTTTGCATACGGCTGACTGAGTTTCAGTTTTTGAATGATTTTCGCATACTGACCGGCAAAGGTATCCTGATTTGCCCAAAGATTGCCGCGCACGATGTCGTCGACACTGCCGATCGGCTCTTTGTGGTTTGCGCCGAGGTCGTTGGCACCAAGTGCGATGATGTACGCCTGGCAGAGGTAGTCGGTGTTCCAGAAATCATTGTGTTCGGCAAAAGAGTCGAAATATTCTTTTGCGGTCATACCGCCACGGGAGAAGTTATAGACCTTGCAACCCGCCGCACGCGCAATATACTGCCCCCATGAATACTCGTAGTAGTCGTGGTAGCCGCGTTGTCCGTCCTCGGTCAGCGACTCGAATTCGCCCGACGCAAGACTGTCGCCGACAACGCCGATGGTACGAAAGATCGAGGTATATCCCCCGTCGTCCTTGATCAGGTCAAGCGGCTTTTCATTGGGATCAAGTGCCATAAATTCTTTGATGTTCATAAAACCCTCCTGATTTTTAATACATTTTTTCGACTTTTTCAAGAAAACGCTTTGCTTCGTCCACAGAGGTCGTGTGGATCGGCATCATCAGCCCCTCGGGCTTTAATTCGGAAAGCAGATACAATGCTTCGTCGATTTCGACGCCGGTAAGACCGACATACAGTCCCTTGCCAGCGTCCTGAATTCGTTTCATCACAGGCAAATAGGATGAAAAACTATCGCCGCCGGTTCCCGGTTCCCACTGTACCGCGTCAAATTCCTTTTGTGCAAGAATGGTATCGAGGTGGACAAGTGCACCCGGTCCGTCGAGGTGATAGATGCTTCGTTCGGCGTGTTCGGCGCGCTCGATCAAATGCGGCAGGAACAGTTTATACATTTCGGGCGAGATCATACCGCCGAGATCGAATTCGATCAGTACACTTTTCCTCGGATGCCATGCGGGAAGCCACCAACTCGTGCCGTCCATATGTTTCGAGATCGCCTCATAGCAGGCGTCATAGCATTTTATGGAAAAATCCGTGATCTTTTTGTCGAGTGTGATGACGGCTTCCGGCTCGTCATACAGATCAAAGCAAATCTGCTGATAGCCAAGCACTTTTGCGATATCGTCGCCGGAATTGCCGAAGGGCGGCATCCCGAGAAACACATCATCACCGAAGAGTTTTGCAGATTTTTCAAGAAAATCGAGTTTTTTGGTGACAACCGGACTGTCGATGGTTATTTTTTCGGCGGAAAGGTCAAGAATGGAATTCGCAGCAGGATGCGACCAGATCGTGTTTTGGGCATATTGCATCTCGCAACCGAGCATTTCAGGGACGCTTGCCCAGTTCGGATATGCCGAAGGATAGCCTTCACCGAGGTATTTGCGGACACTGTTGCGTTCGACACGCACAAATGTTTCGGGATCCGTCCAACGATCTTCGAAACCGTAAGCGTCCATTTCGTCGGGCTCGACATTCGGCTCGTCAATGTAGATCTGTAATACGGGACGGTCAATGATCTCGTGTTCCCAAAACGCCGCCATACGCTTTTTGGACATTTCCCAATCGGGGTTACGATAGACAGGTTTATCGGACATTGTGGTACTCCTTACTAGAATGAATTACCCTTATTGTACCATTTTGTTGTCTGAATTTCTACGAAAAAATATGGATTTTTATAGAAAATATTGCGGTTTTAGACGAAGGCTACCCACGGTAAGATGTGGTCTTCGTCCCATACGGCTGCGGTGCAAATGACTTTCGATCCGCATTCTTACACAAAAGCCCCCTTTTCAAAATCAAAAAGGGGGCTATATTCAATTCATCAATAGCCGTTATCGCTGAGCCACTGTGCATAATCGGGATCGCCGGTTCCGTCGATACCGCTTCCCCAGCAACAAGGACACCAACGATAACCGTTCAGGTCGTCGTGGCAATAAAGTTTGCCCGTGCCGTTACAACCTTCGCAGACTTCGTCATGAGCCGGTTCGCTATAATTGCCTCCGTGACAGTTGGCGCAAACGCCGTTGCCGAAACATTCGGGGCAAACGCCCATTTCGGCAACACCCGGCTCGACATAGACAACGCCGCCGTCTTCACCGTTGGTGACGACGATCTTGCCGGAGCCGCCGCAGTACGAGCATACTCCGCTGCCCCCGCAATGCGGACAGTCGGGACCGGCATCAAAGTGAATATAGCCCGTAGCGCCGCATCTTTGACAGTCGCAGGCAATGCCCGTGCCGTTACATTCAAGACAAATGACCGTACCGCACCCGCCGCATATATGGCAGGTCGGCATCTGTTCGTCATCTTTTTCCAAAATATTGATATCGACCGTATTGCCCTTTTCCTTAGTCATAAATCCCTGCGCCTGTGCTTCCGCAGTGATCCGTTCAAATGCTTCGTTGACACTGAGTCCTGAAACGTCCAAGTTTGTAAGAACGACTTCGGCGTCTTCGTTTTCCGCCGTGATCGCGGTGACACAAAGGTCGTCGTCGGCGTAAACGGTAAATTCCGGGTTGATTTTAACATCGTATTTGATTGCGTATTCGATCCAGTCGTTTTCGGCAACCGTTTCGGGTTGCTGAGTCTGATCGGTATTGTTTTTTGCGCAGGAACAGAGCGAAATGAGCATCGCCACTGATAACAATACAGTAAGGTGTTTTTTCACGGAAGCGTTCTCCTTTACAAAAAAACGTTCGAAATCGGGTGATCTTTAAGGATATTCTATCACCTTCGTAGAACGAAAACAAGTGGATTGCGGAGAAAACTTGTTCGGGTGAAAAAAATCGAATTTTCCGCAAAAAATACTTGACATTCGTATAAGATCGTAATATACTAATAATGTTCTCGGTAAAATAGAATATGGAAACCGATTGGACCTGTGGAGAGATGGCTGAGCTGGTCTAAGGCGCACGATTGGAAATCGTGTATGGGCTAATACCCCATCAAGGGTTCGAATCCCTTTCTCTCCGCCACGAAAAGCACTTGCGCAAGCAAGTGCTTTTTTCAACGATTTTTGACATCAACGGAGGCGATTTTGATGAAGGATGATAAAAAAATGCCCGAATCCCGTTGTGAGGATTGTCAGTTTTACGTTTATGACGAAGAAAACGACTGTTATGTTTGCGATAATATGATCGACGAAGACGAATTTGAACGCGCCACGGCGTCACTTCGCAACGGGATGCGTTGTCCGTACTTCCGCTTCTACGACGAATACAAGGTCGTAAAAAAGCAGAACTAGCCACCTTTTCCTCGCAAGATACAAAAAAATCCGATGCTTCGGCATCGGATTTTGTATTTACGAAGAAAATTTTTGACGCGGAGAAAGTGACCAAACTCTCTCCGCATCAAAGAACCGTGGGTTGAGAACATTACGGGAACAAAAGTCGCTTTTTATGATATCGCGATCGCTGGTTTAT
>DCHG01000064.1:10183-19232 GCA_002315595.1 Clostridiales bacterium UBA1758 | reverse complement strand
TTATAAAATAACGATCGCTTGATCAAAAAAGTACATCGGTGTCATTTGGGAATATGAACGCCGATCGACTTTTCACCTTGACTACATTATAACACGTTGTATGAAAATATCAAGTGTTTACTAGATAAATAAAAAAACAAAAAGGAATATTCTACCTTTTGATAAAAATAGAGCGTTGAAATTGTAAAAAATAACCATTGTACCTTAATTATTTATATGAATTTTTAAGATTGTTCGGTCATTCTTCTTCTAGGATTTCAACCTTTATACCACCGCGACGATGAAAAGACGACCGAATGGTTTCGATTTCAACCGTCGTCAATTCGCGGTACATTCCGTTTTCGAGCGTTTCGTCCAATTCCACACCGCCGATCGAAAGGCGTTTTAGGTAGACGACCTTGCAACCGACGGCTTCAAACATCCGCTTGACCTGATGAAATTTGCCTTCGCAGACGGTGACCTCGGCTTCACTGAATTCTTCGCCGCTTGACAGAATACGAAGTTTCGCAGGCAGACATTCGTATCCCCCATCAATTTCAAGCCCTGTTTCGAATTCATCGACCATATATTCACGAAGTTCGCCGGAAACGCGTGCAAAATACCGCTTTTCGACACCGCTTGTCGGTGAAATGACGCGGTGAATGAATTCACCGTCGTTGCTGAGAAGCAAAAAGCCCTCGGTATCGCGGTCAAGGCGACCTGCGGGCGACAGTTTTAACTTTTTCATATACGCAGGAAGCACATCAAACACGGTCAGGCTTCTCGCGTCCGCGGTCGCACTGAGCAGTCCCGCGGGCTTATTCATCATAATATAGGCGTATTTGTTGTATTCATACTCACCGCCGGCGATCCCGATCACGTTGATTTTCGGATCGACCTTGCTCGACGGATCGGTCACGGAAATCCCGTCAACTGTCACGCCGCCATGACGGATAAGATCCCTCGCTTCACTGCGGGAACGCTTACCGTCCGAGGTGAGTAATTTGTCAAGTCTCATAAATCCTCCGTAATCCGCCGTACGATTGCGGTCATATCCGGCGGAAGCGGCGATGAAAAGTCCATCGCGTGTCCCGTCACCGGGTGAATAAAGTGTATTTTTTCGGAATGTAACGCCGTCCTGCCGATCAATTCTTCCTCTTTTCCGTACAAAAAGTCCCCAGCAAGAGGACAACCGATGTGGCTCATATGGACGCGGATCTGATGCGTGCGACCGGTTTCCAATACAAGCCTCACAAGGCTCAATTCCCCGTTGGAAGACAAAGTTTCGTAATTTGTGACGGCACGATCCCCCAAAATGTCCACCTGACGGCGGATCGTCGCACCCTCACATCGTCCGATCGGGGCGTCGACACAACCCGACAACGGAACGGGCGCCCCGTGCACGACGGCGAGATATTCGCGCCTAAAATCGTCGGTGTGGAGTTGTCGGGCGAGATTTGAATGAATGAACGCATTCTTTGCCGCCACCATCAGCCCCGATGTGCCGCGATCCAAGCGGTTGACGGGACGGAACACACCGCCCCTTGACGCGGCGTAAAAGTTCGCCAGCGTGTCCGTCGGATGACCTTTTGCGGGGTGTACGGGAACGCCCGCGGGCTTGTCGATAACGATCAGCCATTCATCCTCGAAGACCGCGTTGATTTCGCCCTCGCTCGTCATAACGGTCATCGCGTCCGGTGCATCGTCGACCGAAACGGAAAGCAAATCGCCCTCCCCCACCTTTGCAATGACATATACCGCCCGACCGTTCAAAAGGACGCCGTCGGGCTTTTTTTTCATGCAAACGAGTTGCCGGTGGGACACGCCCGAGAGTTTTAACACCTCTTTGACGCTTTTGTCCGCCCACTCCGGCGGAATGGTAATGTCAAGTCTGGGCATGGATTGACTCCTCGGGATTTCGGTTGAACGCGGTTCAATCAAAGCCCGCGAATGGTTTCCATAACGTAGTCGGCGTAGGCTTCGCAGGTTGCGCCGGTGTCGCGTCCGGTGACGGTGAGTTTCTTTTCCTCGTACATACAAATGTCGAGTGCGCGTTCGAGTTTTTTCGCCTTGTCAAGTCGACCGATGTGTTCAAGCATCATCACGACCGCACGAAGCATACTGCACGGATCGGCGTACATTGCACGACCTTCGCTGACCATTCTGGGGGCGGAACCGTGGATGGCTTCGAACATCGCGTAACGTTTGCCGATATTTGCACTGCCTGCGGTGCCGACGCCGCCCTGAAATTCCGCGGCTTCGTCGGTAAGAATATCGCCGTAAAGGTTTGGCAAAACAAGCACCTGGAAGTCACGGCGGCGTTTGGTATCGACGAGTTTCGCCGTCATAATGTCGATGTACCAGTCGTCAAGCGTGATTTCGGGATAGTCTTTTGCGATCCTTTGGCAGATTTTCAGAAATTTGCCGTCGGTTTCTTTGATGACATTTGCCTTGGTGACGGCTGTCACGCGGGTTTTTCCGGCGGCTTTGGCATATTCAAAGGCAAGGCGTGCAATTCGTTCACTGCCCTCGGTTGTAGTGACGGTGAAGTCAATGGATAAGTCATCGCTGACGGCGACGCCCATATTGCCCGCGGCATACGCGCCTTCGGTGTTTTCACGGAAGAAACGCCAATCAATGCCCTCGCTCGGCACCTTGACGGGGCGGACATTGGCAAAAAGGTCGAGTGCTTTACGCATTGCGACGTTGGCGCTTTCGATATTCGGCCACGGATCACCTGCACGCGGTGTGGTTGTCGGTCCTTTCAGGATGACATGGCAGGATTTCAGTTCTTCGAGGACATCCGGCGGAATTGCGGCGTTGCAGGCAACACGGTTTTCAATGGTGAGCCCCGTGATATCGCGCAGTTCCACATTGCCCGACCGGATATCGTCATCCAGCATAAACGCAAGAACACGGCGGGATGCGGCAGTGATCGCGGGACCGATCCCGTCGCCACCGCAGACGCCGATGATAAGTTTGTCAAGTTTCGAATAGTCGATAAATTCGCCCTGAGATTTCATCGCTTCAATTCGGCGTTCCTGTTGTTCAAGAAGTTTTGCAAACGCCGCCATTGCTTTTTCATTCATGTGATACACTTCCTATCATTCGATTGAATTTATAAATATTATAAATTATTCGCAGATTTCTGTCAATTACGGATGCGATTACTATTTGTAAACGCGTTATTCATTTTATGAATATTGTTCAATATTCGATAAGTAGTGCCGAAACCAAAATAAGAGAATAATGCGTTGTTTTCCCCTTTTTTTGCTTCTTTTGAAACCGATATTAAGATATTGAATACGGCGTTTCGGTAGACATAAATCAGTGATTATTTCGTTTCTACAATGAGTTTTACACATCTTTCACAGAGTTATCCACAACCGTTGAAAGCCTTGTATTTCTAGGGTTTTACGGATTTTCGACCTAATATTTCCTTTGTCGTAAACGGCATATTTCCACATCTTTCACAGATGTAAAAGTTTTCATAAATCAAAATATACATTCCGAAAAAACGAAAACGCTCAAAAAATACAAAAAAGACGAAATTTCATCGAAAAAAAGAATAAAAAAACCTTCCCCGAAATAATCGGAGAAGGCGGTAAATGTTAGAACGATTGCGAGATGTCCATGGTCGGGTAGCCGTTTTGGGTGAGGTCGCCGATATTACCCGCGAGAAATTCATAATATCCCTGCGCCCCGATCATTGCGGCATTGTCACCGCAAAGCGACAACGGCAGAAGCAGTAATTCGATGCCCTCGTTTTCGCAGGCGCGGAAAAGGTCGGCGCGGATGCGGGAATTCGCCGCAACACCGCCGGCAACCACCATCGTTTTTCGGCAGGAACGCTTGGCGGCTTCCACCGCCCTCGGTACGAGCATATCGGACACGGCGGCTTCAAACGACGCCGCAAGCCCCGGAAGATCGAGTTGTTCGCCCTTTTGTTCAGCGTTGTGAACGAGGTTTACAACGGCGGTTTTCAGCCCCGAAAAACTGACATCGAGATCGCCCGTTGACACGGAAACTTGTGGCAATTTGTAGGCATGGTCGTCGCCGGTCGTTGCAAGGCGGTCAAGGGGTGCACCACCCGGATAACCGAGCCCCAGCACACGGGCAACCTTGTCAAAGGTTTCACCAGCTGCATCGTCACGGGTGCCGCCGAGGACGTTAAAAACCGTGTAATCCGCTACATCGACAAACAACGTGTTGCCGCCGGATGTCATCAGGCTGAAAAACGGCGGTTTGAGTTCGGGAAACGCGATGTAATTTGCGGCGATGTGCCCGCGGACATGATGCACCGGCACAAAGGGTACATTCAGCGCAAATGCGGTCGCCTTTGCAAAACTCAACCCGACAAGAACGGCGCCGATCAGCCCCGGTGCGGTCGTGGATGCGACCGCGTCAATGTCAGATATGGTGATACCCGCCTCACTGATCGCCTTTTGCGCCAAGACCGTGATCGCCTCGATATGCGCACGCGAAGCAAGTTCCGGCACAACGCCGCCGAATTCCGCGTGTTCCGTCTGCGTTCGGACGATATTCGACAACACCTCTCGCCCGTCACGGACGACGGCAACAGAGGTTTCGTCACAGGAGGATTCAAAGGATAAAATCAGCATTAATTTAACTCCAATGTCATCAAAATTGCGTCTTCACGCGGATTTTCATAATAATTCGGACGAATTCCGACCTCTTTAAAACCGAACTTTCGATACAGTGCGATCGCCGGAAGATTGCTTTTTCGCACCTCTAAACCGATGTCGGCACAGTTGCTTATCCTCGCTAGTTCGACAAGGATTTCCAACAATTTCGCGCCGAGACCGGCACGGCGATAGTCGGGATCGACGGCGACATTCGTGATGTCGGCATCCTCAAAAACGACGTACATCCCGGCATAAGCAACCAAACGGTCGCCGTCAAACAGACCGTAATAGGTTTCAAATTCCCCCGTGAGCGAATTATGGATCATCCCGTCCGACCACGGATCGGAAAAGCAGACCTTTTCCAGTGCGCTCATGGCGGTTGCGTCACTTTCTTCCAGTTTACGGCAGATCAGTTCAGCCATGTCGGTACTCCTCAATGATTGCGTCCACTCCATCGGAAATGAGTTCCGCGGTCATGTCGTAGACCTCCTGCGGACTGCCGAAAGGATCGGGAATTTCGTTCGGAAATGAGTAAATTTTGTCCGTGTGATACGGGAACATACCCCGAAGTGCGCGTACATGGTCGGCGGTCATCCCGTAAACGCGGTCGGCGGTCACCATATCGTTTTCGGTGACCTGCGTCGGCTGATGCTCGTCGAGCGAACATCCGTAACGGATGACGGCTTCCGCCGATCCCGTTGACGCGCCGTAACCGGACGCGAAAATTCCGCGGGAGATTGCGTGTGCATTAACGCCTGAACGGGCGGCTTTTTCGTTAAAAATGACCTCTGCCATCGGGCTTCGACAAGTGTTGCCCGTGCAGACAAAAATGATGTTATTCATTATTTTAACCTTAAAAAAGTGACTGAATTTACTTTTTCGCCTCAAACCAGTTTTTGCCACAGGAAGCGTCGGCACGAAGTGGGACGGAAAGTTTCATCGCACCTTCCATGCTTTCGGTGACGATCTTCATCACCTCGACCAGTTCTTCCGGGGCGGCTTCGACGATGATTTCGTCATGCACTTGAAGGACGATTTTCGAGCGTTTTTCACGCAATTTTCGATAAATATCGACCATTGCGACCTTGATAATATCGGCGGCGGTGCCTTGAATCGGTGTGTTCAGTGCGACGCGTTCGCCAAAAGCGCGGATGTTGAAATTCGAACTTTTGAGTTCCGGCAGATTGCGGCGGCGTCCCATCAAGGTAGTTACAAAGCCGTCCGCCCTCGCCTGCTCCTTCACGCGGTCCATATAATCGCGCACACCGCTGAATTTGGACAGATAATTTTCCATATACTGCTTGGCTTCGCCGTATCCGACGCCGATGTCTTCGGATAAAGAATGTTCCGAAATTCCGTAAACTATGCCGAAATTGACCGCTTTTGCACGGGATCTCATTACGGACGTGACATCTTTGGGTGAGACACCGAACACCTGTGAAGCGGTGGAACGGTGAATGTCTTCGCCGGAAATGAAGGCGTTTTTCATCACGGGATCGTCCGAAATATGCGCAAGCACACGCAATTCGATTTGCGAATAGTCCGCGTCAACGAAGACAAAATGTTCCCGTGGAACGAACATCCGACGGATCTCACTGCCGAGTTCCTGACGGATCGGGATGTTTTGAAGGTTCGGTTCAGCGGAACTGATCCTGCCGGTGGCAGTCACCGCCTGATGAAAGGTTGAATGGATGCGTCCATCGGCTGAAATAAACCGTTGCAGACCGTCGGCATAGGTCGAACGTAATTTCGAAAGTTTGCGATATTCGATCAACGGCTCAATGATTTCGTGACTACCAATCAGTTTTTCCATCACATCGTTATCGGTGGAATAGCCGCTTTTGGTCTTTTTGACCGGTGGCAGACCGAGTTTAATAAAAAGGATTTCGGAAAGTTGTTTGGGCGACAAAATATTGAATTTTTCACCTGCAAGATCGTAAATTTGACCTTCGATTTCGGAGATCTTTACGCCCAAAGATGCTGAAAATTCCTGCAATTTTTCGCGGTCAACCGCCATGCCTTCATGCTGCATCGACGCCAAAACTTCGGTCAGCGGCAACTCGACATCACAATACAATTGCATCATTCCAAGGTCGTTCAGCCGTTGACGGATGATCTTTTCCAGTGAAGCGACGGCGGTTGCGGCATTTTTCAATTCTTCAATCGCACCGTTGGCATCCGATAACGCACCGAACGCACCCGGCGTCGAAAGGATTTCCATATCCGGTGGCGTTAAGCCGTACTTCGCGGCAAGAGCGTCCAATGGGTAACCGGTGGAATCCGTCGGATCAAGCAGATAAGCGCCTAGATAAATATCGAAAACAAAGCCGCCGAACGGAAGGTGACGGTTCATTCTGTCGAGGATCAGCGGCTTGAAATTATAGCCGCTTTTCGAGATTTCTTCATTCATAAATTCTTCGACGAATTTTTCAAAATCTTCAAGCGAAAAATCCTTAGCAAGTACCAAATATCCCTTTTGATCGACGACGATCGCCATTGCTTCCGCGTCTTCGGTCAGAAAATAACTGACAAGTTTTTCCGCTTTACAATCGGAAATCAGCGATTTCAAAGAATTAATGTTTTCGATATTTTCAAAAGTAATTTTGATTGATTTTTCAGATATACAAACGTTTTTCGAAACATTTGTCGGCTTTAAGTTCATCTTTGTAATATAGTTTTTAAAGCCCAAATGAACGAAATGATTGTAAAGTTCATCCTCTTTACAGGCTTGAATAACACAATCCGACGGCTTGAAATCAACGGGGGCATTTTGGTCGATGGTTCCGAGCATTTTAGACAGATACGCACTGTCTTTTCCGGCGTCGAGTTTCTTTTTTACGCTCGGTTTGAGTTCAAAATCGGCATATCCTTCAAAAATTGCGTCCAATCCGCCGAAGGTGTGCATTAGTTCAAGGGCGGTTTTTTCACCGATGCCGGGAACCCCAGGAATATTATCCGACGAATCCCCCATCAGCGCCTTCAAATCGATCAACTGCTCCGGCCTCAACCCGTATCTTCGTTCAAGTTCATCGCGGTCGACGACTACGGTTTCGGTGCGCCCCATTTGCGTCGACACGAGAATAACCTTTGTGGTGTTATTCATCACCAATTGAAACGAATCGCGGTCGCCCGTGACGATGAAACATTCGTCGCCGGTTTCGCCGCACATCCGACTGGTCGTGCCGAGAATATCGTCGGCTTCCCAACCTTCGCACTGTGTCGTTTTGATGCCAAGCGAACTCAAAACATCCTTTAAAATCGGCATTTGCACAGCAAGTTCATCGGGCATTCCCTTTCGAGTCGCCTTGTATCCGTCATAGGTTTTGTGGCGGAAGGTAGGGGTGCGCATATCGAATGCGACAACGGCGGCGTCGGGTTGATATTCGGCGAAAAGTTTGAACCAGATCGAAAGAAAACCGTAAACGGCGTTCGTCGGCGTTCCATCGGGCGCATTCAGTTCCCGCACACCGTAAAATGCGCGGTTGATCAGGCTGTTTCCGTCGATTGCAAGTAATCTCATACTTCCTCCGTCACAAATAATCGGAAAACGAACCGCCCTTTTCGGACGGTTCGCAAAATCATACTCTATGCCATTTCGGGCCCTGTGCGGTGTCTTCGACGATTATACCGCGGGCTTTCAATTCATCGCGAATTCTGTCGGCTTCCGCCCAGTTTTTTGCCTTTTTTGCTTCCGTGCGTTGAGATACGAGTGCGTCGATTTCGGGATCACATTCATCGTCCGAAGGCTTACCCGCCTTTTCGGCGGCGGTGATCAGGCCAAGACCGAGGACGGTATCAAAATCTGCAACCGCGGCAAGCCTGGTCGCGTCATTGGTGTCGAATTTCAGCGCATCGTACAGTGCGGTGATCGCAAGCGAAGTGTTGAGGTCGTTATCCAACGCATCTGTAAATCCCTTTTTCATATTCGCAAGGGCGACCGCATCAATTTCGCCGTCTTTTTTCAATGTTGCGATCCTTGCAACGACCTTATTATATGCGACCGCGGCGTTATCGAGATTTTCATACGAGAACACGAGCGTCTTGCGATAATGGCTTTGCAGGCAGAAAAAACGGTAAACAAGAGGATCGTAACCTTTTTCTTCGAGCAAAGAAACGGTCAAAAACTCGCCCGACGACTTGCTCATCTTCCCCGAAGTCGTGTTGAGGTGGTAGACGTGCATCCAATGTGAGCACCACGGATGACCGAGAAACGCTTCGGATTGCGCGATTTCATTGGTATGGTGCGGGAAAGCATTGTCGATACCGCCACAGTGAAGGTCGAGATTTTCGCCCAAATGTTTCATCGAAATGCCGGAACATTCGATATGCCAGCCCGGGTAGCCGACGCCCCACGGAGAATCCCATTTGAGCGCCTGATCCTCGAATTTAGACTTGGTAAACCACAGAACGAAGTCGTTTTTGTT
>DCHG01000064.1:9913-10100 GCA_002315595.1 Clostridiales bacterium UBA1758 | reverse complement strand
CTTTTCGAGTTTTGAAGTGTCAAAATACACGTTTCCGCCAGCAAGATATGCGTAGCCCTTTTCGAGAAGCGTCGAAATGATATGGATGTATTCGCCGATGCAATTCGTCGCAGGCTCGACGACATCCGGGCGTTTGATATTCAATTTAGCGCAGTCGGCAAAGAACGCATCCGTGTAATATTTTGCG
>DCHG01000064.1:0-9850 GCA_002315595.1 Clostridiales bacterium UBA1758 | reverse complement strand
TGCGCCTTTGAGCATTTTGTCTTCGCCGGTATCGGCGTCGCTCGACAAATGACCGACGTCGGTGATATTCATAACGCGCTTGACGGGATAGCCGACATAGCGCAGATATTTTTCCAAAACATCCTCCATGATATAACTGCGGAGATTGCCGATATGGGCAAAATGGTACACCGTCGGACCGCAGGTGTACATCGAAACGACGTCACCCTTCGGTTTAAAATCTTCCTTTGTGTGTGTGGCGGAATTATAGAGTTTCATATGAAAAATCCTTTCGGGAAATGTAATAAGGTTATTTTTTCGAAACGCTCATCGAAAGAAGCATACGGTTGCTCCAAAGATATTCGACGCCTGAAATGACAGTCACTGCGGTCATCAACCACACGCCGATCACGCCGAGCGTCGTGCCGAGAAATGCAATATCCGCCACCGGCGTCAGGAGCATCACAATGACGACGATTTGGGTAAAGGTCTTCACCTTTCCGGTGATGCCTGCGGCAAGCACCTTTCCTTCGGACATGGCGACAACGCGAAGTGTCGTCACGATCATTTCACGCGCAATGATGACGGCGGCGGCGACACCGGGGACATCGCCACGCTCGACAAACAACGAAATCGCCGTTAAAACCAACAATTTATCGGCCAGCGGATCGACGAATTTGCCAAAGGTCGTGACCTGATTATAATGGCGCGCAATGTAGCCGTCAAGGCTGTCAGTGCAGGACGCAACAATAAAAAGCACAAGCGCCGTGATTTCACAGGCGGGCGTACCGATCAAAAAGCAGACGGCGTATATCGGAATAAAACCAATTCGGATCAATGTGATGATGTTTGCAGTTGTCATATTATTATAACTTTTGAGCCGTCAAAAGCAACCTTTCCTTAAAGTATTCGGCATTTATTCAACAATCGAACCGACAAGATCGCCGTCGAGCGTATCCTCGATCACAACATCGACAAACGTACCTTCGCGGATCTTCTGCGAAGAAGAAAAGAAGACCTTTCCGTCGACATCGGGCGAATCGGCATAGGTGCGACCGAACCAACATTCGGCATAACGGTCGAAGCCTTCACACAGAACGCGCAGGGTTTTGCCCATACAACGTTCGTTGTAATCGTTCATCACACGACTTTGCAGATCGGTGACGATTTCAAGCCGACGTTGTTTCAGTTCTTCCGGCACTTGGTCCGGCATTTCGGCGGCAAGCGTGCCTTCTTCGGCAGAGTACGCGAAAACGCCCGCCCGTTCCAGTTTATGTTTTTTCAAAAAGTCGCAAAGTTTGACGAAATCATCTTTCGTTTCCCCGGGAAGACCGACGATAATGCTCGTACGGATGACGCAATCCGGGATCTTCGTACGCAGTTTTTTGAATAGTTCGCCGAGATATTTTCCATCACCACGGCGGTTCATGCTTTCGAGCAAATGGTCGGAAACATGCTGGATCGGAATATCGAAATAATGAAGGACTTTCGGCAACGACGCAATCGTATCAATCAGTTCATCGTCAATTTCATCCGGGTAGAGGTAATGCAAACGGATCCATTCGATCCCCTTGATATCAGCGAGTTTTTTGAGTAGTTCCGGAAGCATCCTTTTACCGTATAAGTCGGTGCCGTAACGCGAAGTATCCTGTGCAATCACGATGAGTTCCTTCACGCCGTATTCGGCAAGCCCCTCGGCTTCATCCAAAACATCCTCGACGGTTCGACTGCGGTATTTGCCACGGAGCGACGGAATAACGCAATAGGCGCAGTGGTTGTCACAACCTTCGGCGACTTTGAGATACGCCATATACGGCGGCGTAGTGAGCATACGGCTCTGACCTTTGATCGGTGCGTTGAGATCGCCGAAAACCGCTTTTTTCTCTTTTGCGAGAACTGCGTCCACCGCCTGACCGATTTCCAAAAAAGCGCCGCAACCGACGATCGCGTCAACTTCTGGCAGTTCGGTCATAAGTTCTTCACGGTAGCGTTCCACAAGACAACCGGCGACGATGATCGCGCCCACGCGTCCTTCCGCTTTGAGTTTTGCGACTTCAAGAATTTCTTCGATTGCTTCGGTTTTTGCGCTTTCGATGAAGCCACAGGTATTGATGACAACGATGTCGGTGTTGTCGATATCGGGTAAAATTTCGTGTCCCGCGGTTTCAAGCGCGGACATCATCTGTTCGGTGTCGACGAGATTTTTCGCACAACCGAGTGATACAAATGCGATTTTTGCCAATGGTTCAATCCTCTTCTATTTCCTGACCAAATCGACGCCAAGCGGCTCGAATGTCATCATATTGAAAGCCTCGGCGCATCAAAAACGCCGTCACACGTCGTTTTTGAGCCTCATCGGGGGTTGCGCCTGCACGCTTTATCAGCAGTTTATCTATCGTTTCCGCGGGATCCGCAATCTCATCCGCAACCTTATCGGCAACGGCACGGTCAATCCCACGACGGTGAAATTCTTCGGAAATTCGCCTTTCGCCCCAACCGCGGCTGCCGTAATGGCGCGCAATGAGTTTTGCGTAATTCTCGTCGTCAATGGCGCCGAGACCGATCAACTTTTCCACCGCATACGCGACGGAGTCTTCGTCGAAACCTTTTTTTTGCAAGGCTCGTTCGATTTCTTTGGCACTTTGCGGTTTGCGTGACAACATATTCGCCGCAGTTTCCAATGCGCCGAGTTGTCCCGAACGACGAACGAGAATTTCTACCTCGTCATCCGTCAATTCGTCACCTTTTGCGAGATTCATCGGCAAAAGGTCAAGCGGATCAGCGATCAGTTCGCGTCCGTCATCGAGGACGAGGATCACGGTTGATTGCCCACGGGGCCGGATTTCGGTGACGGTCATCCTTCGAAATCGGAGGCGTCAACGGAGACGCCCGCCGTCTTCGTTCCACGGTTCAGTTGCGCACCGGGGGCTCCTTCGCCGCCGATGGCGTGCGGAACACGGGACTGTCCCAACACTTCCGCGGCATTGGTTCGGATCGCTTCCTCAACCTTTTCGGCGGTTTCGGGGTGTTCTTTGAAGTAGGTTCTTGCGTTATCGCGTCCCTGACCGAGGCGTTCTTCGCCGTAATAGAACCATGCGCCGCTTTTTTTGACGACGCCGAGTTGTACACCCATGTCAACGAGTTCACCGTCTTTCGAAATGCCTTCGCCGTACATGATGTCGAATTCGGTCTGCTTAAACGGGGGCGCGACCTTGTTTTTGACGACCTTGGCACGGGTGCGGTTGCCGATCATATCCGCCCCGTTTTTCAGCGTTTCGACACGACGGATATCAATTCGGACGCTCGAATAGAATTTCAGTGCGCGACCGCCGGTGGTGACTTCGGGGTTGCCGTACATCACGCCGACCTTTTCACGAAGTTGGTTGATAAAGATCGCAATACAGTTGGATTTCGAGATCGCACCGGCGAGTTTACGCAGAGCCTGACTCATCAGTCTGGCGTGAAGACCGACAAAACTGTCGCCCATTTCGCCGTCGATTTCCGCACGCGGAACAAGGGCGGCAACCGAGTCGATGACGACGACTTCGATCGCACCGCTGCGAACAAGGGCTTCGGTGATTTCCAACGCCTGCTCGCCGGTGTCCGGCTGGGAGATGAGAAGTGAATCAATGTCCACGCCGAGTGCTTTGGCGTAGATCGGATCGAGCGCGTGTTCCGCGTCGATGAATGCGGCTTCCCCGCCGAGTTTTTGGACTTCGGCAACGATGTGAAGTGCCACCGTGGTCTTACCGGAAGATTCCGGCCCGAAGATTTCGATAATACGGCCGCGCGGTACGCCGCCGATGCCGAGGGCGAGGTCAAGTCCGATCGAGCCGGTGGAAACGGCGTCGACATTCATTGAATTATTTTCACCGAGACGCATAATAGAGCCGTCGCCGTAGGTTTTCTTGATTTGAGCAAGGGCGGTATCAAGTGCTTTTTTCTTATCCATTTCTCTCATCCTTTTCCGCGCTCACGGCACGCTGAACGCCCGCGAGATCGCAAACAATTTCAATATTTGTAAAGCCGTTTTCTTTCAAGATATCGGCGACCGAATTCGATTGGTCATAGCCGACCTCAAAAATCATTCGACCGTGATCGGTCAATAGCGTCGCCCAGTTTTTCGTAATCGCACGATAAAAATCCAACCCGTCCAAACCGCCGTCGAGTGCCATTTTAGGCTCATAATCGACCACGGACGTGTCAAGCGTCGCCATTTCATCGCGTCGGATATACGGCGGATTGGACGCGATCACATCGAATTTTCCGAAAAATGCTGGCGGTACGGACAGTGCGTTTGCCTTCATCACCGAAGACCGGGCGTTCATCCCATGCCGTTTGACGTTCTCTTTGCAAACGCCGAGTGCCGCATCCGACAGATCGGCGAAAAGTATGCTGCATTCTGCCATTTCGAAGGCAGACGCGATCCCGATACAACCCGATCCGCAGCAGAGGTCAAGCAGACGCGGACGCGGATTTCCCGTTTTCCACAGTGCTTTTTTAACCTCATCAACCACGGTTTCGGTATCCGCCCGGGGGATCAAAACATCGGGTGTGACCTTGAAGGTCAGCGAATAAAAGTCCCACTCACCCAAAATATAAGCAAGGGGCTCGCCTTTCAACCGGCGAACGACGCAACCCGCTAACTTTTCAATCGCTTCGTCCGAAGTATAAAGGTCGCGTTTTGCGTGGATGGAATTGCGGTCGATTCCTGCGGCAAAGGCAACCAGTTCCCGCGATTCCAGCTCCGCGGAGGCGATCCCTTTACTGCGTAAAAGATTGCGCGTATCAATACAGAGTTCGGCGTAAGTCTTCGGCATTACCATTGATCCGAATCGTCATCCGGCGCAACGCGTAAAAATGCGTCGATGGCGACTTCAACCATATAGTCTTCCGGCTCACGGGTGGTAAAACGCTGGAACCACATTCCCGGTGCTCTGAGAATTCTCGTAAACCAATTGTCGTGTCTGCCGACGAAACGGTTGAATTCGTAGGCAAGACCGACGATCAACGGCAAACAGCCGAGCCGTACGGCAAGCCTTGTCCAAATGTTGGAAAAGGTGAAAAAACTCAATACGATAATGCTGACGATCATGACCACGAACAGAAAACTTGTCCCGCACCTCGGGTGTGCCGTGCCGAATGTTTGGGCGTTTTCAACCGTCATCGGCAGACCGTGTTCGTAACAGTGGATCGTTTTATGTTCTGCGCCGTGATACATAAAAACACGACGCATATCGTTCATTTGCGAAACGGAGAGCATAAAAAGAAAGAAAATCACGAGCCGTATCAAGCCCTCGGCAAGATTTCGAAGCACGCCGGAGCCGATGTACGGATCAAGCAATCCGCCGATAAATGTCGGAAGCACAAAAAACAACGCGATCGGAATCAGCAATCCGATTGCCGTGACCACGCTCATAACGGCGGCTTTGCCTTTCGGACTTTTCATTTTTTCGTCAAGCCATTTATCGAGTTTGGATTCCGCCGCCTGATCTTCACCGCCATCTTCGATATATGCGTCACTTGACCAGTTAATCGCGTCCAGTCCCCTTCTCATCGAGCGACCAAAGCCGACGACACCGCGGATAATCGGCCAACCGAGAATCTTATATTTCGCCGCAAGACTGTTCAGTTCGCCCTCTTTGACGACGTGTTCACCGGATTGTTTACGCACGACGATGGCGTATTTGCCCGGCCCGATCATCATTACACCTTCGATGATCGCCTGACCGCCGATCATTGTCTTTTTTGTGAGATTTTTTTCTGCCATTGCTCTCTCCGATATCCGTCCCCGGATGGTTACCCACCCGAGGACGCAATTGATTTAGAAATTAAGGTCGTAGTCCGATCCCGTATTCGGTGCGGGATAGATGTATTTGCCGTTGGTGAAATCCGGGAACATCACCGGCGCACCGCCCTGAGCAATGGACTCTTCGCTCAGTGTCGTAATGCAAAGCCATGTTGCGGCGTCATAAACGTCGATCGGTGTATTTGTGCCGTTCTGAATGGCTTCCACAAAGGCGCGCAGGACAAAATAATCCATTCCGCCGTGTCCGCCGACGTCTACACCGCTGTCAATGAATTTTTTCCACAGCGGGTGACGGTATTTTTCGATATAAGGGGCATCGGGTTCCCATGTGTCGTTTTCAGGCGAAACATTTTCGATGTAGATGTGCTTGCCGTCCTCCGTCCAAATACCGTGCGTGCCCTGCACCGTGCCGCCACGGGAATACGGACGCGGAAGCGAGGTATCGTGGACGACGGTCAACAGTTCGCCACCTGCACAACGGATCAGGCTCGTCACAACATCGCCCTGATTGAAGCGGGTATCGCGTACGGGATTATCCGCAGGAAGGTTGTTGCGAAGCCATTCTTCACGAGAGCAGGATTTGGAAGCCGTCGAAGAGATCGTCAAAAAACGGTTGCCGTGATTGATGCCGAGCAGTTTTGCCATCGGTCCCACGCCGTGTGTCGGGTAAAGGTCGCCGTTGCGAAGTAGATTGTGAAGACTGCGAAATCTGCCCTCTGCAACGCCCTTTGCCGCACCGTCACGCAAGCAGTGACGGTAGCCACATTCGACGCTGACGACTTCGCCGAACAAGCCCTGACGTACCATATTCATCAGCGACATTTCGGTTTCGCCGTAGCAGCAGTTTTCGAGCAACATCGCGGGCGTTCCCGTCTTTTCGTAGGTGTCGACGAGTTGCCACATTTCGTGGATCGACGATGAGCCGGCGACTTCAAAGCCTACATATTTGCCCGCACGCATACAGTCGAGCGTGATCGGAATATGCGTTTCCCACGAGGTGGCGACGATAACGCCGTCGACGGAGTCCATTTTCAGCACATCGTGGTAATCGGCAGTGACAAACGGACGCTCACAACCCGCATCCACACATTGCTGCGCGACTTCGTTTGCGTGATCAATTCGTTCGTCACAAACTGCGACGATTCTGACATCGTCCATATTACGAAGGGTTTCAAGAAGATAAACGCCTCTGTGACCGGGACCGATCACGGCGATATTAACGGTTTTTTTCATGATGATTTCCTCCGTTCCGATCAGTCGTTAATGCTGTACTTCGTGTGTTCGCCCCGAGACGGATACATGAAGCGACCGTTGGTGAAATCCGGGAACATGACGGGTGCGCCACCGCGTGCAATGGATTCTTCACTGAGTGCGGTGATCGAGATCCAAGTCGCCATGTCGTAGACATCGATGGGAGCCGGCGTTCCGATCAGCGCGCTTTCAACAAAGGCGCGGAGGACGAGGTAGTCCATTCCGCCGTGTTCGGCGGTGATGCCGAGGGATTCAAACCATTTCCATAGGTCGGGCACGAATTCGTCGAAGTAGTTTTCAAACGGCTCCCAGTATTCCTTCGGATAGCCGTCGACCATTTCGGTTTTGGATCGTCCTTCGATGAAGATCGAGCCGGTGTCTTCGCTCCAAATCCCGTGCGTGCCCTGAACAAGACCGGCGCGGGAATACGGACGCGGAAGCGTGGTGTTGTATGTAACGGTCAGCGTTTCGCCTCTTGCACACTTAATGACGCTACGCACAAGGTCGCCCGCAGAGCCGCCGTTAAAACTGCCCATTCCGCTTTCGGTAAAGGCAAAATCTTTGGCGTGTTCGGCGACGCTGACGCCTTTGGAAGCGGCGGAACAGATCGAAACAAAGCGGTTGCCGTGATTGATATCGAGAATTTTCGCCATCGGACCGACGCCGTGTGTCGGGTAAAGATCGGCAGTACGCAGACGGTTTGCGGCTTTGATCGGAGCCTTCAATACGCCGTCCTGCTTTTGATTGACAAGCCCGTAATGCGTATAGCCGCAACCGAGGTTGACAAGTTCGCCGAATATGCCCTGACGCACCATGTTGAGAAGCGTGAGTTCGGTTTTTCCGTAACAGCAGTTTTCAAGCATCATAAACGGCGTTTTCGTGCGTTCGTAGGTGTCGACGAGTTTCCAACATTCCTCGATCGAGGTTGCACCACCGACTTCGCTGGCACAGTATTTGCCCTGCTCCATTGCGAAAACGGAAAGCGGCGTGTGCTGGTTCCACGAAGTTGCGATGACGACCGCGTCAACATCGTTTCGCAGGATCAGTTCATACGGATCATCACAGACTGCCGGTCGGTAACCGGACAGTTCCCCAAGATGATCAGCGACGGTTTGCGCTCTGTCGTGAAGTGCATCACAGACCGCCGTCAAAATAACGTCGGGCATGACGCAAAGTTCTTCGGACAGATAGGCTCCTCGGTTGCCGACACCGATACAGCCGACTTTAAGTTTTTCCATATTTTTCCTCCTTCGTACAATCCCTTCCCGATTGTCGTGCGATGAAAAAAGCGGTTTATCGCCCCGGATAAATTGGTTTATCCCCGGTTTCTATCAGCACCGGTTTATTTCAGCCCAAACTGATAGATCGTGGTGCAGGTGTATTCTTCGCCCGCTTTGACGATACAGTTGCCCAAATTGGTCTGGTTGACACAGTCCGGCGGAAGTTCGGTTTCAAGGCAGAAGGCGCACTGTTTGTTGTAGCGCAGATTGCATTTGCCGATTTCTTCGCCGTCGACGAAGTTGCCGGTGTAGAAGTGCATATTCGGAGCCGTCGTAAAGCATTTCAGCGTAACGCCCGTTGCATCGGAATAGGCAGTCGCCGCAAGACGCAGGCCGGTGCCGCGAATACAGAAACTGTGATCGTAGCCACCCGCAAGTTTGAGTTGTTCGTCGTCGGCATGGATGTCAGCGCCGATCTTTTTGAATTCACGGAAGTCAAACGGCGTGCCTGCAACGGCGGCAAATTCACCCGTCGGAACAAGTTTGTCGGTACCCGGCAGATAGAAGTCGGATTCCAGACGAAGTTTCTGTGAAGCGATCGAATGGCTCGTGTGACCGTCGAGGTTGAAGTAACTGTGGTTGGTCATGCCGATCGGGGTGTCAGCGTCGGTTTTGGCAACATAGTCGATTTTAAGTTCGCCTTCGTCGGTAAGGACATAGGTGACGGTGAATTCAACATTACCGGGGAATCCGCCCTCTCCGTCCGGGCTTGTGACCGTGAGTTTGACGCCGTCATAGCCGTCGACGGTGATGTCTTCGGCGGCAAAAACTTTGCGGTCGATGCCGTTGAAACCGCCGTGCAGGCAGTTCGGACCGTCGTTGGCGTCGAGGTGGTATTCTTTGCCGTCGATGGTGAATTTCGCGTCCTTAATGCGGTTGGCGACACGACCGATGGTTGCGCCGAAATAACCGGGATTGGTCGTGGCATAGGTAGTCAGATCACGATTTCCGAGGACGACGTCAATGTGTTTGCCGTCACGGGTGGGAACGGCGATCGAATAGATGGTCGCACCGAGTTCGGAAATTCCGACGGTCATACCGAGATTGTTTTTGAGAACATGGATATTGACCTTGCGTCCGTCACTGAGCGAACCGAAAAAAATCTTATTCATGGGTTTCTTCCTTTCTTGTGAGTACAATTCGGGCATTATTATTTATTATATCACATTTTAGCGTTGTGTGGAAGAAAAATCTTCTATTTTTTGTAAATTTATTTGAGAAATTTCAGTACCCTCGCCTTCCGTTTTTCCCGTACCTCGCAGTAGACGATCAATGATCGTTCCGATGTTGTGTCTTCACCGAAACAGCCCCTGCGACCATAGGAGTCGATGACCGCATCGTCCCCGGGTTACAACTTTCACTATGAAAAATCACAACACCCATCGTCCCTCTCAGAGTCAATGAAAATTATTCATAAAAATCCGTCTTCCGAAAAATCTTTTTCGTCGGTAAAAAGGAGGGGCCCGCGGCAACGGCTTCTCTTCTTTACTCTACTTTTCTTTTCTATTCTCTTCTCTTCTTTTCTTTGTTT
>DCHG01000060.1 GCA_002315595.1 Clostridiales bacterium UBA1758 | reverse complement strand
GTCGTACGGTAGTCATGTCTAAGAAAATGATCGAGTCCTACGAAAAGGGTATGCACTAAAAAACAAGGGGCAATCGCCCCTTGTTTTTTTATTTTGACTTTTCGCCGTTTCGGAATTATCATTTTTTAATCGGAAAGCACTTGAAAATCATTCAAAAACTGTTATAATAATAAGGTATTTCTATGATAAAGGAACGATTTTATGGGTAATAATTCGCGTTGGATTGCCTGTCCGAAAAACATCGCCGTCCCTGTTATAAAAAAGACTTTTACATTAAATCGACCGACTTCCGGCGAAATCGACATCACCGGGCTCGGTTTTTTCCGCCTGACGGTCAACGGCAAACGCGTTACCGACGACCTTTTTACCCCTGCGCTGACCGACTACGCCGCACGCGATATGCGCGCATGGGGATATCCGCTTTTTGACACGACAACGCATCGTATTTATTATCTCCATTATAAAATCGGCGAATTCCTGCACGACGGTGAAAATGTATTTGAAATCACGCTTGCCCCCGGTTGGTGGGCGCAAAACGACCATGTTACGGAAGGTCGTATGTCGTTCTCCGAACAAATGGTGGCGTGGTTTGACGCAAAAATCCAAACCGCCGACGGCGAAGTTTCCGTCGTCAGTGACGGAAGCGAACTTTGTCGTGCCTCGGAACGCACATACAGTAACCTTTATCTCGGTGAAAACATTGATGCGAACTTCCGTGTCAATGACGCGGTCTTCGCCCCTGTGGAACTTTATGACACACCCGACGCCGTTTTTGAAAAGCAGACCTGCCTTTCCGACGGTGTAATCCGCAAAATTCAACCGAAACTCATCAAAACCGACGGCAACCGCCGTATTTATGACTGCGGCGAAAATATCACGGGCGTTGCCCATGTCACGGCGGGCGGTCATGCGGGCGAAACGGTGACGGTGCGTTATTCGGAAGAAATTGACGCAAATACCGAACCCGATTTTGATTCTACCGGCGCAAGCTGGGCGGTTGTGCGCGGAATTCCGCAAATTCAGACCGACGTCTTTACTTTGAGTGACGAAAAATTTGATTTCGTCCCCGAATTTGTTTGGCACGGCTTCCGTTATATGGAGGTCACGGGGGATATTGACGCGATCGAAGTTCTTGTCATCCACACACGCATGAATGTCACCTCGACGCTTGAAACCCCGAATGAAGGTCTTTCGTTCCTCTACGACGCGTACAAGCGCACGATGCTCGGCAATATGCACAACTGTATTCCGTCGGATTGTCCGCACCGTGAACGCCTCGGCTACACCGGTGACGGTCAGGTCACGGCACGTACTGCAATGATGATCTTCGACGCAAAGGAAGCCTATCGCAAGTGGATTCAGGACATTTGCGACTGTCAGGATGTCATATCCGGCCATGTTCAGCACACTGCGCCCGCAATGGGCGGCGGTGGCGGTCCCGGTGGTTGGGGCTGTGCCATTGTCATCGTGCCGGATGAATATTATCACCATTACGGCGATATTGAAATTTTGAAAAAATGCTATCCGCACATGAAGGCGTGGATGGGTTATCTGAAATCCCACTCAACCAAAGGCATCGTCACAAGCGAAGAAGTCGGCGGCTGGTGTCTCGGCGATTGGGCTTGTATCGGCTCGGTCGCAATCCCCGTTGAGTATGTCAATACCTGCTGTATGCTCGATTCGCTCAACCGAATGATCCGCATTTCCGCACTTCTCGGTTACACCGCCGACAAAAAGGCGTTTGAAGTTTACCGCGGCTATGTTATTGACGCAATGCGGCAAAAATATTACGAATCCGTCAGCGGAAGTTGGGTTGGCGGGACGCAGGGGGCAGATGCCTTTGCGGTTTGGTGCGGACTTGACGAAGACGGCAGGACGCTGAAAAACCTCATCAAGCGCACAAAAGACATCGGCGTGTTTGACACCGGCTTTATCGGGACGGAAATTCTGAGCAAGGTTCTGATCTCTGCCGGACAAGCCGATCTGTTATTTGATCTTTTGAATACCGAAAAACTCGGCGGCTACCTTTATATGAAGCGTGCGGGCGCAACCACGATTTGGGAACACCTTGACGGCGAAGCCTCGCATAATCACCATATGTTTGCCGCACCCGCGTTACATATTTTCGACGGATTTTTGGGCATCGGGCAGGAAGATGACAGCGTCGGTTACGAAAAACCCGTCATCGCCCCGAAACTCCCGAAAAAACTCACCGACATCAAAGGCTCCGTCACGCTTCCCACGGGTGAATTTTCCGTTAGTGCAACGCACACCGAAAATGTTGTGCGCTTTGATATAACCGTTCCCGTCGACGGCGTCAAATTTATCTATCAGGGTAAAACGACCATTCTCAAAAAAGGAACTTCCACTCTTTGTTACGAATCATCTCTCAATCGGAGGAAAAAATGAATTACGATGTATTGATTATCGGCGCAGGGCCGGGCGGTATTTTTTCGTCCTATGAACTCGTCAAAAAATGCCCCGATCTGAAAATCGGCGTTTTCGAGTACGGCAACACCCTCGAAAAGCGAAAATGCCCCATCGACGGCGAAAAGATCAAGGGTTGCATCAACTGCAATACCTGCTCGATCATGAACGGCTTCGGCGGTGCAGGCGCGTTTTCGGACGGCAAATACAACATTACAAACGAATTCGGCGGAACGCTTTACGAATATATCGGCAAGGCGCACGCCCTTGACCTGATGCGCTATGTCGACGAAATCAACTGTGCGCACGGAGGTGGTGGCACCAAACTTTATACCACCGCCAATTCCGGCTTCAAAACCGAATGTCTGCGCAACAATCTTCACCTGCTCGACGCATCCGTCCGCCACCTCGGCACGGATATCAACTACGCCGTTCTCACCGATATTTACGCATTTTTGAAAGACCATGTGGATTTCCACTTCCTCACCCCGGTCAACGCCGTTCACAAAATCAACGGCGGTTATGAGATTGAAACGAGTAAGGGCAATTTCACGGGAAAACAGTGCATCATTTCCGTCGGCAGAAGCGGAAGCAAGTGGATGGAGCAGGTCTGCGACGACCTCGGTCTTGAAACACGCTCCAACCGCGTTGATATCGGCGTGCGTGTGGAACTTCCCGCCGATGTGTTCCGTCATATCACCGACGAACTGTACGAAAGCAAAATCGTCTATAAGACCGAAAAATATCAGGATCTCGTGCGCACCTTCTGTATGAATCCGAAGGGCGCGGTCGTCAACGAAAACACGAACGGCATCGTCACCGTCAACGGTCACAGTTATGAGGATCCTGCACGTCAGACGGATAACACCAATTTCGCGCTTCTCGTTTCCAAACACTTCACCGAACCGTTCAAGGATTCCAACGGCTACGGCGAATCCATCGCCCGCCTTTCGAATATGCTCGGCGGTGGCGTCATCGTTCAGCGTTTCGGCGACCTCATCCGCGGACAGCGCAGTACGCAGAAGCGTATCAACAAAAGTTTCATCACGCCGACGCTTTCGGCAACTCCGGGCGACCTCAGCCTTGTGATGCCGAAACGAATTCTCGACGGTATCATCGAAATGATCTACGCCCTTGACAAGATCGCCCCCGGTACCGCCGCAGACGATACCCTGCTCTATGGTGTGGAAGTCAAGTTCTACAATATGGAAGTCGCCATTGACAAAAACCTCGAAACCGCACAAAAGGGACTTTTCGTCATCGGCGATTGCAGTGGCGTCACCCATTCGCTGAGTCACGCATCCGCAAGCGGCGTCCATGTCGCACGCTACATCGCAAAGCAGTATTCCGATAAAAAATAAGACTTTTTTCCGGCGTTCCGCAACGAACGCCGGATTTTTGACATTCTTAATCATTTCTTTATACCTGCGGTGTTTTTTTCCTTGCAATACAATGCGTCAAATGATATAATTTAAAAAACAAGCAATGTACGCACCGCCATGTGAACATTATATTTGTCAGGTGATACCATGAAATGTCTGATCCTAGCGGCAGGTTATGCAACGCGTTTATATCCGCTGACGGAAAATTTTCCGAAGCCCCTGTTGCCATTGAACGGCAAAGCGATCCTCGACTGGATCGTCGACGATATTGCGGAAACCGGGCTGATCGATGAATTCATTCTCATTTCCAACCATAAATACTACGTCCATTTTGAAAAATGGGCGGCGGAACAGCCATACCGCGTCTCACTTATCGACGACGGCACAATGTCGAACGAAACCCGTCTCGGTGCAGTCCGCGATATGGATCTTGCCATCCGCAAACTCGGCATCGACGACGATCTTTTGGTCGTGGCGGGCGACAATTTGATCGATTTCAGTATGGAATCCTTCATCCGCTACGGGCTGGAAAAAAAGACCTCCTGCATCATGCGCTACTATGAAAAGGAACGTTCGGTGCTTCAAAAATGCGCCGTCATGTCCATTGACGAAAACTCGCGTGTGCTTTCCATGGTCGAAAAGCCTGCCGAGCCGCAGACACATTGGGGTTGCCCGCCGTTCTACTACTACATACGCGAAGATCTGAAATACATCGCGGAAGGCGTCGAAGGCGGATGTGCCACCGATGCACCGGGAAGTTTCGCCGCATGGCTCAGTGACCGCGTGCCCGTTCATGCGATGGAAATGCCGGGCAACCGTTATGACATCGGCGATATTGAAAGTTACGAAAGCGTGAAAAAAACCTTCAAGGGAATGATCAATAAATGATCCGCGGAATGCACCATCTGGCGCTCATCGGCTCCGATCGGGATCGGACGCTTGCGTTTTACGCGGCACTCGGATTTTCGGTCAAAGCCGACTATCCCCGTCCCGAACGAAATGACGAAGTCATCATGCTTTCCAACGGCTCCGTGACGCTGGAAGTTTTCATCTCCCGCGGTCATCCCACCCGTCCGTCTTCCCCCGAAGCCTACGGGTTGCGTCACCTTGCGCTGGTCTGTGACGATGCGGAAACTGCGCGTAAAATGCTTGTCGAACGCGGCTATTGTCCCGAAGAAATCCGAATCGACGCTTTCAACCAAAGAAAAATGTTTTTTGTCAAGGATCCCGACGGCACGCCGATCGAGATCCACGAATAACAAAGGAATGACTCAAATGCTCAAAACCAACGAACTCTACGACCTTTCCCACACCAAAGCGGCGGAACTTCTTGCCGAGACCGAATACCCGTGGGAGGCTCTTGACCATATCAAACAAACCATTCTCGACATTGGCGCAACGCTTTCCATGGACGAATACCGTCATCCCGTCGATGAATTCGGCAAACTCGATTACGAAGTATGGATCGCCAAGGACGCGACCGTTTTTTCCACGGCGTACATCCACGGTCCCTGCATCATCGGTCACGGGACCGAAATCCGCCAGTGTGCATTCATCCGCGGTTCGGCACTCATCGGCGACCATTGCGTCGTCGGCAACTCGACCGAACTGAAAAATGTCATTTTGTTCGACAATGTTCAGGTTCCGCACTATAATTATGTCGGCGACAGTATTTTGGGGCATTTCGCCCATATGGGTGCAGGCTCGATCACGTCGAATGTAAAAAGTGATAAACTCCCCGTCGTGATTAAAAACGGTGACGAAACCGTGGAAACCGGTCGAAAAAAGGTCGGTGCCATGCTTGGTGATCGCGTTGAAGTCGGTTGTAATTCCGTCCTCAACCCCGGCACGGTCATCGGCCGCGATTCCAATGTCTACCCGACCTCCTGCGTGCGCGGGATGATCCCCGAAAAGAGCATTTGGAAAAACAACGGCGAAATCGTACACAAGCGATGAAACAGTATTTTACCGGGCGCAATCGCGTCAGAAATGTCGTCTTTTTCATCACGACCGTGTTAATTCTCGCCTTTATTTGGGGCAATTCCATGTATTCAAAGCAAGAAAGTGCCGCGGAAAGCGAATCCGTCACCACCTTGCTTTTTGATTTTTTCGCGGGCATCGTGGGTGCCGAAAACGTCACCGACCATTTGGTACGCAAGATCGCGCATTTCGTCGAATTCTTCGCCTTCGGCGTTTCACTTGAAATGCTCTATGCGGGACTTCCGATGCAAACACGCCGCCGTATTTTCTCCACCGCAGGCGCGAGTCTGCTTGTCGCCCTGATCGACGAAACCATTCAGATCTTTTCCGAACGCGGCTCGATGGTGGCGGATGTATGGCTTGATTTTTCGGGCGCGCTCACGGGGACATTGCTTCTCGCACTCGCTCTTTTCTGTGTGCAAAAAATAAAAAATCATTGAATTTGCGGGTTTTTCCCGTTTTTTCGCCAGGAGGTTCATTATGCGTCATGTCAGAGTCACTGCCCTCGGTATTAAACCGATCGAAGTTCCCGACCGAAACGATCCTTCCGCGATCTTTGATGAGGAAGTTCGTCATTTGGATGAAGCCATTGAAAACGCCCTCTACGACCGCCCGGATTTCATCGTCCTGCCGGAAGCCTGTGACCGCCCGTATCTGAACTTCGATCAACGAAAAAGGTATTTCGAATACCGCAAAAACGATATGTGCGACCACATCCGTGAAATTGCGGCGAAAAATCACACCTCGTTTGTCTATTCCGCGGCAATCTCCGGCGACGACGGCGTATTCCGCAACACCTCCTGCTTCATCGACGACAAGGGCGAAATCCGCGGAAATTACCACAAAAACCACCTCGTCATCGAAGAAAACACCGTTAGCGGATTTTATTACGGCAAAGATGCGCCGATCGTTGAAATGCCATTCGGCAAGGTCGGCGGCGTCATCTGCTTCGACCTCAATTTTGATGAACTCCGTGAAAAATATGTCAAAAGCCGCCCCGAACTGCTCGTTTTCAGTTCGATGTACCACGGCGGATTTGTTCAAAGGAACTGGGCGTACACCTGCCGCAGTTGGTTTGTCGGGAGTATCGCGGGCAACGGTTGCGACAGTACGATCATCAACCCCGTGGGCGACATCGTCGCACATTCGACGAATTATTTCCCCTATGTCACACACGACATCAACCTCGACTACGAAGTCGTCCATCTCGACCACAACTGGGGCAAACTCAACGAACTTCGCAAAAAATACGGACGCGGCGTGAAAATTTACGATCCGGGTTACCTCGGCGCCGTGCTGATCACCAGCGAATGTGACACCGATATTCACGAAATGATACGTGAATTCGGTATCGAACTGATCGACGATTATTTCGGCCGTTCGCTTGCCGACCGCCATACACCCGGAAAAATCGAACCCTAAACGGATATAAAGGCATAAAAACATCCCCGAATGACGCCATTCGGGGATGTTTTCATTTTTTCAGTTGTTGTAATAGAACGCGTATCTTTCCATCGCGTCCATCACTGCTTTTGCATTTTCAAGCGGGACGCCCGGATAGAGCCCGTAGAGCATCATCAACCCGCCCTCCTTGCAACCGATCTTTTCGACCTCCTCACGGATGAGTGCGTCGATCTGTTTCGGTGTGCCGTAGGGCGTAATTTTTTGACGGTCAACATCGAGTTCAATGCAGGTCTTACCACGGAATTTTTTGCCGATCCAATCGACACCGTTGACAACATCCTGCAAATTCAAAATGTCCGTTCCGCCCTCGATGATATCGTCGACAAGCAGTCGGATATCGCCGTCCGAGTGCATATGGATCAGCGTTCCCGCCTTGCGTGCAGGCGCACACAGCCGTTCATAGCAGGGCTTGATATAATGGTGAAAATCCTCCGGTCGAAGCATCGGTCCCGTCTGCATTCCGAGATCGTCCGGGATCGCAATCACGTCGACATTCGCCTTCAAAAGATGCTCGATCTGTTTGATATTGAACTGCGTCAACTTCTCGATCAGGTCATCCAACAAAGGCTCCTCATCCATCATATCGAACAAAAGGTTTTCATATCCGCGAAGATCGGATAGTTGCAAAAAAGTATGTCCGTGACGGAGTGCGCCGACAATGATATCGCCACGGCGGTGCCCCTCGGCGACCTCGCGTTCATATTGCGCCCAGTCGATCGGCATCAACCCCATGCTCTTTTCGGGATCGGGGAAAACATACGAATTGTACTTCGCCCAATCATCCAGCGGGTGACCTTTGACCGTGCCGACCAGTCCGTCCATCGGAGTTTCCCAAACACAACCGAAATCATCGGTGTACGGGCGGTGACTATTGGTATTCAAGGAATATTCCGGTTTGAAATCCTCGCCCGGATTTTTGAAATTCGGGAAAAGGAATGGGTGGTCTTCCATCAAGCCGAAAAGTTCGTCAAGCGGGTATTCGTGAAAGCAGGCTGCATTGATTGCAAATGTCATCGGGATAAAATCCGGCCGTTCAAATCGCGCCGCACGGTAATACAGGTCGCGTGTTACCACCGGCGGATCAATGTATTTTACCATTTTTTCACCTACTCTGCCGAGTCAAACAGCACGATGCCAAAATATGTCACCGTGTTCGTCCCGTTCACATATTTTAACGGTGTGGCTTTTGCGGTATTGTAAACGTCGAAACCGTAGCCTTCCATCGGAGCAAGCGCAAGATCAGGGTGACGGCATGGTTCGTCAACGCGTTTGGCACATTCGGGGCAAAGATGACATCCGCCACAGGACAGATGAAGCGTTCTGCCCGGAATTTTCGCCACAACCTTCGCCTGAATTTCCTGACCAAGTCGGGCGTGCTTTTCGCCGACCTCCATCATACCCTCGAAGTCGTAACTGTCCTCGATTTCCCCCACGGTCTGATAAAGGACTCCGTGCGGAAAGGTATTGACGCGGGCGATAAGTTCGTCAATATCGCCGATACACGGCGGACAGGTCCAGCATTTGTCGTACGTACCGCACCCGTTTGAGGCACAAATGTCCCGAAACGAACGGTCAAGAACATAACTTTCCTGTTCGATCGGAGCCGCCTTGAACGCGCCCGCTTTTACGATTTCGGCGACGATCTGTTCGGTTTTCATTTGGAAAGCAATTCCACGGCACAGTCGGCGGCGGAAGCGGCGTCAGTGGTGTAAGCGTCGGCGCCGATCTCATCGCAGTACGCCTGCGTGACGGGGGCGCCGCCGATCATGATTTTGACCTTGTCGCGAATTCCCGCGGCTTCGGCGGCTTTGACGACTTCCGCCATCGTACCCATCGTGGTGGTTAGAAGCGCGGAAAGGCAGATGATGTCGCAATTCTGCTCCTTCGCAGTGTTGACAAAAGTATCCGGCGAAACGTCCGTGCCGAGGTCGACGACTTCGAGTCCCTTGCCTTCAAGCATCATACGGACGAGATTTTTGCCGATGTCGTGCAGGTCACCCTGAACGGTGCCGATACAGACTTTGCCCTTGACGGTCGCACCGTCACCCGCGAGAAGCGGCTTCAAAAGTTCGGTGCCGAAATTCATCGCACGGGCCGCAACAAGAACGTCGGGGACGAAAACTTCGTTTTTCTTGAACTTTTCACCGACGACATCCATTCCCGCAAGAAGTCCTTTTTCAAGGATGTCCCTTGCCGGTACGCCTTCGTCAATGGCCTGCTGAACGAGTTGTTTGACAATCTTTGCTTTGCCTGCCTGTAAATTCAGCGAAATTTCATTCAAATCCATCATATTTTCCTCCTAAGATCCTTTGATAATTCTAGTATAGTACGAATTTTCCGAAAAGTATAGTAAAATATTTCCCTTTTTTTCAAAATAATCGAAAAAAAGTTTTATTTAAGGTTAATAAATACCAGCCCGACAAGACAGATGAGGATGCCGACAATACGGTTCCAAGTCAACGCCTCAGCAAAACCGAAATAGCCCACGAAAATGAGGATCACGGCAAGCATTGCGGACTGTACGATCTGTGCGGAACTGACCGGCCAGCCGACCTTGAACGCATAGATGTAGCCGACTTCCAATCCGACGACGGCAAATCCGAGAACGAACGACGACCAGTTGAGTTTTTGATACTCGCGGATGAGATTTGCATCACGATTTAACACAAAATACAGTGCAAGCGACACGATCGTTCCGACAAAATAGGTCACTGTCAGCGACGCAAGCGGATTTAGTTTGTCGGGAACGGATTTCGCGCTGACCTGATAGATGACGTTGGATGCCACGACCAGCAGGATCGGGAGAAAATATGTGATCATCGGCACCTCAATAATCAAACATTTCGAATTCGACGCATGCACAGATCAGGTGATACACCGCAAGATGACATTCCTGCACGCGATAGGTTTCCGTTTCCGGCGCAACGATGCTCATATCGGCGAGTTTTGCAAGCATTCCGCCGTCCTTGCCGGTGAGTCCAACCGTCGTCATCCCGATACAGTTTGCCACCTTGACTGCGGCGGCGACGTTTTTTGCGTTGCCGGAGGTACTGATCCCGATGAGGACGTCGCCCGGTTTGCCGTATCCAAGCGTCTGCTCGGCATAAACCAGTTCCGCGTCGACATCGTTAGAAAATGCCGAAATTGCCGCGGCGTGCGTATTCAAAGAAATCGTCGGCAAACCGACTTGCAGTTTTTCTGCAATCTTTTTTCCGTCTTCGCCGTACATTTCATCCATTTGCCCACGGAATTCGTCACTTGTCTGGCGTTTCAGTAAAAAACCTTTCATCATCTCCCCTGCGATATGGTCGCAATCCGCCGAACTTCCTCCGTTTCCGCAGAGAAGTAGTTTTCCGCCGTTTTCGAAACATTCGACCAAGACCTCGATCACACCCGAGATCGGCTCACGGAGCATCGACCACGCACTGTGGCGGGCAAAAAAATCTTCAAAAAAATCAAGCGTTCTCTTTTTCATAAGTCCCTCTTTTTTTCGATATGATATGCCGCAACGGTCAGTGCCGCAATGTCGCCCACGGATTCGGTCAGCCCCGCAGGAACGACCTCGCACACTGCGCTTGCCATGGGGAGGGCTTCCCGGTCGATGACCTTTTTCGCCTCCGGCCAAAGTTCGTCATGGGCGCGCATGAAAATGCTTCCGATGACAATTCGTTCGGGGTTGAAAAGATCGATCAAAATCGACAGTCCGTAGCCGAGCATTTTGCCGCATTCGTTCATAATCTCGACGGCAATCGCATCGCCCGCCTTTGCCGCCTTGCCGACCTTTTCCGCCGTCAGCGTGTCAAGATCGGCGATATTCGGACAGAGTGCGGGATGTTCACCCCGTTGCAAATGCTGCCGCACAATGTTTTCGGCGAGTTGTGCAATCCCACCGCCACTGCAAAAGCCCTCAAACGATCCGGCTTTTCCGTAGCCGCTCGGCCCATGTTCGGCAAGTCGGATATGTCCTGCTTCGCCCGCGTAGCCGCTTGCGCCCTCGATGAGTCTTCCGTCGAGGATAATTCCCGCACCTAGCCCGGTGCCGAAGGTCAGAAACAGCATATTTTCGCATCCGCGTCCCGCGCCCGCCTTCCATTCGGCGAGTGCGCAGGCATTTGCATCGTTGCAAAGATAGGTCGGGACGCCCGTCTTTTCGGTGAAAAATTCCGTCGCATGAATATCGTCCCATCCGGGCAGATTGGGCGGCGACTGAATAATTCCGCGTTTACTGTCGAGAGGTCCGCCGCAACTGATACCGATCGCCTTCGGCATTTCGGACGACTCCGCAATCATTCCGCGGACATCCGCCAAAAGCGCGTCAAGTGCATCGCCGACCGCGTAATCCTTCGTGCGGATGGCAGGGGCGCGTTTGACGATCTCGATCCCGTTTTCTGACGAAGTGCCGAGTGAAACGGCGCATTTCGTTCCGCCGATATCAATTCCGATCAAATAAGATTTCATATTCTTCCCCGATTTCGTTTTGTTTAGTTCAATTATAATATACAATTCGCCGTGACACAAGAGATTTACGGCATTTTCATGGATTTTCCGTCGAATTCGGGATCTGTTTGCCCGTATGGTCGATGGAGTAATTTTCGGTGTAGATGAGTTCCGGCACAGTCACGAAATCGTAACCCTGCCGTTCCAGTTCGTCAAGGATCACGGGCAGAGCCTCGGGCGTGTGAATGGCAGCATTGTGGAATAAAACGATCGAACCCGGCTGTACCCGTCCGATCACACGCTCGTAGATCTCGATTGCGCTGAGTTCCTTCCAGTCGAGACTGTCGACATCCCACTGAATAGGCATCTCTCCGCATTCGCGTGAAGTCAGGATGACCTCGTTGTCATACTCACCGAACGGTGGTCGGAATACCACGGGACGCACGCCCGTGATCGCTTCGATCTTATCGGCGCAGGAATTCAATTCGACCTGAATTTGCGACGATGAAAGTGCGGACATATGCGGGTGCGTGTCTGAATGATTGCCGATCTCGTGTCCCGCTTCATACAGTGCGCGAACGGATTGCGGGTATTTATCCACCCACTGTCCGACGATGAAAAACGTCGCCCGTGCGTCATGTTGACGAAGGATCTCGATCAAGGTTTCGGTGTCCTCATTGCCCCACGCCGCATCAAAGGTCAACGCGACCTTTTTTTCGTCGGTCTGCACGCAGTAGACGGGCAATTCCCTGACCTCACCTGCGGTCGCCGTCACCACTGTTCCCGTCGAAAGGTCAGCAACCGCCATTGCCCCCGCAAAGAGTGTAAACGCCGAAAAAAACGCGATCGGTCGGATGTGATTTAAGATCCATTGCTTCATTTTCGTTCCTCCTGAGTTTCAGATAATTCATTGTATGAAAAATCACGCCCGCTATGTGGAAAAGATTTCATTTTCGGTTGACGGAAATACGGAACACTGATACAATAAATAAAATAACAGAAGTTTTAGGAGGGTTATTATGTACGCTTCCAAGCCGAGTTTTGCAATTTCCGGCACGCCCGTGGTTTTCGGGGAAAAGACGAAAATTTCCGGCGTTCCCGATGCGATCGAACACATCATGCGCGACTTTGCCGCCGACGGACTCTGTGCAAACAGTTTTGTCGCATCCTCCCCCATTCCCGCCGAGTTGAAAAAAAAGATTGCCGATCGCTCCGGCAAGGCTTTTACGGAGGATGACGAGGGCTTTGTCATTGTCACATCCGATGCCGGCTTCCACCTCTACGCCGAAACGAAGGCGGGCATCATCGCCGGTGCGGAAACCTTTTTGCACCATTTGAACGACAAGCGCGAATTCGGCTTTGAACTGCTTTGGGATCATCCGTTCAGCCATGTGCGCGGCGTCAAGGTCCTCATGCCCGGTCGTGCGACGATCCCGTTTTTCAAAGCCTTTGTCGACGAAATGGCGTTTTTCCGTTGCAACACGATCATGATTGAAATCGGCGGTGCGATGGAATATAAGCGTCACCCGGAAATCAACAGCGGTTGGGAAGAATACGCCACCGAAATGTTTGAATACTCCGGCAAGGCAAAGATCATTCAGGAACACACCTTCAAATGGTACAAGGACTCCATTCACTGTCAAAACGGCGGTGGCTCGTGGCTGAAACAAAGTGAAGTGCGCGATCTCATCGCCTATTGCCGTGAACGCGGGATCGAGGTCATCCCGGAGGTGCCTTCTACGAGCCATTGCGACTATCTGCTTTGGAGCCACCACGAACTTGCCGAGCGTCAGGACGATCCGTATGCAGATACCTTCTGTCCCTCCAACCCCGACTCGTATAAACTTTTATTCGATGTTTTCGATGAAGTCATTGATGTTTTCGAGCCGACGATCATGAATATCGGTCACGACGAATACTACTCCATCGGCGTCTGCGAAAAATGCCGCAAACGCGATGCGGCAGAAATCTTTGCCGACGATGTCACGAAGATCCACGATTATCTCGCCGCAAAGGGCGTAAAAACGATGTTTTGGGCGGATAAAGTCCTCAACTCCGTTCTTGCCAACGGTGAACGCCACGGCGGTGCCGAAACCCCGATGCACGCGAACTGGGATCCGAACGACGAATACTGGGGCACAATTCCCGCCACATGGCGTTCCATCGAACTGCTTCCGCGTGATACGATCTGTCTGAACTGGTATTGGGGACTCAGTGAGTCCTATGATGAGGATTACCGTTCCCACGGCTACCCGGTCATCTTCGGCAACTTCAACGGGAGCCGTATCCGTAATTTCCGCCGTCGTTGCGGCAATAACACCACCGGCGGCATCACCTCGAACTGGGGCGAAACAAGCGATGTCTATCTCCAACGCAACGGCATCTATTACGAAATGGCATACAACGACCTTTTGTTCTGGGATGACGAATTCGACGAAGACGCAAAGGAAGCCGTACTGAACGCCTGTGCCAACGAATTGTTTGACTACCGTTGGCGTGGTCTGGCATCCGCACCGAAAAATTCGCATATTGAGGTCGTCCATAATACCGACTGTGTCGAGGAATTTATGTTTTTCCACGACGGCGTGCTGATCGAAAACGAAAAATACGCCCTCGGCGACTATGTGGTCACCTATGCTGACGGTACGCAGGCGCGTCTGCCCGTCATTTTGGGGCAAAATATCGCCTGCGGCGCAACAGAATGGTTCGAGATCAGCGATGACATCGTCGGCTCGTCACTCTCCCTTTCGCCGATCATCCGTGAAGTTCTCTCCTCAACCCTGCCCGAAAAGGACGGCAACACGACATGGTATCGTTGCATTTATGAAAATCCTCATCCCGAAAAAGCGATCGCCGATCTCCGTTTCGAAGCGCCCTCCGACTCCGACCGGACGGTCACGACAAGGTCGTGGAAAGCGTTGTAATTTCTGTCATTCAAATACAAGGTGCGGGTTTTGTCCCGCACCTTTTTTCGTTCACAGATTGTTCTTGAATTCAAACCGAATTTGCGCTATAATGTCACTATCACCAATGTGGAGGTTTTTCCATGAACGAAAAAAAATCCGTCGGCGCATTCATTGCACTGGTCGTGCTTGTGGTCGTCGGCTTGACCGCAATTTTCTTTGTCGTCCGCAACGGGATCCGTCCCGCCGAGGATCCGACGCAACTCGCCGAAACCGACGATCCCGTGGATGAGATTACGCCGCCAACCGACGGCGGTGCCGATACCGACTCGACCGAAAATACCGATTTGCCCGCGGTCGTCACCCCGCCCGAAAATTCCGGCGAATATGTGATCAATGCCGATGTTGTCGAACCCGAACCAACCCCCGACCAATGGGAGGAATGTTATCTGCCTAACATCACGCTTGTCGATACACAGGGCAACGAAGTCAATATCCGCGATTACAACGGCACCCCGGTGTTGTTGCTTTACGTCATGGATCATACCGACGCTTGTGAGGCTTCGCTTTCCTACTACAACAGTTATTACCGTCAGGTCGGAAGCCTCATCAAATTCTTCGTTGTCTTCCACCTTTCGGAAGGACAGTCCTACGACGATATTATCCAATACGCGGGCGAACAGGGCTATACATTCCCGATCTATTTTGATCCCGAATTTGCCATTGTGGACGAATACGACATTCAAAAAGCACCGCAGTTCATTTTGCTCGACGATTACGGCAAGGAATATTACCGCACCAACGATACCGTCGAAGAGGGCGACTTTTTCCGCAAGATCGGCGAAGTTTCATAAATTCTCAACAACCAAAGACACTCGAATCCGTACGGATCCGAGTGTCTTTTTTACCGATATTGTTTTGTCACCGCCGAAAGTTCAGCGGCAAACGCCTCGACCACATCGTCGGGCGACAAGATTTTTGCCCCGTCCCCCAAGCCGAACAACCAGCCGAAGAATTGCGGGCTGACTGCAACTTTGACATTCGCGATAAAATCACCGTTTGGTTCGGGAACGAGTTGCGTGTCAAGTCCGAATCGGTCGAGTACCACACCCGCAAGATTTCCGCGAAAGCGAATTCGAACGTTTTTCACCTCGCCGGAGAACATTCCGAACAAAAGATTGGTGTATTGCGCACTATTTTGTTCGTCAAAGCGGTCCTTGCCCATACGGGGCCGATCGGTGATCTCGATTTTTGTCATTTTGTCCACGCGGTAGTGTTTCAAACAGTCCGCCGCCGCATCAAAGCCAACCATGTAGTAGTATTCGTCGTCCCAAATCAACGCGATCGGACTGATGTCGTATCTTGCGCCGTTGTGTCGCAGAATGCGTTGTTTTTGCGGCGAATACTCAAAATAGTCGAATTCGATCCTTCGGTCGACGGCGATCGCCGAATGAATTCGGTCGATGTTGTAATAAATGCTTTCGTTGTCGGATTTCACGCGTCCCGCGATATACACATGACGGCGGAGTTGTTGCGCCTCAAACTTCGAACAAAGCGCGGAAAGTTTTTCGATCAGCGCAAGCGACTTTTTTTGCGAAATGAAGCGTGACGCCTGAACACTGTCGACGAGCAGTTTCAGTTCGGGCATTTCGAATTCGCGTGAAGCGAGATAATACCCCGACGATCTGCCCTTCACCGATTCAATGTCCAAACCCGCTTCGCGAAGTTCGTCAATATCCGAATAAATGCTCTTTCGTTCGGCGCAAATGCCGTAATTCGCCAATTCGTCGATAATGTCCCGCACGGTGAGCAAATGGTCGGCGTCCGTCCGTTCGCGTAACATCCGTTCGATATAGATCAGTTTCAGTTTTTGTTTTTCGGATCTCGGCAAAAAATCACCCGCTTCTATTCCGCGTCGAGAACTCCGTGTTCGCAGGCGGCGCACATCGGCTTCTGACGGACGAATTTGCTTTCGATTTCGACGGTTTTTCCGGTATTACTGCTCACCGTGAAGGCTTCCATCACTTCAAGCACATGAAGCGTCTGCCGATAAGATGTCCTCGGACTTCTGCCCGTTTCGATCGACTTTGCAAGATCGGCAAGGCCGAGGGCACGACTGTTTTCACTGTAATCGAATTCCAACGGAAACGACTGCGTTTCGCCCGTTTCCCCGTTATAAAAGGTGATCTCGCCATCAAAACAGTTCGGATCCGGCACAAAAAGCGTCCCCTTGGAGCCGTAGATTTCGATGTTTTTGCTATTCGATTTGAACACATCGAAGGTCGTCGTGATATTGGCGATCGTGCCGTTTTCAAACTGCATCACACCCGTGATATAGGTCGGAGCCTCCACATCGATCACCGTTCCCGCAAGCGGTTGCGATGTGATCGTGCGCTTCGGAAAAGAAATTTTCGTCACACCGGTGACAGTTTTCACGCCGCCGATGAGATTGATCAATGCCGTAATGTAGTACGGTCCCATGTCAAACATCGGTCCGCCGCCGAATTTATAGTAAAATTCTGGATCGTGGTGCCATGTTTCGTGTCCGTGACAGATCATCGCCGCAGATGCGCCGACGACTTCGCCGACAACGCCGGAGTCGATGAGTTTTCGGCAGGTCTGAATTCCCGCACCGAGGAAAGTATCCGGCGCACCGCCGATCATCAGTCCCTTTTTTTCGGCGATCTCGACCAGTTCGCGTCCCTGCGTCAAGGTCGCGGCAAGGGGCTTTTCACTGTAAACATGCTTGCCCGCAAGCAAGGCGTTTTTCGACACCTCGTAATGCTCCGCAGGTCTTGTCAAATTCAGCACAATGTCGATCGAATCATCCCGAAACAGATCGTACATCGTGTCATAAACCTTTTCAATTCCGTATTTTTTCTGTGCGTTCAGGGCGCGTTCCCGAATCAGGTCGCAGACCGCGACCAGTTTGATTTCGTGAAAGGTTTCCGTGATGTTTTTCAAATAGATCCCGCTGATGTCGCCTACGCCGACCATACCGATATTCAACATTTTTCACACCTCTGTTTTGTCCGCCGAACAAAGAAAGCGGATATTATTTGTAGATCTCGTTGGTAAGTCCGTGTTCGATGGCGTACTGTCTGCCCTCGCCCGCCCACAACATACCGCGTTCCATCAAAATCTCGGCGGTCGGAGATTTTTCAAACACATCGTCGTGGTGACCGAGTGAATTGTAAAAAACACGCCCGAGTCCCCAAAATTTCGTCCACGCAACGGGCATATCGACGGGTTTGTTGGCACAGTGCATCCCGCGGTAGACCGGAAATCTCGTCGTAGCAAGGACTTCGATGGCGGGATCGACATGGAGATAATATTGTTCACTGCAAACTTTGAAATCCTCCAAGCCCTCCGTGATCGGATTGGCTCCCTTGTTGATGTTGACCGTATAATCAATTCCGTCCGCACCCGGATGGCTCACCCACTGACCGCCGGTCATAAACTGCCAATCCGTATCATTGCGAAACGCGTCGCACATTCCGCCGTGGCATCCGGCAAGTCCGGTACCGCATGATACGGCTTCACGGATATTCGTGCTGTATTCGGGTTTGATCTCGCCCATCGTCCAGCACGGAATGATGAGATCGAGCGTTTTCAGATACAGCAGATCGGCAAGGATATCCTGCGAATCGGTGATCTTTACCTCATAGTCGTTCTTTTCGAGAATTCTGCCAAATCTCGCGGAAACAAGTTTCGGCTCATGGCCGTCCCAACCGCCTTGAAAAATAAGTGCCTTTTTACTCATATTGTTTCCTCCCTGCTGAAAATTCGCGTTTTGCGCGATCCTGTTAAATTCTGCCGTAAGTATATCATACGCCCCGAACTTCGTCAACGCAAAAAGGAGTGGGACGATCGTCCCACTCCCGATAAATTACAAACCAAGCAGTTGCTTTTTCTTTGCGTCAAATTCTTCCTGCGTGATGACGCCGCTATCCAAAAGATCCTTGTACGATTTCAATTCGTCGGCGGTATTTACTTTTGGCTGTGCGGTCGGCTGTGCAGGAGCCGTAACAGTCTGTGTCGCATACGGATTCGACGCGCTCTTGACGATGCTGTTCAACTTATCCTGCATCAGGATCGGCGGAACGATCGAAACAAAGATCGCCAAAATCAGGCAAATCGTGGACAGGTCAGACTGCACATTGCGATCTTTTGCCATCTTATCTATTCTTTGGGCGGTTTTATACGTCCAATAGATCTGATAGAACGGAACAAACATGCAAAGCAGAAGTTTCGTCGCCGGGTTTCTGTCTTCCTCATCCTTGATGCCGTTTGTATAGCCGGTCATACGATAGATCCAGATTAAAAGCCAAATGCCGAAGGTGAAGAAAAGAAGCAGGATGTGCTTGGCAAGATCGCAATACATTTCGCTGTTCACATGGCCGGATACTTCGCTTCCGCCCGCCTCAAACGAAGACGCAGGTGCTTGCTTCACCGGCAATCCTTCCGGGTAAGCCACCCACAGCATCGTCAGCAGGATGCCGATCGTAAAAATAATATAGCGAATGAAGTACGGAAAATTACGGAAATAGTTGATCACCATATATGTGCTTAAAATCAAATAAAGTCCGACTAGAATGACAGGTACGAACCAAAACTTCTTGCCGAACTCTTTGCCCTGCGGCAGATAGTCCGTCAGTTCGGCAACACAAATCGCCGTGGCGGCAAGATAGCCGAACAGACTCGTCCAAATGAAAAATTTCATGAACCCCGACAACATTGTTCCGTTAACCAAAGACAGCAGTTCGCTGACTGCCAAAGCCGCAAATCCGACGCACGGGACAATGTTGCGTCTTTTGGTGAAAAGCGAGAAAATCAACACGCCGCAACCAAGTAATAAAAGAACCTTTTCGATTGAAAAAACGAGTGGAAACAAGCGCCAAACCGTGAACACCGCGAGCAACACGCCAGCGATCATTGCGAAATTGTTTTTCTTTTTCTGTGTCATAACACAGCCTCCCATCTTTTGCCGTTCGTTTGCAACGGCATTTTCGCGTCAAATTACCTTTCCGCATAAAAATCCGTCACCGAAGTTCATGCGAATTTCGTTTTTCGGCGTGATAAAACCGATTTCATCACCGATTTTCCTAATTCTAGCACCCGTTCGACGGAATGTCAATTCATATGACAATGATCGCATGGTTTTCTTTGCGTATGAATAATAAACAGTTGACGACAACCTTTTGCAATAAATCGCAATATTTTTTCAAAAAACAGAAAAATCATTCAAGAAAAGATCGTAAACTTGGGCTAAAATAATATCATACCAAAAAAGGAGTCGGAATGATATGAATATGAAAAAATGGTGCGACGAATTGATTGCGGCGAAAGAAAAGCCCGCCATTCCGATCCTGTCGTTTCCGTCCGTGTCCCTTTTGGGGATCGGCGTCGGACAATTGATCTCCGATGCGGAACTTCAAGCGAAGGGAATGAAGGCAGTCGCAGACCGCAACCGCGCAGGTGCGGCGGTCAGCATGATGGATCTTTCGGTCGAAGCAGAAGCATTCGGCTCAACCATCCGCGTCAGCGACGGCGAGGTACCGACGGTCATCGGCTCGATCGTGGACGGAGAGGACGGTGCAAACGCACTCGAAATCCCGCAGATCGGTACGGCACGAACAAAACTCTACCTCGAAGCCATTCAAAAGGCAAAGCAACTGATCACCGACCGTCCCGTCTTTGCGGGAATGATCGGTCCGTTTTCGCTTGCGGGAAGGCTGATGGATGTCAATGAAGCACTGGTCGATTGCTATGATGAACCGGAACTGCTTCACACGGTCTTGCGAAAAACGACGGAGTTTCTGACAAACTATGCGCAGGCATACCGACAGATCGGTGCGGACGGCATCGTCATGGCGGAGCCGCTTGCCGGCTTACTTCCGCCGGCACTCGCCGAGGAATTTTCATCGCGTTATATCAAAACGATCGTCGAGTCCGTGCAAAGCGATGATTTCGCCTTTATCTATCACAACTGCGGCAACGGGACGATCCTTCAAATCGACTCAATCCTCGAAATCGGGGCGTTCGGGTATCATTTCGGCAATTCGATCCGTATGTCCGAAATGCTGCCGCATATCCCGAAAAATGTTCTCGTCATGGGCAATGTCGATCCGGCGTCGGTGTTGCGCAACGGTACGACGGAATATGTCAAAACGACGACAAAGGAAATCATGGCGGAGTGTTGCGGGTATCCGAATTTTGTGATCTCGTCGGGTTGCGATATTCCGCCGATGACTCCGTGGGAAAATATTGACGCGTTTTTCGAAGCGGTGAATGAATTTTACGCGGAACAAAAATAAAATCCGTTCTTGATTTCTGTCCGCGGACAAAATATAATGAAGTGGGAGGCGCAAAAGATGGTTACGGATGAAGATAAAAAGAAAAAACTTTGCAATCATTTCAGCGGACTTTGCGGCGCCTCCTGCACTCTGTTGACGCTCGGGGAAAAGCCGGAAATTCATTGCGACGATCCGAATTTACTCTGTCGGAAATACGGCGGATGCGATTTCTGCAACACCCTGAATTACGGGTGCAACGAAGCGTATCGTTGGAGTGGAAAGTACACCTTTTACTGCCCGAAGGGGTTGGTTTTTGTCGCGGCTTCCACGACGGATGAGCAGGGCAATCTATCCGGAGGTATGGTTCTCGGACCGATCGTCATGGGTGATCCGAACGACACGATCGGTCTGTTTGACAATCCCGAATTCCGTTCAAGCGTCGAGTCATTGCCGCAATGGGACACGGTGAAGGTACGCAATGCGGAAGAGATCCTGCGTTCGATGGCGTCCTCCGTTTCCGGCACGGAGCAGGGAAAGATCACACATTATCTTGATGAGCAGGATCAAATGCTTTCGCGACTTTACGAGATCCGAAAGGAACTGAAAAACGACGAATCCGATTCGTTGTTTCTCATCCGAAGTGAAAAGGAACTCAACGCAATGGTCGCGGCACAGAATAAGGAAGAGGCGCAACGGATCCTCAACGAAATGCTCGGTTATATCTTTTTTAACGGAAATGCCGGACTTTCCACGGTAAAGGCGCGTCTGATCGAAATGCTCGTCCTTTTGTCGCGTTCCGCCATTGACGCAGGCGCGGGAATTCAGGACATTCTGTTTTTCAACGAAAAAAACATCAAGCAGATCGAGGATATCGCCTCGGTCGAAGATCTCAGCGTGTGGGTGCGCGGAATGATCCACCGCTTCATCCAGTATTCGTTCGACTTCACGATCGTTAAACATTCCGACACCATGCACAAAATTATGCAATTCGTCAAAGCAAACTGTGAAAAAAAGATCACGCTCGACGATGTTGCGGCTCATGTCCACCTCAGCCGATCGTATGTCAGCAGTATGTTCAAAGAGGAGATCGGCGAAAGTCTGTTTTCGTATATCAACCGCGTCAGGATTGAAAAGAGCAAGATACTTTTGCAAAATGACTCGGTTTCGATCGCCGATATCGGCGGAATTTGCGGGTTTGAGGATCAGAGTTATTTCACCAAGGTGTTCAAAAATCTCGTCGGCGTGTCACCGAAAAAGTACCGCGATTGCCACGGAAAAACCGGCAAATAGAGGATGATGAAACGGATCGGGAACATTTTGTTCCCGATCCGTTGGTTTTTCGGTCTGTCTGTTTATACTACTCTATAATACAGCATTTGTATGATGGTTTGTTTTTTACAAAAGGAATACGACCTCATTTTCAAGCCTTGCTTTTTTTCGTCAATCGTGCTACTCTTACATTATAAATACGAGTCTTCCGTAAGGGGGTAATAATATGACGACACGCATTGAAGCATTGACCGCGCTGACATTAAAGGGCGAAATGTACGCCGAGCCCACAAAGACCGAATTTGATCGGGAAGATCTCTTTTTAACGGAGTCCGAACGGGATGTCAAGCAACTTTGCGAATACATCCGAAACCAGGAGCCGGTTTTGACCGAATATTCCGCTATGACGGGCTTTTTTAACTTCGACGGCTCGGTCATCGGCGACGCCTTTCACCGCAGTGGTCACCGTGCCACGGCAAAGTTGATGGATCTTTTTTATCTGATCCCGCTTGATAACCTCTCCACCATGGAATGGCAACACGCCACCGCGGACTATCGCAAAGTGCTTGCCAAGGGCATTTTGGGCATCATCGACGAAATTGAAGTTTCCGAAAAAAAACACACGGATGAAAAACAACTCGGGTTTCTTTCGGGGATCAAAAAGGTTGCTTACGCGATGATCGACTGGACGGCGAAATGCGCCGACCGTGCCGTCGCCTTTGCCGAAAGCGTGGAAAATCCGCACAACAAGGCGAACCTTTTGCGTCTTTCCGAAACCATTCGCCGTGTTCCCGCGCACGCACCGCAATCATTTTACGAAGCCGTCCTCACCATTTATGTCTGTTTCAGTGCCGATCCCGACAGTATCGGGACGCTCGACCGCTATCTTGCGCCTTTTTATGACGCTGAAATTCGTGCGGGTAGCCTGACACGCGATGAAGCGGCGGAATATTTGCAGGAACTTTTTCTCATGCTTCAAGCGGAAACACGCGTCACCTCAAACTACTTCACACGCGGTGCCGAGTCACATTTCTGTATCGGTGGCTATCTACCCGACGGTACGGACGGCTTTTCGGAAACTTCTCGTCTGATCGTCGACGCCATGACCGAACTGCCGACCTACATTCCCCAACTCACCCTTCGTTGGACGTCGAAGACGCCGCGTGAAGTCCTTCGCTATGTCATGGATAAGGAGCGAAACGATCCTCATAAGCGGATTGCCTTCACAAACGACGAAAAACGCCTCAAATGCTTCACCGAGATCTGCGGCTTTTCCTTTGAAGACGCCGTCAATTACACCATGGTAGGTTGCAATGAACCTGCCTTCTGCGGTGCGATCACGGGCAGTAATTCCAAGGGCAATATCGTTCACTCGATCGCCTGTCTGTTCCGTTATCGCCCCGAATTGATCCGAAATGCCACGACTTTTGATGAATTTTACGCTGTCTTTGAAAAGGAACTCTACGCCGATCTCGACCGTATTTACGACTACGACAACAAGTACAATTTGGAACGTGCAAAAGATATCAACTATATTTCGAGCCTTTTTTTCAACGGTTGTGTCGAAAGCGCAACCAGCCTGACGCAGGGCGGCGGTCGAATTGCGATCGCTTCTCCGATGTTGATCGGATTGACGAATGTCATCGACTCGTTGATCACCGTCAAACAATTCGTCTACGACGAAAAAATCATTTCAATGGACGAACTGATCAACGCGCTTTCCGCCAACTGGTCGGGGTATGGGGATCTGCGCACCGTCATCACGAAAAAGGGCGTCTTCTTCGGCAATGACGACGATCGTTCCAATGAGGTTGCCCGCCGTCTGTACGACAGTTTTTACCGCTATTTGAACGGCAAAAAGAATGTCTTCGGCTATCAGTTTCTCATCGGCGACCTGCTGGGCTACAATGAACACCACAAAATGTTCGGCGATGCAACACCTGCCACCCCCGACGGTCGCTATGACGGCGAACCGTTGAAATTCTGCATCGGTCAAAGCGACGGACGCGACAAAAACGGACTGACGGCGATACTGAACGCCGTGTCGGGGCTTGATCCGAATGCGATCGCCTGCGGCTCGACCGTCACCAATATCACCCTCGAAAGACAACTGGTCGAAGATGACGCGTCCTTCGAAAAACTCGTCAGCATTTTTGAAACCTACTTCCGCAACGGTGGCGTGCATTTCCAGTTGACCTATGTGTCGGCGGAGGAACTCAAAGCCGCAAAAATCAAGCCCGCGGACTATCAAAATCTGCGTGTCCGTGTCACGGGCTTTTCGGATTATTTCGTGAATTTGAAAGAAAGTCTGCAAGATGACATCATTCGACGGACGGAGATCGCAAAATGATCCAAATCGACGTGTACCATGAAACTACGAAATGACAAAGTTCTGATTGTGAATGCAAGGGGTTCGGTGCAAACTTCCACCGCACCCGTAGGGGACGACCTGTGGTCGTCCCGGTGTAAAAATTACCACCGCACCCGTAAGGGACGATGCCCACATCGTCCCGCGTAACCTTCGTCCCCTACTCAAAAAAACACAAACCCCGCCGTGTTCCGTTTGGAACACGGCGGGGTGAACTTTATTATGAAATCAAACTTATTCTGCGGATTTTATCCCGATATAACCACCCGTCTTCTAATCAGGATACGTTCGCACCGAGATAGGAACCACCATGCTCAACACAGGTGTATACATAATAAGTGAAGTCTTCTTCACCCGGATCCGATGTGGACACCTGGCCGTTTTTCACATAATATAGGACATCGCTCCATTTGGAGTCAAAATTTTCAATCTTCGACATTTGTTCTATCAATGTCAGATATCGTTGAACATTTTCCGCATTATTAGTGAAATTGTCGGCAAAATTTTGATCAAACTCATTTTTCGTCAAATTTTTGAGTTCATCAATCGAATTTGCTTCATACACTTCAAGCCACAAATCGTTCATTTGTTCCATTATTTTGCAGACATCGCATTGAACATCCATATTCTTCACCGTGCCGTTTTCATACTTCCACTTCGTTTCGTGGCCGAGGTTATCGGTGATTTTGATATAGAGTTCGGGGTACGGCAAATTAGATGTGAAGATTGAGCCACACTTCCAGTTTTCGCCGTCGGCGGATACCCAAATGCTCTTGACCGTGGCTCTGTTCAGCG
>DCHG01000038.1 GCA_002315595.1 Clostridiales bacterium UBA1758 | reverse complement strand
TCGCCGTCGCCCTGATAGGTGAATACCACATTATCGGGGGTGGCGCGTTTGACGCCCGTTGCAACGGCAGGGGCTCTGCCGTGTGCGGCTTCAATCATATCGCAGGTAAAATAATCGTATGCCATGACGGAACAGCCGACCGGCGCAACGCCGACGGTCTTTCCTTCGATGCCGAGTTCTTCAATGACCTCGGCGACCAAACGGTGGATGATACCATGGGTGCAACCCGGACAATAGTGGAACGGCTTGTCCGTCAAAACCTTTGTTTTTTCAAAAACAGTCATCTTTCGTTCCTCCCTCTGCATTACGCTTTTCGAATGGCGTCCAAAACTTCGCCCGGTGTGGGGATGACGCCACCGACACGACTGCAAAGTGTCACGGGCACGCGACATTCGGTGGCAAGTCGGACATCGTCGATCATCTGTCCCATGGAAAGTTCGACGCAAACGACCTTTTGACCTTTGCGTGCAACCTCGGCAAAGGGCTTTTTCGGGAACGGCCAGACCGTCTTAGGACGGATCAGACCAACCTTGATCCCCTCGGCTCTTGCCGCAACGACCGCATTTTTTGAAATTCTCGCGGCGATGCCGAAGGCGGTCACGACGACGTCGGCGTCCTCGGTCATAAATTCTTCCCACATTGCCTCATGTTCCTCGATATAGGCATAGCGTTCGAAACGTTCACGGTTGGTGCGTTCAAGTTCCGCAGGACTCAAATAAAGGGAGTTGACAACATTATGTTCGCGTTTCATCCCGGTGCCGTTTGTTGCCCACGGCTTTTCGGGTGCGTCATTTACGGTCAGTTCAAGGCTGACAGGTTCCATCATCTGACCGATGGTACCGTCAGTCAAAAGCATGACGGGCATCCGATAAGCATCGGCAAGTTCGAATGCCTTGACGGTGAGTTCCGCCATTTCCTGCACCGAAGCAGGCGTCAGCACAATCAAATGATAATCCCCGTGTCCTCCGCCCTTGGTCGCCTGAAAATAATCCGATTGGCTCGGCTGAATACCGCCCAAGCCCGGACCACCGCGCTGTGCATTGACAATGACGCAGGGTAGATCCGATCCAACAAGATAGGAAATACCCTCTTGTTTAAGCGAAATTCCGGGGCTGGACGAGGAAGTCATCGCACGGACGCCGGCAGAAGCCGCGCCGTAGACCATATTGATCGCCGCAATCTCGCTTTCCGCCTGCAAAAATGTACCGCCGATCTTCGGCATACGTTTTGCCATATATGCCGCGATCTCCGTCTGAGGAGTAATGGGATAACCGAAATAATGTCTGCAACCGGCGATGATGGCTGCTTCGGCGATCGCCTCGTTGCCTTTCATTAAAACCTTCTGTGACATGGTTGTTTCCTACCTTTCTACCTTGATCACGCAATCGGGGCACATGATCGCGCAGGATGCGCAACCCACGCAAGCCTCCTGATCGGTGAGCACCGCGATGTAATGACCTTTTTGGTTGATGATTTCGGTGGATATTGTCAAAAGTTTCTTCGGGCAGGCCCTGACACAAAGTCCGCAACCCTTACAATTATCGGTATTGAAAGTCAGTTTACTCATTTGTTCCATGATCCTTTCGTGTTTTATTTAACAGTTGTCTCTCTCCGTTTATTTTACAGTCGTCTTTCTCCTCAAACGGCTCTTTTTTGCAGTCGCAACGGAAGCAATGCGGGGATTATTCCGTTCAATTCGTCCGTAAGCGTTTCATCCACGCTTGTCAGAACGATCGGCAAACCCGTCAGTTTCGATACTTCCTCAGCGAATTGCACGGAAGCCAAAACCGTTTCGCCGTTGGTTTCGGCGCCCAAATTGGAATTGTTGACAAGCCCCGTAACAGGCAATCCCGATGCCGCCTCGACTTCGCAGATGACTTCAACGGCTTCCTGCGGGGTGCGCGTCAGCGGACGGTAACAATTCAACACGAAAAACGAATCGAAATCGTTTTCCGCCAAAATCTTATTTCGCAACCGACCGAGTGCCAATGCACCGCGGTCATCTCCGCCGAGGTCGATCACGACACGGTAATCGCGTTCGTCACAGAGCGAATAAATCTCACTTGGAAGTGCCGGAACGTCCAAATTCGTGTTGACAAAATCGGATGCGATCACGCGAATTCCCGCCTGCTCCAATTCGGCACGACTGTCAACCGAACGAAAATACGGATTGACGATATCAAGGTCGGCGAGTGTCACTTTATCGTATCTTTTTTTCATTTCCAATGCCATGTTCACGGCGATATTGGATTTACCGCTTCCGTAGTGGCCACAGAGAACGGTGATACGCTTGTTTTGCACGCGTCCGCCCCCTGTCATAGTTGGTTGCGGATGACTTTTCCGCTGATGGTCTTCGGTAACGAATCCCTGAACTCAACAATTCGCGGGTATTTATACGGCGCGGTATTCTGTTTAACGTAATTTTGGATCTCGGCTTTGAGTTCTTCGGTCGCTTCCTTGCCTTTGACAAGGACAATGCTCGCTTTTACGACCTGACCGCGGACGGGATCGGGAGCCGCGGAAACGCCACATTCCAAAACATACGGGAGTTCCATAATGACATTTTCGATTTCAAACGGTCCGATGCGGTAGCCGGAAGACTTGATGACATCGTCAATGCGACCGACGTACCAATAGAAGCCGTCCTCATCCTTCCATGCAAGGTCACCCGTGTGGTAATAGCCGTCGTACCAAACCTGTTCGGTCGCTTCGGGGTTATTGTAATAGCCGAGGAAGAGTCCGCACGGGATGTTTTCGGATGTCTTGACAACGATTTCTCCGCTTTCGCCGAGGTCTGCCATCGTACCATCCGGTCGCATGATCGAAATATCGTACATCGGCGAGGCTTTTCCCATGGAGCCGATCTTAACCGTATCGCCGATGAGGTTGCCGATGGCAAGCGTCAGTTCGGTCTGACCGAAGCCTTCGCTGATGCGAAGCCCCGTTGCGTCATAAAATTGTTTATACACCTCGGGGTTAAGCGCCTCGCCCGCCGTGGTGATATGCACAAGGGACGAAAAATCGTACTGCGAAAGGTCTTCCTTGACAAGCATTCGAAGCATCGTCGGCGGCGCACAGAATGTCGTGATCTTGTACTTCGGGAACATCGAAAGAATCGACGCCGCATTAAATCGGTCAAAATCGTAGGTGAACACCGTTCCCTCACAGAGCCATTGACCATAGAGTTTGCCCCAAAGTGCCTTGCCCCAGCCGGTATCGGAAATCGTGAAGTGAATACTGTTTTCCCCGACGCCGTGCCAGTATTTCGCCGTGATGTAATGACCAAGCGCGTATTTGTATGAATGAAGCGCCATTTTCGGATATCCCGTGGTGCCCGATGTAAAGAACAGAAGCATCGGATCGTCACCGCAAGGCGTTTCCAGCGTCCGATAGAAGTGGACGTTGTAAAGTTGACTTTCTTCGTCATAATTGCGCCAGCCGTCACGGTCACCGCCGACAAAGATCTTTGTCAAATTTCCGTCGTATTCGGTCGCGGCACGGTCGATTTGACCGGCGGTGGCGTCATCTGCGCAGAGGATGTAATTGACGGATGCGGTTTTGAAGCGATACACAAAATCATGCGCCTGCAACTGACTTGTGGCGGGAATGGCGATTGCGCCGATCTTATGCAATCCGAGTATCGCAAACCAGAACTGATATCTGCGACGCATGACAAGCATCACACGGTCGCCTTTTTTGACACCGATGGCTTTGAAATAATTCGCCGCCTGCGCCGATGCACGCTTGACATCGCGGTAGGTGAAGCGTCGTTCAGTGAGATCTTCGCCCACATGGATCATCGCCAGTTTATCGGGCTTTTCGCGCCCCAGTTCATCGACAATGTCAAATGCAAAATTAAACTGATCCTCATTTTTGAACGAGATCGACTTTAACAGTCCGTTTTCGTCCTCAGCGGTCGAAATAAACTTCGAAACCGTAAGTGGTCCCGTCTGCGGCTTAAAAGATCGCAATAGTGTGTTGCGGATCAAATGCTCCTGCTGTTTTTCACCCGGCAGGATCAATGCAAGGAACAAACAGTCCGCACCGTCCACAGCGATCATGCCGTGCTGCGTGGAACTGTTATAGTAAATGCTGTCGCCCTCGCTCAAATATTCAATCTTATCGCCAATCTGCACTTTCAGGCGACCTTTGAGAATATAGTCGAATTCCTGCCCCGAGTGGGACGTCGTTTCGATCGGCTTATCCTGGAGTTCACTTTTGTACTCGTACTTAACATAGTACGGTTCCGAGATCTTTTTCAAAAACATCGGGGCAAGGTTGCGGATCTCAATGCCGTCCTCTTTGACGGTTTCCTGACCGTTACCCTTTCTCGTGACCGAATAAGACGAAAGATGTGCCGTCTGACCTTCAAGCAGGTCGGTGATGCCGACACCGAAGACAAGTGAGCATTTATGGATGAACGTGAACGGAAAATCCGCCTTACCCGATTCATACAACCGATAATCGTCAAGACTGACCTCGGTTTTTGCCGCCATTTCAAGTTCCGAATAGCCGCTGATTTCGCGCATCGTGCGAATTCGAAGCGCAACATCATTCAGTCGGGCATTTTCCAAATCTGCCATGATAACCTCCTAAGACGAAAAAAGACAGGCTCCTCAAAAAGGAACCTGTCTGTCATTTCAAAATGAATTGACATTCAGTGAATTTGTCCTTTTTAAGGGTTTGAAATCAACGGGGTAATTCGAATCATGCTAATTCGAGCCAAAAGGCCCTTAATAAGTCGAATGGAGGACAAAATAAAAGCGGATACCATAACGGTATCCGCAATCACTGCATTAAAACGCACAGACACATTATAGGTACGGCAAGAAGACGGCGCAGTTTTTACTGCGTCGGGAACTCGATTTACAAAGTCAAAACGATTCATCGTCTTCCGCCTCCTGCAAATAATTTCATAGAATATGCTTTATTTTCTATAATAATACAATCATATTCACAATTTGTCAAGTATTTTTTTCATTTTATACAAACAATAATCAAACCCAATGAAGTACGCTCGATAATATCGAGGCGAGTCGCAGTTACAACTGGCAGGAAATCATGTCGTCAAAACTTTCACGGCGCACCGCAATGTAATTTTCATCATCGTTGAGCATGATCACCGGCGGCTTGCAGATCGCGTTATAATTCGACGACATCGAATAATTATACGCACCCGTCGTCAGCACCGCCAAAATATCGCCACGTACCGGCTCGGCGATCATAACATTTTCCTGAATCAGGTCACCGCTTTCGCAACACCGTCCCGCAACCGTACAAAGATAATTTGCAGACTTGTCTGCACGGTTTGCCGTAATGACGGTATATGCTGACTGATACAGTGCATAACGCGGGTTGTCCGGCATTCCGCCGTCGATCGACACATAGTTTTTAAAGCCCGGAATTTCCTTTTTACCGCCCACAGTGTAAAGCGTCATTCCGGCATCGGCAACAATGCTTCTGCCGGGCTCCATCAGGATCGTCGGAAAATTGATACCGTGTTCGGCACAGATCTTTTTCATTTTTTCGCTGATCACACGGATGTTTTCCGCATAATCAATTTGCGGATCCTTTTCGGTATAGGCAACCCCCATACCGCCACCGAGATTTAGCACCTTCGCCTCAAAGCCGAATTTTTCTTTCATCCGTGCAATAAATTCAAGCATGATCGCCGCCGCGTCACAAAACGGCTCGCATTCGAAAATCTGAGATCCGATATGGCAATGATAGCCTTCAAGTTCGACATTTTCGCAGGAAAGCGCAAGTTCGGTCATTTTTTCCGCCTGCCCCGTTTCAATGGCAACGCCGAATTTCGAATCCACGCGTCCCGTATTGATCTTTGCGTGCGTATGTGGATCAATCCCCGGTGCAAGGCGCAAAATCACCCTTTGACGGATGCTGCGTTTTTTCGCCTCTCTGTCAATGGCAAAAAGTTCATCGACATTGTCGCAGACAAAGTGCCCGAGACCTTGTTCCATAGCAAAGGCGATGTCAAAATCAGTCTTGTTGTTGCCGTGGAAATAAGCGTTTTCGGTCGGAAATCCCGCCTTTGCCGCGGTAAAAAGTTCCCCCGACGACACGACGTCGATTCCCATTTTTTCTTCGCGCATGATCTCATAAATTCGCTTGAAGCACAGAGATTTGCTGGCAAACAACGGCATCGAGTTTCCGCCGAAATACCGCTTCATCGCCGTTTGATAAATCCGGCATTTTTCGCGGATCTTTTTTTCATCCATCAGGTACGCGGGCGTGCCGTAGGCTTTCGCCAGTTCCGCGGTATCCTGTCCCGCAAAGGTCAAATGTCCGTTTTCATTGATATTCAAATTATCACAAATCATACCGATATTCCTGCCGTTTATAGGATTTTTGCCCGCAACTGCTCACCGCTGACGCTCGAAAGAAGTGCCGGTGCGATATCAAAGACCGTTTTGCAACCATTCTCTCCCTGATTGCCGAGGCGGTATGCCGCCCTTGCGTACGCAGTCAGCACGCTTCCCGTGAATTCGGGGTTGGATTCCAAATTTAAGCGATATTCCATCGTGTGCGAGGTTTCAAGATTCACGCCCGTTTTCCCGCTTCTGATCACGCATCCGCCATGTGGAATTCCCAAATGATTTTTGCGAAGTTCCTCCATCGAAATAAAGTTCACCGTTGTGTCATAGTCGGCAAAATAGTTCGGCATAGTCTTAATTTCGCGTTCAATGCGGTCAAGATCCGCACCTTCCTCCGCCACGACGAAACATTCGCGGGTGTGCTTTTGGCGGGCAGAAAGCGTGGGGGTTTCCCCCGAACGCACTCTTTTCATGGCATCCTCGACCGGCACGGTGTATTGGCGGGCATCCAAAACGCCCTCGATACGGCGTATCGCGTCGGAATGTCCCTGACTCACGCCGCGTCCCCAGAAAGTATAATCATTTCCGTTCGGTAAAACGGCATTCATATAGAGTCGGTTTAGCGAGAACAGACCGGGATCCCATCCGACCGAGATAATTGCGACCTTGCCACCTTTTTTTGCCGCAGCGTCGACCTTTTCAAAATGTTCCTGTATCTTCGCGTGCGTGTCAAAACTGTCGACGATATGGAAATTTCCGGCAATCGCAGGCGTGGTTTCGGGCAGATCCGTGGCACTTCCGCCACAGTTGACGATGACGTCGATCCGATCCCGATACTCATCCATTTTCGAAAACGGCACCACCGGCACATTCGGCGTGCGAAGTCGAACGCCCGACGGATCACGGCGCGTAAAGACCGCCGCAAGTTCCATATCCGGCGCGTTGTAAACTGCCGCTTCGACTCCCTTTCCCAAATTTCCGTAGCCGCAAATTCCTACTCTGATCATTTTAATCCTCCGCGTGAACAATGCTATTCATATCATATAGCCCTGGGCGTTTGTCGGATATAAATTCCGCGGCACTGAGTGCGCCCTCGGCAAACAATGTGCGTGAATGAGCCTCGTGTTTGAGTGTGATCGTCTGTGAATCGGTGGAAACAAGCACCTCGTGAATTCCGACAATATTTCCGCGTCGAACGGCATGAATACCGATCTCCGTCTTTTCGCGTTTGGCATTTCCCGTACGACCGAACTTGAATTCGGCAAGTGTGCGCACTTTTTTGATCGCGTTTGCGATCATCAGTGCCGTTCCACTCGGCGCATCAAGTTTGCGGTTATGGTGTGTTTCAACAATCTCAATATCCGCATCGGGCATGACCGCCGCCGTTTTTACGGCAAGGTCGACTAAGAGTGCCACGCCGAGCGACATATTCGCCGAATGAAAGACCGGGATCTTTTTTGCCGCCTGCGCAATCAATTCCTTTTCTTCATCGGTCTGTCCCGTGGTGGCAACAACGGTCGGTAACCCGCGGCGGACTGCATAATCAAGCAACGCTTCCGTGCAGGAATGATGCGAAAAATCCACAATCACATCGACTTCGCCCCGATACTGATCCAGTTGCTCGAATACATCTGTGCCCCCGGTCTTATCGACCTTGGCTGCAATTTCGAAGCCAGCGGAGTTTTCAACAAGCGTTACGACCTCTTGTCCCATACGCCCGCAGGCGCCGTTGACGAGAATTTTCATACCTTCAACCCCTGCTCACGCATCAATGCAAGAAGTTTCTGCTTGTGCGCGTCCTCCATCGAAGTCAACGGCAGGCGCAGGTAGTCTTCGCAAAATCCCATTGCCGCCATCGCCGCCTTGACGGGGATCGGGTTGACCTCACAGAACAGGGCGTTAATCAGCGGAAGCAGGTCAAGTTGCATTTTCATCGCACCCTTCAAGTCGCCCGCAAAGAATTTATCGCACATTGCGACGGTTTCACGCGGGAGGACATTGGACAGTACGGAAATGACGCCGGAGCCGCCGAGTGCAAGAAGCGGCACGATCTGGTCATCATTGCCCGAATAGAGGTCCAGTCGATCACCCACGATCTGCAAGGTTTCCATGATCTTCGACAGATTTCCGCCGGCTTCCTTGATCGAGGTGATCATCGGGTGATCCGCCAATGCGCCATAGGTGGCGGGCTCGATATTGACACCCGTGCGTGACGGGACGTTATACAAAATACAGGGCTTGGTGCTTTCATCGGCAATGGCGGTAAAAGTCTTGACCAAACCGTTCTGTGTTGCCTTATTGTAATACGGCGTGACGAGAAGCATTCCGTCGTATCCGATCTCGCAGGCGAATTTCGTCAAATCGATGGCGTACGCGGTATCATTCGATCCCGTGCCTGCGATCATAACGGTTCTTCCTGCGGCACGCCTTACGGCGTATTCCAGTGCCGCACGGTGTTCTTCGTCGCTCAATGTCGAACCTTCACCCGTGGTACCGCAGATCACAAGGGCATTGATCCCCGATTCAATCTGCCAGTCGATGAGTTTGCCAAAGCGGTCAAAATCTATTCCTTTTTCGTTTAACGGCGTGATCAAAGCCGTTGCAACACCTTTGAAAAGACTGTTTTTACTCATAATAAAATCCTTTCCGACGATCTCCGTCAGTTAAATATCTTCAGTTTGTCATCTTCTCCTGCTTGACTTTATGATCGATAATATGTCTGGACGCGAGTTCCCGATGGACATCTTCCAACGAAATTCCCATCTGAACCATCAATACCATCGCGTGATATGCGAGATCCGCAAGTTCGTAGACTGTCTCTTTTTTGTCGTCCGCCTTGCCCGCGATAATGACCTCGGTACATTCTTCACCGACCTTTTTGAGGATCTTGTCAATACCCTTTTCAAACAGATAGGTCGTGTAAGAACCTTCGGGTTTGTCCTTTTTTCTGCCAACCAAAAGTTCATACAGGTTTTCAAGGCAGAATTCATGCCGTTCGTCGCTTTGGTAGACCTCTTTGGTGAAGCAGCTGTCACTGCCCGTATGGCAGGCGGGACCGTCCTTTTCGACAACGACGGTCAGTGCGTCATTGTCGCAATCAGCGGTAATACTAACAATGTGCTGATAATTTCCGCTTGTTTCGCCTTTGAGCCAAAGTTCCTGACGAGATCGGCTGAAAAAGCAAGTCAATCCCTTTTCCATCGAGATCTTCAACGATTCACGATTCATATATGCCACGGTCAGCACTTTTTTGGAGATCGCGTCGACGACTACGGCGGGGATCAGCCCCTTTTCGTCAAATTTCAATTCATCAATATTCAACATTCGTTCAACCTCACATTTATTCCGTTTATTTGAAGTTCCCGTTTCAGGTCGGGGATTGCGACCTCGCCAAAGTGGAAAATGGATGCCGCAAGTCCGGCGTCCACCGTCGGTAATTTTTTGAACAGATCGACAAAATCCGCAATCCCGCCGGCGCCGCCCGAAGCAATGACCGGCACATTCACCGCATCCAAAACCTTCGCAAGCATCTCAATGTCAAATCCCTTTTTCACGCCGTCCGTGTCAATGGAATTCAGCACGACTTCACCCGCCCCAAGATCAACGCAGTGTTTGATCCATTCGACGGCTTCCATACCCGTGTTTTCGCGTCCGCCCTTGGCGAACACCCGAAATACGCCGTCAACGCGTTTGACATCGGCTGAGATGACCACGCATTGATCGCCATATCGCTTTGCGGCATCGGCGATAAGATTAGGATTTCGTATCGCACCCGAATTGACGCTAACCTTGTCCGCACCGCATTTCAGCACACGGTCAAAATCATCGACGGTGTTGATGCCGCCGCCGACGGTCAACGGGATAAAGATCCTGCTTGCGACCTCCGTCAAAATATCTGTGAAAAGTTTTCTGCCCTCAAACGATGCGGTGATATCGTAAAAGACCAATTCGTCCGCACCATTGCGCGAATAATAGTCGGCAAGTTCCACCGGCGAGGAAACGTCGCTGACGCCCTCAAAATTCACGCCCTTGACAACGCGTCCGTTTTTAACGTCGAGGCATGGAATAATTCGTTTTGTAATCATTTCGCCACCTCGATTGCCGCGGCAAGATCAATGTCGCCCGTGTAATACGCCTTGCCGATGATCGCACCGTAAAGTCCCATATCGGCAAGTTTTTTCACATCCTGCATCGACGAAACGCCACCGGAAGCGGTAATATTCATATGGTATTTTTCGGAAAGAACGGCATAAAGTTCAAGATTTGTTCCGCGCATTGCGCCGTCCTTTGAAATATCGGTGCAAATAACGGTCTTCACACCCAGGCTTTGCAAGTCGTCGAGGAAGGCTTCCAGCGTGAGCGCGGATGTTTCGATCCACCCCTTGATTGCAATGCAACCGTCCTTTACATCGGCACCGACTGCGATCCTTTCGCCGTATTTTTTGACCGCTTCGCAAAGAAATGCCCGATTTTCCACCGCCGCAGTACCGAGGATCACACGATCGACGCCGATGGATAGATACCGATCCACTGTCGCCATATCGCGAATTCCGCCGCCGATTTCCGAAAATAATCTTGTCCCGTCTGCAATCCGTTTTACCACGTCGATGTTCGGCGTCGTGCCGAATTTTGCCCCTTCGAGATCGACAAGATGCACGGCTTTGGCGCCCTTGATTTCAAAGTCACGAGCGATCTCAACGGGATTGTCGCTGTAAACGGTCATATTCGCGTAATCGCCCTTATACAGGCGTACCGCCTTTTTTTCATAAAGATCAATTGCCGGAAAAATGATCATTTTCTTCCCTCACAAAACGCTTTTAAGATCGAAAGTCCCACCGTTCCACTCTTTTCCGGGTGGAACTGACAGCCCATCACATTGCCTTTTTGCACGATGGCGGTCAGTTCATTGCCGTACTCCGCGGTCGCAATCAGGGAATCGTCGCAACCAACGGCGTAGAACGAGTGAACAAAGTAAACGCAATCGTTTTTTTGGATATATTTCAGCAAATGACTGTCCTTTTGAAAATGCAATTGATTCCAACCGATATGCGGGATCTTCAAATTTGCGGGCAATCTTCCTTCCATTCCGACGACCTCTCCCGAAAGAAGTCCCAAGCCCTCATGCACGCCGTATTCATAACTTTTTTCAAACAAAAGTTGCATTCCGAGGCAAATTCCCATCATATCCTTGCCCGTTTTTGCCTGATCGATGACGACCTTGTCAAGCCCCGTTTTTCGGAGTTTTTCGATCGCATCACCAAATGCGCCGACGCCCGGAAGAATGATTTTTTCGGCGGTTCTGATTTGTTCCGCGTCATTGGTCACCTCGGCTTCGATGCCGAGCATCGCAAATGAACTGCGAAGTGAAAACAGATTGCCCACGCCGTAATCAACAATTGCAATCATCAAAGAACACCTTTCGTCGACGGGATCTCGTCACGGAATTTTTCGTCGATCGAGGTCGCTTTGCGCAGAGTTCTCGCAACGGATTTAAAAATCCCCTCGATGATGTGATGAGAATTCGTGCCGTCCATCATGCGGATATGCAACGCAATACCCGCTTCACGGACAAAACCCTGCCAAAATTCCTCGCAAAGTTCGGTATCGAAGTCGCCGACTTTTTCGGTCGGGATTTCCACGGAATAGCGAAGCACGCTTCTGCCCGAAATATCAACCGCGGATAAAATCAGTGTTTCATCCATCGGAAGATAGGTATCGGCATAGCGTTCGATTCCTTTTTTGTCACCGAGCGCGGTATGAAATGCCTGACCGAGTGCGATGCCGATGTCTTCGACCGAATGGTGGTAATCCACCCACGTGTCGCCTTTGCAGACGACTTTCAGGTCGTATTTCGAGTGTTTTGCGAGCAGTGTCAACATATGGTCAAGAAAACCGCACCCGCTTTGAATCTCCGCACATCCCGTGCCGTCCAAATTCATTGCCAGTTCAATTTGCGTTTCCGCGGTGTTTCTTGCGATTTCAGCATTTCTCATGACTCAATTCCTCTTTAATTTCTTCGATTTTCGAAATGAGAATTTTCATCTGATCCATTGTACCGATGGTAATTCGGTTGTAATTTTTAATCCGTTCCTTATTGAAATGGCGGATCAGCACGCCTTTTTGTTTTAATTTCAGATAAAGCGTTTCACCGTCGATCTCATCCGACTCGGCAAAGACGAAATTCGTCTTGGAAGGAATGACCGAAAAACCTCGTGCTTCAAGAGCCTTCGTTGTCCATTCTCTGTTTTCGATGATCGTCCGACAGCAGGCGTCATAATAACTCTGCTCACGCAATGCAGCAGCACCGGCGGCGGCGGTCATTCGGTTGATATTATACGGATTTGTGGAATATTTGATCGTATTGATATCCGCGATCAGCGCAGGATTGCCGATCCCGAAACCGAGTCTTGCACCCGCCATAGATCGGGATTTCGAAAACGTGCCGACAACAAGAAGATTCGGGTATTTTTTGACGAGTGCTACCGCGGATTTACCGCCGAAATCAACATAGGCTTCATCGACGATGACAATGTTTTCGGAATTGGACCGGACAATCTTTTCAATTTCGTTCAGTTCCAGATACCTGCCCGTCGGTGCATTCGGATTGGCGATCACAACGGTTTTCGAACCATCAAGATAATCATCGACATTGATCGAAAAATCCTCGTTCAGCGGAATTTCCGTGTATGGAATGTGATTGATTTCGGCAAAGACCGGGTAAAATCCGTAAGTTATATCCGCAAAAACAAGCGGATGTGTTTCATCGGCAAACGCCATAAACGCGAAATTCAGCGTTTCGTCCGATCCATTGTTCATGATGATCCATTCAGGCTCCACGCCGTACTGTTTTGACATTTGATCACGGAGCGTCACACATTCGGGATCGGAATAAAGTTGCAGACTCTCTACCTCGTCTGCAACCGCCTTACGCACCCCTCCGGAGGGCGGAAACGGCGATTCGTTCGTGTTGAGTTTAATGTATTTCCTATCCTGCGGTTGTTCACCAGGGACATAGGGAACGAGGTTTGCAAATCTTTTGGTAAAAAATCTGCTCATATTTTATCAAACCGAACGGTTGCACTCCTTCCGTGACCGTCCAGTCCCTCCTTGTTCGCAAAATAAGCAATCTTGTCCGCCACTTTTTCCAATGCTTCCGCAGAATAATAGGTGTACTGGGATTTTTTGACAAAATCATCGACGGAAAGCGGGGACGAAAAACGTGCCGTACCCCCGGTGGGAAGCGTATGATTTGGTCCCGCGAAGTAGTCACCCAATGCTTCCGGGCAATTTTTACCCATAAAGATCGAGCCGGCGTGCTTGATCTTATCCAGATAATCAAAGGGGTTATCGACGCTGAGTTCCAAATGTTCAGGGGCAAGTTCGTTTGCGATTTCGATCGCCTTCATCATATCGTTTTCCGCAACAATGATTTTTCCGTTTCGATCAATGGAAGTCCGTGCGATTTCGGCTCTCGGAAGTTTCGGGATCTGATTTTCCAAACTTTCCGATACCTTTTCGGCAAATCTCATATCGTCCGTGACAAGCACCGCACTGGCATTCTTATCGTGTTCCGCCTGCGAAAGAAGGTCTGCCGCAACAACATCTGGGCGATTGGTGTTATCGGCGACGACAAGAATTTCGCTCGGTCCCGCGATCATGTCAATGGAGACCTTTCCGAACACCTGTTTTTTTGCTTCGGCGACAAAGGCATTGCCCGGACCAACGATCTTGTCTACCTTCGGAATACTTTCCGTTCCATACGCCAATGCCGCGATTGCCTGTGCACCGCCGACTTTATAGATTTTATCGACGCCCGCGATCTTTGCGGCGGTCAGTATCACGGGGTTGATCTTTCCGTCCGCCTTCGGCGGAGAAACCATGACAATCGTTTCACAACCCGCGATCTTTGCAGGGATCGAATCCATCAGTACCGTCGACGGATACGCCGCAGTCCCTCCCGGAACATATAAGCCGACCTTTTCGATCGGGATGACCTTTTGTCCGATGACAACGCCGTCCTTATCGTTGATGATAAAACTGTTGCGTTTCTGTTTTTCGTGGAAGTTTCGGATATTTCCGGCGGCTTCCTTCAAAATCTCGACAAATTCCGCAGATACGCTTTCAAAAGCCTCACGGATCTCATCCTCGGTCACCTCAAATTTTTTGAGGTCAACTTTGTCGAATTTTCGGGTATATTCCCTCAATGCGTCGTCGCCGTTGTGTCTGACATTCGCAATGACCGCTGCAACCACATCTTCGACATTCGTCGATAGATCTGCTCTTGCAAAAATTTCACTGTTCGGAACTTCGCCGTATTTATAGATCTTAATCAATGTTTTCCACCTGAACTTTCATTGCACGAATGATTTTTTCAATCTCATCGCTCTTGAATTTGAACGCCGCCTTATTGGCAATCAGGCGGGCGCTGATCGGAAGAATGGTCGTCTTGACTTCGAGGTCGTTTTCTTTGAGGGTACTTCCTGTTTCCACGATATCGACAATGACATCGGAAAGTCCGAGGATCGGCGCAAGTTCGATGGATCCGTTCAGTTTGATGATATCAATATCACGACCGAGTTTGGAATAATAGTCCGCCGTAATATTGGTAAATTTCGTCGCAACCTTCAACACCTTGATATATTCGTCACGAAAATCTTTTTTTGCCGCAACACACATTCGGCATCTGCCGATATTCAAATCGAGAAGTTCGTAGATATTCGGCTTGTTTTCAAGCAAAATATCCTTCCCCGCAACCCCGATGTCTGCCGCACCGCGTTCGACATAGATCGAAACATCCGAGGGCTTCACCCAAAAGAAGCGGATCTCCTTTTTCTCGTTTTCGAAGATCAGTTTGCGATTGGTTTCTTTGATCGAAGGACAGTCATAACCCGCATTTTCGAACATCGTATATACTTTTTCGCCGAGTCGTCCTTTCGGAAGTGCAATATTCAGCAATTTCCATCCTTCTTTCTCAAATCCATCAATTTTTTATAACGAAGTTTTTCGGGGATGCTCTTTTGTGCACTGACCGAAACTCCCGTAGCAATGAGTTGACTGACGGTCGAAGCGATCTTGTTTGCATCGGTCGTGCCGTCATACAGTAGCAAAACATCCACATCGTATTCCACCTTGTCGTGGTGCAGATCCTCGATCCTGTCGAGATAGATCGCAAAACCGACGGCACCCGATGTACGGTTCATCTTTTTCATCATATTGTCGTACTGACCGCCGGCAAGTACACCGCAGCAAACGCCGTCAACAAAGCCCTTGAACACGAACCCGTTGTAATAGTTCATATCGTTGACAAGCGAAAAATCAAATTTGATCTTATCCGAAAAGATCGAATGATCAAGCATTTCGGACAGATATGCCAATTTTTCGATTTCGGGGCAATCAAAAAGGTCGTGCAGTTTCGAAATGACCGTCTTTCTGTCGCCGTAAAGCGAGATCAGACTGGATATTTTTTCATACGCGTCTGCAACCGAATACCGTTCGCAGATCAATTTCAAGTCGTGACTATTCTTTTCCGAAATGCAGGCAAGCACCTCCGAAACGAATTCGGCGTCATCGAAAGCCGAAATGATGACATTTCTGACAAAATCGAGATTGCTGACCTCGATGTAAAAATCGTCGGAGATCGCCGAAAGACTTTCGGTAGCAAGCGAAATAACCTCATAAATATCATAAAGGTCGATATCACCGATACATTCAAGACCTGTTTGCAGGATCTCTTTGAAGCGGTGCGTGCTTTCCGAAACGCGGTAGACATTTTCGTTGTAAAACACCTTTTGCTTCACACCCTTGACGTCTTCCCCGTTTTTGATGATCGAAAGTGTGACGTCCGGCTTCAATGCCATCAGTCGTCCGTTTGTATCGTTAAAGGTAATGACGCGATCGCTGACCAAGAAATCCTTATTGCGCAAATAAAGTTCATATTCCTCAAACTTTCCCATTTTATACGGGAGATAGCCGTACTTTAAGTAAAGAGAACGAAGTTTGTTGGAATTTCTTTCTTCAAAACTCATTTGTTGTTCGTCGATCATTTTTACTCCTCTTTTCGATCGGATTGTCACATTTGCGGATGGTCGTTATCCCGCCGTTCGTAATCTAATCCGCCGAATTGCTTTATCGCTTTAACCTAATAAATCGTTATTATAGTAAAGTATAACGGAATTTTGTGAATTTGTCAATAGATGTATTCGGAAAATTGTTCATTTCGCCGTAAAACTTCAAAAATTTACGATAAAAAGCGTTAATAACATCACGGGTGCCGCCCATAACGATCGAATAATATACGGATAGGATCTCCGATGAAGCGAAATGAGGGTTCTGCGTCGGTTTTCATTTAAAAAACAAAAACAGGACGATACGGAGTATCGTCCTGTTTTTGTTGGTCGGAGTGTTCATAACGGACTTGATTAGAAACA
>DCHG01000053.1 GCA_002315595.1 Clostridiales bacterium UBA1758 | reverse complement strand
ACAGTGCGGCTCACGTATTCTTCGAATACGTATGGCGTTTGCTTGCGCAAACGCTAAATCCGTTGTCCCGGTGCCGTATTACGCCGTCAAAGACGGGCGACCACAGGTTGCCGATACGGGTACGTTGCAAATTACCACAGTCCCGAAATGATTACGAAAAGAGCAAATTTATGAAAATTTTTGTTGATCTACCCGACAATGACACAAGAAAATCCTTTTTCCGCGGTGATCTGGCGAAGCGACTCGAAGCCGTCGGCGAGGTCATTTGGAACGAAACGGGCGGTTTCCTTTCGCCGGAGGATGCGGGAAAATACGCCCCGGACGCGGAAGTCATCGTGACCGGTTGGGGCTCGCCCCGCTATGACGCGGATGCGTTAAAGCATTTCCCGAACGTCCGTCTTCTTGCCCACACGGGCGGTTCGATTGCGGGGATTGCCGACCTTTCGACCTTTGACGCGGGCGTTCGTGTGATCTGCGGCAACGAACTTTTCGCCGAGTCCGTCGCCGAGGGCGTTATCGCATACGCACTTTCCGCACTCCGCAACATCCCCGACATGAGCGCCATGACGCACGACGGCAAGTATGTTTTTGCGCGCCAACTCTACTCGACCGAAGGTCTTCTCGACCAAACATTCGGACTGATCGGCTTCGGGGCGATCGCAAAAAATCTTGTCAGACTGTTAAAGCCCTTCCGTTGCAAAATCAAGGTCTTTGCCGACCATGTCACCCCCGCCGAAGCCGCGTCCTACGGCATTGAAAAGGCGCAAAGCATGGAGGAGGTCTTTACGACCTGCAAGATCATCTCGATCCAACTTGCCAAACTCCCCGAAACCTACCACATCATCGACCGCAAACTGATGGAACTTTTACGTCCCGATCAGATCCTTATCAACACCTCACGCGGCTCGATCATCGACGAGGATGCCATGGGCGAACTGCTTCTTGATTGCAGTTTCAAGGCGGTACTCGACGTGTACGAACACGAGCCTTTGCGTCCGACTTCGCCGCTGACGCGTTGTCCGACCGCCATTCTTCTGCCCCACTGCGGCGGTCCGACGCACGACCGTCACCCGAACATCACCGCCGCACTCATCGAAGAAATCGAAAAAATCCGTGACGGTGCGACGGACAGTTGGCTTGAAATTCATCGAGACCACGTCATGAGAATGACACGCGAAAAACTATAATTTCATACATTTTTATTAGAAAGGACGCCGATTTCGGCAAAAATCATGAAGGGAAACGAATATATTTCAATTGTTGCAAAGACCATCGAAGACGCTTGGGAAACGCAAAAAGAGGTGCTTGACGCCGTCGAAGACCGCATTGTGGACACGATTGCAAAAAAATCGAATGTCTATCTTTTCGGTTGCTCACACGCGGGTATTCTTGCGGAGGAAATGTTTTACCGTACCGGCGGACTTGCCGTGCTGAACCCGATCATGTTTTCGGGCTTTATGCTGAACACCCGACCGATCACGATGACGAGCAAACTCGAACGCCTGCCCGGTCTTGCCAAGATCATTTTGGAAGAAAACCACCTCAAATCGGGCGATACGCTCATCATTCATTCCGTTTCGGGACGCAACACGGTGTCGGTCGAAATGGCACAGGAAGCCCGGAAAATGGGCGTTTTCGTCATCGGAATAACAAATCTCGCCTACTCGACCGCCGTCACCTCCCGTGCACCCGACGGCAAACATCTGTATGAGGTCTGCGACGCGGTCATCGACAACAAGGGCGTCAAGGGCGACGCCGCCGTTCATGTGGACGGTTTCAGCGAAGCGATCGGGCCGACTTCGACCGCCGTCGGAACCGCAATTCTCAACGCAATCGTCGTGGATGTGATCGAAAAACTCGTCGGCAACAACATCCTGCCGCCGGTCTTTATGAGCGCAAACATCGACGGTGGCGACGAACACAACCGCAGACTTTTTGACGAATACGGGGACAATATTTTTTATATGTAAGGGACGGATTTTTCCGTCGTCCGTTTTGACGCGTAAGAAAGTCGAAGCGGTGCGAATTTTTCTTACATCTCCAAACCCACTCTCGCAAAGGAGGCAGAAATGAAATACTACCTCGCAATTGACGGTGGCGGCACAAAGTTGAACGCCATCCTATTTGACGAAAACATCGACCGCATTGCACAGGCGACCGCAGGCGGCACAAACGGTAACTTCGCCACCGCCGAAGTCATCCGCGGCAACATGGAAGCCTGTATCGGAAAGATCTTTGACGGTCGGACCATCGGCGAGATCGAATGTGTCTACGGCGTCGTCATCGGCGACTTCGACCTGCTTTTCGAAGTCATCGAACGCCACGCACACATCAAACGCAAGGTCAACATCGGCGAGTCCATGCTCTGTGCCAATTCGTCGGGCGTGTTCGACAACGGCGTTATCGCCCTCGGCGGTACTGGATCGGATGTTTTTTTGATCGAAAACGGGAAATTGAGCCATGTTTTCGGCGGATTTGGCGCCTTCATCGGGGATGACGGCGGCGGATATTATCTCGGTCGGCTTGCACTTCGTGCGGCGATCGCCGAAATAGAAAACCGTGGCGCGCACACCCTTTTAACCGAAATGATCACCGAAGCCCTCGGTGGCGGCGACCTTCGGGAACGCATTTTCGATATTTACACACGGGGCGCCGTTGTGCGTGAGATCGCGCAACTGACGCGTGTGGTCGGCAAAGCCGCATCCTGCGGCGACGAGATCGCCAAACAATGCCTGATCGAAAACGGCAAGGCGCTCGCCGTTCAAACCAACGCCATGATCGAAAAGTACCGCCTGCCGAACACTTATCCCGTTCGTGTGGTCGGCGGATGCTTCAAATCGCACCCCTTGATGTGGCGCAGTTTTTATGACGAAGTTCATCGTGCGCACCCTGATTTCGACATCTCCCCCGCCCTGTTCGAACCCGTTGCAGGTTGCATCGCGCATTACCTGCACGAACAAAAAGGAGAACTTTCGGACGATGATATTGCCCGAATTTTCGATAAATACCCCGAATTCAAATACATTATTTAAGGAGAAACAAAAAAATGCTGATCGACAAATACTACGACAGAATTGACGAACTTTTCGCAAAAGTCAAATCCACTCAACGCGAGAACGCCATCAAGGCGGGCAAAATCTGCGCCGAAGCCGTCCTCAACGGCGGATGCCTGCACGTTTTCGACAACGGTCACATCATCAACTCGGAACTGATCAACCGTGGCGGCGGACTTTTCATGCTCAAACAGTTCAAGTATGAATTCAAGGTTGAAAACCCCGTCCGCAAACGCAACCGCGACGACATCGACAAATCCATCGAAGGACTTGCCGCCTACGCGATCAAGGCTTCCGGCGCAAGACCGGGCGATGTTATGTTCATCGGCTCCGTTTCCGGCAAGACCGCCAATGTCGTCGACCTCGCCATTGAGGCGAAAAAATTCGGTATGACCGTCATCGCCGTCACTTCACTGGAATATTCGAGCGCCGTCAAGAGCGAACATTCCTCGGGCAAGCGTCTTTTCGAGTGTGCCGACCTCGTACTTGACAACTGCGCGCCCAAGGGCGAAGCCATGATGGACGTCGAAGGGCTCGGCACCAAGTTCGGTGCTGCTTCGGGACTCGCCGCCGCCTTCATTATGTGGAGCGTCTGCTCGGTCATCGTCGAGGAATTGATCGCACACGGTGAGGAGCCGAGCGTTTACCGCAGTTACAACTTCCCCGGTGGCTGGGAATGGGGCGACGAAAAACAGAAAAGATACGACGAAACTGGTTTTTAAGCCCGATTTTCGGGGAAATGAGGACTGCCGCAGCGTATGCTGCGGCAGTTTTTTTGTTAGGTTGGCGTGCATTGGGATTGCGGAAATTGCGGCAACACGACGATCTAGGCGCCGTCCCCTGTGGGAATAAAAAACACCCGGAGATTTCATTCCCCGGGTGATACCGATCATTCCATTTCAAGACGAAAACTTACTTATTGCCGACCTCGAAGCCCTTATCGCGGAGTTTTTTGACGGACATGGTATGCTCGATCGGATCCCAACCCGCCCGACTGAAAATGGCGTTGATTGCGATCGGGATATAGGTAAACATAAACAGCGGGAAAGTCACCGCCGCCTTAATTTTTTGGAAAGTAGTGGCGTGGATATGCCCCCATTCGGTAATCGTCGTGACAACTCCGATGAGTCCGAGCATCAGATAGGCGTTCCCGAAGGTCTTTGCCAGCGAAACAAGCGCGATGCGGATATCATCGCCGATGAGTGCGCCCCAAATGCCGATGGTGACATTCAGCACGATCATCGAAGCCGACAGAATAAACGCGGGCATAATGGTCATGGACATATCAAAACAGGCGAAACTTCCGTGGAATGCGCCCTTCACAAGATCTTTTCCGTAACCGCCGAAGACCTGAAAATAACCCCTTGTCCAACGAAGTCTTTGCCGCCAGGATTGCATGAATTTGACGGGTTGTTCATCATAAAGTTCGGCTTCCTGACAATAGGCAATCTTGCGTCCGCGGGTGATATTGTGAATGGAAAATTCAATATCCTCGGTCAGCATATGGAACGGCCAACCGCCGATCTCGTCGGCGATCTTACGGCTGAACAGAAAGCCCGTGCCGGACACATGGCAACTGGTGCCGATGGCACTTCTCGCCCCGTTGAGGTAACGGCTTTCACGCAAAAACCAAAGTGCATAGCCCGCACTCACCCAGTTAAAGCCGTAATTTTTGCTATTGCGATAACTCGTGACAATGTCATTTCCGGCGGAGAAAGTATTATTCATACGCTCAAAATAGTCGGAATTCAGAACATTATCGGCATCAAAGACGAAGTAGCCGTCATAGCCGTCGGGGTGCGAATTTTTGATTTCGCCGAGAAGTTTGTTGAGTGCGTAGCCCTTTCCGATCTCGGTGGTCGACTCACGCGAATAGACCTCCGCCCCGTGTTGGCTTGCGATTTCGGCGGTGCGATCGGTACAGTTATCCGCCATAACAAAGATGTCGATCAGTTCCGCAGGATAGGTTTGCGAGCGAATACTGGCGATCAGATCGGCGATGACGCAGGCTTCGTTGCGCGCACAGATGAGAACGGCGAAGCGATTGGTCATCGGAGCCGCAGGCGCGGCAGGTTTTTTTAAAATCCACGCAGCGGGAATATACAAAAACTGATACGAATAACAGACCGCAAAAACGATCATGATGACATAGTTGACGATGCTGAGAGTGTGCATACTTTTCCTCCGTGGTCAATGTACCGTACTATTTTAATACTTTTATCGCAGATTGTAAAGATGAGAAGCGGTTAAGATTTGATAAAGGAATGAAAAACTTTCAATGCAAATTTCACAAATCGGTTTTCTTTTGACGAAAAAGGACGCAAAATGTTCCGTGGAAAATGAAAAACCTCCGCAGGCGAACCCACGGAGGTCGAAAAGACGGAAATTATTCGAAAATCTTGTCCGAACGGCGTTTATGGCGATGATACGCGACATACGACGCAAAGACGATGAGTGCCGCAATCAGTCCGAGAACGAGGTCGGCGACAAGGTAACTGCCGATTACGCCGAGGGAATACAGACGCGCAGGAAGTGCAAACACCACAAGAAGCAGGCAGGAAAGAATGGCTTCAAACGCGGTGGCACGATTGGACGCGGCAAGCCACACAATGAGGATAACGCCGATATAGACGAGCAATGCGATGACGCGTTCAAATGCACCCGCAAGATAGGTCGTACTCGACAGTTCGGCGATGAAACGCATACTTTCAAGGGTTGCGGAAGCGTCCGCTTCCGTCATACCTTCGACAGCGGCGGTGGCGCCGAGTTGATTAAACGCCTGACAACGGAGTGCCGCGGAAATCTGCGGAATGCCGGCAAGCCAAACGGACTCGGATCCTGCAAAGCCGATGGCGAACATCATGGCACTTTTTGCGTCGGTCTTTTCCGTGCCGTAGGCTTTGATTGCAAAAAATGTGCCGATCGTGACGCAGAGGGCGAAAAGAAAACTGTCATACAGTGCGTAGAGGAAGGGGTTTGCTTCCAGCGTTTCCTGCAAGCCGAGTCCGCCGATGATCAGACTGTTGACGATTTGCTGAACAGGGGTGGAAAAAAGGAAGTACACGCCGACGCCGATAATCGCGGGAACAAGTACGGCACGGCTTTTGAAGTACATATAGCCAAGCAGGCCAAGCGGAAAGCCGATCGAAACGACCGCCGTCAGCCACATAAACGCGATCGAAAGCGTCGGAACAGAAAATTCGGTCATAAGATCCTCCGAAGTTAGATTTGCGTGAGACGCGAGTTTATTTTACACCATCACAGAGGGATTTGCAAGGGGGAATGGAAAATATCGGTGACGGGGTGCAAGAGAAATTTGCACCGCCCCCATAGGGGACGATGCCCGGATCGTCCCGAAGGATGAGGGACGCGGATTGCCGCGTTTGCGTAAGCAA
>DCHG01000062.1 GCA_002315595.1 Clostridiales bacterium UBA1758 | reverse complement strand
TGTCCACCTTTTCGGGTACACTTTAGTTTGATAGCGTTTTTATTGCAAATAAAGTAAACGCCAAAAAGAAAATTCTTTGGGTACATGGCAGAAATGTGATAAAGAATAAAAATAAGTGGATATATAGAAGCGTTTTTTCGAAATTTGATAGAATATATTGCGTATCAAATGCGATTGTAGATCAATTCACAAATGATTTTCCTTCATTACATAACAAAACGCAAGTGTTTTTTAACTTTGTTAATCAAGAGGATATTATTGTCAGGTCAACAAATGCTGTTGAGTCATTAAGCGATTTTTCAATTATTACGGTTGGGCGTTTAGCACAGATTAAAGGTCAAACCCTTATCCCCGAGACGATGCGTTTATTGTTGGATGCGGGGTATGATTACAAATGGTACCTTGTCGGCGATGGTCAGACTCGTCAGGAAATTGAGGATTTGATTCGAGAAAACCATGTTGAGGATTATGTCATTCTCCTCGGCACCAAGGATAATCCCTATCCCTACATCAAAAACTGCACGATTTATGTACAAACTTCGTTCTCCGAGGGCTGGGGGCTCACCGTTCAGGAAGCAAAAATCCTGCAAAAGCCCATCGTGACGACCGATATCCCCGTGATGCACGAACAGATCACTGACGGCGAAAACGGATTGCTTGCGGAGCCGACGGCGGAGGGGCTTTTTCGTGCAATCAAAAAACTGATCGACCATCCCGAACTCCAACAAAAATTCGTCGAAAACCTATCCCACGAAACCCATGATAATTCTTCGGAATTGCAAAAACTATACGATTTTATAGAAAGTTGATTACCGATGACACAAAACTTCAAAACCGTTATTCGGCCGAAAACCGGGTGGCGCGACATCAATTTAAAAGAAATCTGGCAATATCGTGACCTGATTTTTCTATTTGTCAAGCGAAACTTTTCAACACGGTACAAACAAACCATTCTCGGTCCTGCATGGCTGATCCTTTCGCCGCTGATCAGCACATTGATCTCCACTTTCGTCTTCGGCACGATTGCGGAAATCCCATCTGACGGCGTACCATATTTCCTGTTCTATATGTGCGGTAACACGGCATGGAGTTATTTTGCATACTGTCTTAACAGCACATCGGGGACGTTTACGGGCAACGCCGGCGTTTTTGGCAAGGTCTACTTCCCGCGACTGGTTTCGCCGATCTCGGCGGTTATCACCGGCTTGATGGAAATGGCGGTGCAGGTGGCGATGTTCGCCGCATTTTGGATCTATTTCAAACTCAACGGAGCCGCGATCTCCTTCACATGGGTTGCGTTGCTGATCCCCGCACTGATCCTTCAAATGGCGGCGCTGGGGTTGGGATGCGGCATCATTATCTCGTCGTTGACGACGAAGTACCGCGATCTGTCGGTTTTGGTCGGCTTCGGTGTGTCACTGTGGATGTATATCACGCCGATCATCTATTCGACGACCTCATTGCCGGACAATCTTCGTGCGATTTGTATGATCAACCCGATGACGCCCGTTGTTGAATTGATCCGCTACGGTTGCCTCGGCACGGGTGAAATTTCGATGGGCTATTGGGGGCTGAGTATTGCGGTGACGGCAGTTTTGCTTGTTTTCGGCGTCGTCCTGTTCAGCAAAGTTGAAAAAACGTTTATGGATACGGTGTGAGGTTTTAGTTGCTAGTTGTTAGTTGCTAGTTGCTAGTTGTTAGTTGCTAGTCTCTAGTTGATAGTTGCTGGTTTGTAATGGAATGGAGTAAAAATGGAGCAAACGAAAGATTACAGGGAACTGATCGTCTGGCGAAGGTCCATAGAACTTATTAAAGAAGTTTATCGGCTAATAAAGCTGCTTCCGAAAGAAGAAACATTTGCTTTGGCGGATCAGATGCGGCGATCATCCGTATCGATTGCATCAAATATTGCGGAAGGAACCGCACGAAGCGGCGAAAAGGATTTCCTGCATTTCCTTTCAATTTCGCTTGGCTCAGAGTATGAACTTCAAACACAGTTGTTTATTTGCACAGAATTAGGCTATTTTTCCGAAGAACAGTCAGCTTTGGCAATAAGCCTTTGCAATGAGGTTGGGAAAATGCTGAATACAATGATGAAAAAATTGAGATCCAACCGTTTGCAACTAACAACTAGCAACTAACAACTAGCAACTAAAAAGGTGAATTTATGAACGAACTAATGATAAAAATTGATAATGTGTCCAAAGAGTACCGTCTTGGTGCGATCGGCGGTGGCTCGTTGCAGGGTGATTTGCAAAGTTGGTGGGCACGAAAGCGCGGCAAAGAGGATCCGAATATCAAAATCGGTGCAAAGACCTACGGCAAGAACGAGAGGTTTTTGGCACTTGACGGGGTTTCGTTCGATGTCAAAAAGGGCGAACGCGTGGGTATTATCGGCCATAACGGTGCGGGAAAGTCCACATTGTTGAAACTTCTGTCACGCGTGACGGCACCCTCCGCGGGAGAGATCGGACTGAACGGTCGCGTGGCGTCTATGTTGGAGGTCGGTACCGGCTTTCACGGCGAATTGACCGGACGCGAAAATATTTATATGAATGGTGCGATTCTCGGTATGACAAGGGCGGAGATTGACACGAAAATGGACGATATTATTGACTTTTCGGAGTGTCGTCAATTCATTGATACGCCGGTCAAGCGGTACTCGTCAGGAATGTATGTGAAACTCGCGTTCTCCGTTGCCGCGCATCTCGACTCCGAGATCATGATTATGGATGAGGTCTTGGCGGTCGGGGATATGGCGTTTCAGAAAAAATGCCTTGATAAGATGAACGACGTTTCCCGTGCGCAGGGGCGCACCATCCTCTATGTTTCGCATAATATGAATACCATCCGACAACTCTGCGATCGCGTCGTCGTCCTTGACCACGGAAAGGTCGTCTTTGACGGAGATGTGGATACCGGGATTGATATATATCTTCATCGGGATTTAGAAGCGGATGGACTGGTAGATTATACATCCTACAAACGTCCTCGCTGGCTTTCTGAAAAAAGAATCAGAGTTCAGGAAATTAGACCTGAAGGGGAAGAGTTATCTTTTAAATTCGAACACTTTGAACCGTTTATTTTGAAATACGTAATTAATTCCGAAAAGGAAATGAATTATGTTGGGATACGGATTGAATATCTTGATAAAAATCAACAACCAATAGCGTCTTCCAACACTTATGGGATGACGTTAAAAAAAGGAAAAAACATAATTAAATTGAAATATGATATTGATATGTTGGCAGTCGGAACATATTATTGTCGATTTGTAATTTTTACATTTGTTGGATCAGGTCAAAATTTTATGGAAGACTGTATTCCGGGGTTTGAGATAAATATAGTTGAAACGAAATCAAATAAAGAAAGAATGACATGGGTACCAAAATCTTTTGGATGTATTATGTTACCAGAGGGTTTGAGAATATAAATAATGAAACAGGTAATTGTAGAAATACAAGGTGGACTCGGTAATCAAATGTTTGAATATGCTCTGGCAAGGTCTTTGCCTAATAAGCGAGTGTATTTAGGAACAAGAGATTTCGAAAGAAAATCTCCGGGTAGAGAATTTGGATTAACTAAATACAAGATTTCAATTCCTATTGCCACTGAAAAAGAGTATCTTCGTTTTTATCATAAGTGCGGATTGATGCATCGACTTGGAATTGAAATACCACAACCGTATGTGGAAAAGCAAGAAAAATGTTATGATAGAGATGTAGCAGAAGGAAAAAAAGACAATATTCTCGGATATTGGCAAAACCTCAATTATTTCAAGAAAATCAGAGAAACGCTTATTGATGATTTTTCATACACGCGGAAAATGTCAAAACGCGCTGAAAACATAAAAAAACAAATAATTGATACAAATTCCGTTGCCGTCCATATCCGGCGAGGAGATTATTTGTTACCACAGAATAAAGTGAAATTTGAGCAGACATCATTAGAATTTTATCAGCGTGCAATGACTTTATTTGATAGAGAGAACACTTTTTTTTACATTTTTTCCGATGATATAGAATTTTGCCGTGAAATGTTTCCAGATAATAAACATTGTGTTTATATTGACAAAGAAAATAGTGAATCGATGTATGAAGACCTTGAATTGATGAAACACTGTAAACATTTTATAATACCAAATTCCACATTCAGTTGGTGGGCGGCTTATCTTTCGACTGCGTCAAAAAACAAAGAAGTGATAGTCACTTCAAAATGGTTTTGCGATAAAAGACACAATGAACTTACACTGGACGCGCTGATACCAAAGGAGTGGAGGGTGATTTGAATGCCCACAATTTCCGTTATCGTCCCCGTTTACAAAGTTGAGCCATATCTTCGTCGTTGCGTGGACAGCATTCTTTCACAAACCTATACTGATTTTGAACTTATCCTCGTCGATGACGGCTCGGCGGACGGGTGCAGTGAAATTTGTGACGCGTACCTTTTGCAGGATGAGCGTGTCCGCGTGATCCATCAGCCCAATGCCGGTCTTTCTGCGGCACGAAACAACGGAATCGATTATGCCTTTGCGTGCAGCGACAGCGGATGGGTAACTTTCATTGATAGCGATGACTGGATTCATATTCGGTATTTAGAAACTTTATATACAACTGGGATCAGTTATTCATCTGATTTGATTATATGTGATCATATTGTAACTGATGATACTACAAATCATGTTGTCCAAAACCGCGGTATGTATATCGAATCTCGTAGCAACGCGTGTATTAGAATTTTTAAAAATGACTGCGGTAAAATTTATATGCCGGCGTGGGGCAAATTAATTAACAAAGAACTGTATAGATGTCTTCGATTTCCAGTAGGGAGATTGAATGAGGATTTATTTATAACACCCCAATTAATTCATTCAGCAAAAAGAATTTTAAAAGTTGACTATGATGGTTATTTTTACTATTTAAGTTCGAGTAGCATTACGCGTGGGAAATATACCAAAAAAAAATTGGATGAGGTTGACGGTGCGGAAGACGCATTAAATTATTTAAGCAATGAAGGTGAGATGGAAGCATCGCTTGAGGCTAAAAAATGGTTGTTGCGTGTGATTATTAAACATCAAGAAAAATGCAAAATCGAATTAAATGATTCAAAAACTGTGAAGAAGTTGCAAAAAAAATACAACAGAATATTTGAAAAAAGTAAGAAAGAATTTCCAATAGAGCAAAACTATGAGTATTGGATGGGTAGATATCATCCAACAAAAATATATTCAGGACTAGTTCTGCACAGTTTCCTAGTAATTTCATATTTAAAAAATTATGGAATTATTGAAACAGTAAGGAAAATTCATAATAGATTATTGTTTACAAAAGAAAAAACAACAAAAAACACAATCAGATAAATTTGGTTTTTGCAGACTTTCCAATTCATAATTATTTCTCACGATAGGTGATTAACTCAATCCTTCTGCATTTTCTTGACTTTCCGGTCAATAAAACGTATAATATATGAAATTACATGGTTATTTATTGAAAAAACCGACAAATTTGCGTCGGCGACATGACGGCGTCGTTCATCATTTTTATTTATTCGGAGATTGAAATGAGCATTTTACTTACGGGAGCAACCGGCTTTATCGGGTCACATACTGCGGTCGAACTTTTGAACGCGGGTATGGATACGGTGATTGTTGACAATTTGTACAACAGTGATATTTCCGTTGTTGATCGCATTGAAAAGATCACCGGGAAGAAGGCGAAATTCTACGAAGCCGATGTCACCGACAAGAATGAATTGAGAAGGATTTTCGGCGAAAATTCCATCGAAGCCGTCATTCACTTTGCGGGATATAAGGCGGTCGGTGAGTCGGTCGAAAAGCCGATCATGTATTACCGTAATAATCTCGAAACGACGCTTGCTCTGCTTGAAGTGATGGAAGAATTCCATTGCAAGAGAATTGTGTTCAGTTCCTCGGCAACGGTCTATGCGATGTCGGATACGATTCCATCCACCGAAGAAGAAAAAAGCAACGGCTGCACCAACCCCTACGGTTGGACAAAATATATGAACGAACAGATATTTGCGGACGCCGCAAAAGCGGACAAGAAGTTGAGCGTTGTGCTGCTTCGCTACTTTAACCCGATCGGTGCGCATGAATCCGGCATGATCGGCGAGAAACCGAATGGTATCCCGAACAATCTAATGCCGTACATTACGCAGGTTGCGGCGGGCGTTCGTCAGAATCTCAGCGTTTTCGGCGACGATTATCCTACGCCGGATGGCACGGGTGTGCGTGATTATATTCATGTCGTTGATTTGGCAAAGGGACATTTGGCGGCATTGAACTACTCGAAAAACAACAAAGGATGCGAGATATTCAACCTCGGCACCGGCGTTGGATATAGCGTGTTTGATTTAATTCACGCGTTTGAAACCGCCAATGGTGTGAAGATCCCGTACCGCGTGGTGGGACGACGCGCCGGTGACATTGCGGTGAGTTTTGCAAGCACCGAAAAGGCGGAAAAGATCCTCGGTTGGCGGGCTGAACATTCACTTGAAGATATGTGCCGTGACTCGTGGAGATGGCAACGGAGCGAATGGTGCAAGTAATACCGCGAATTTAGTCTGCTGATAGAATAATATTGGTCAAAAATCTCCGAAATTCGGTGGGATTTTGACTTTTTTAGAACATTTGTCACAATATTCGGAGGATGGTTATGAACGAAACACAGATACTCCTGCTGAAAATATTGGCGAATGTTCTTTTTTCTGCTCCGATCGAAGCCTTTGAAACTTCGCCGGAATTGTTTGAGGAAGCGGCGCAACAAGCCGTATATGCGATGCTTCCGAATGTCAAGGACGAACTGTTTTTCAGGATTATCCGCAAAAATCTGCTTGTTTTCGACCAACATCGGAAAATCCACGAGATGATGAAATCGGCGCAGATCCCATATGTGATCTTGAAGGGTTGCACGTCTGCACGGTACTATCCGGAGCCGATGCGACGAATGGCAGGGGATGTGGACATTTATGTGTGCGACGCGGATTTCCCCCGGACAATGAAGGTGATGACGGATCACGGCTATGCCATGAAAAAGGACGATGGCGTGATGCACGCGGCATTCGCAGATGAAACGGGTATCACGATTGAGGTTCATCGAAGGATTTCGGGAAACAACGATAAAGTTGAGAGCGTTTTTGAAAATGTGATTGAGCAGGCGGAGGAGGTCGACGGTATGATGATGCCGTCGGCGTATCATCACTGCGTGATCATGCTCAGCCATATGGCGAAGCATTTTGCGCTTGAGGGCTTTGGTCTTCGGCATCTTTGCGATTGGGCGGTGTTTGCTGATCAAGTGGATGTGAGCCGGTGGGAGACGGAACTGAAAACGCTTGGATTGTGGAAATTTGCCCGTGTTGTATCACTCGTTTGCGTGGAATATCTTTCGATGCCGTATCGCGACTGCTACGGGACGGATGATGAGCACATTGTCTCCGAAATAATGGAGGATGTTCTTGCATCGGGTAATTTCGGGAAAAAGGATTACTGGGCACGTTGCGCGCAGATTAAATATATCGGCGCGGCAAACGAGGGCGGGATTAAAAATAGTCTGTTCATCTCGGCGTGGAATAGTTTGAAAGCGAAGGCAACGGCTGAAAAGAAATCCCGTATTGCCGTGCTGATCGGGTATTGCGGTGACCTTGTTCACCGTGAAAGAAAGCCGGATACACTTCGGACGATTCAAAACGCAAAGAAACGAAAGATGCTTTATCAAAAGTTGATCGATAAGGAATGAAAGTTAAAATGAACAAAGTTCTAACGATATCAATTGCGGCATTTAATGCCCAAAATACAATAAAAGATACATTGGATTCATTAATTGTACCTGAAATTATGGATAAATTGGAAATATTCGTGGTGGACGATGGTGGAACAGACGAAACACTCTCAATCGCAAAAGAATATGCAATGAAATACCCAAATTCAATTTTCCCTGTTCATAAAGAAAATGGTGGATACGGGTCGGTTCAAAATTATGTAATCAATCATGCAACCGGTATATATTTCAAAACGCTTGACGGAGATGATATGTTGGAAAAAGGTGCATTGGGAGCCTTTTTGAAACAGTTGGAGAATGAAAATGCAGATGTGATAATATCAGATATGCGATCTTTTTGCGAAAATAATATAGATATGAAAAAAATCGAGACGTTCGATATTTCGGATTTGCAAAATATAGCGATTAATGTACCTTCTTCACATTATGGCCATCAGAATATAACATATAGGACAGAAGTTCTCTTAAAATCGGGTGTTGAGTTGCCGGAGCATTTATTGTATACGGATACAGTCTATTTTTACTTACCATTCTTGGTAGCAACAACGATTCGCTATTATCATATCAATATGTACAATTATCGTATTGGGCGGGACGGGCAATCGGTATCGACTGAATCTATAAAAAAGCATATTGATGATCTTTTGAAGATTTCATTAATGATTTCGGAGAATTATCACTTAATTTCAAAAAATACTCCGAACAAAAGTTACCTATTAAGAGTCTGCGGAATTACCGGAAGAACGGCGTTTCGATATCTCTATCGTTGTGGAATTAACAAAGCCACTTTGCAAAAACTTCGAAAATTTGACACGGAAATGAAAGAAATCAGTCCGGAAATATATACAGTGATTGAAGGAAAAGATTTTGGAAATTCCGGAATTCTTATTAAAAGTATGAGAAGAACTCGGTATTTAGCATTTTGGTTGTTGAAACTTGTTCCGTGGTATACAAATCGTTGCGATTAAATGCTGGGGCTGGAAATATGAAAAAGAAAAAATATGATTTTCTCATAGTTGGCGCGGGATTAAGTGGCTCTGTATTTGCACAAAGAGCGATAGAAAAAGGGAAAACTGTGTTAGTTCTCGATAAAAGGTCACATATTGGAGGTAATATTTACACCGAAAGAATTGACCAAATTGATGTGCATAAATATGGCGCACACATTTTTCATACGAATAATATAAAAGTATGGAACTATGTCAATCGGTTTGCGAGTTTTAATCATTTTGTGAATTCCCCAATTGCCAATTATAAGGGGGAATTATATTCGCTTCCGTTTAATATGTATACATTTAATTCAATGTGGGGGATTGTATCGCCCGATGAAGCGAAAAGTTTCATTGAAAAACAGAGAAAATTGTCAGGAATTCGCGTTCCGAAAAATCTTGAAGAACAGGCCATTTCGCTAGTCGGAACGGATATTTATGAAAAACTGATTAAGGGATATACGCAGAAGCAATGGGGGAGAGAGTGCACGCAATTACCGACATTCATTATCGACCGCATACCTGTCCGATTTACCTATGACAATAATTATTTTAATGCTAAATATCAGGGAATTCCAAATGGTGGATATACGGAAATGGTAAAAAAGATGCTCGATGGTGCGGATGTAGAATTAGGTGTCGATTATTTAAAAAATAAAGCCGAATATGAATTTGTAGCCGAGAACATTATTTATTCCGGTCCGATTGATGCCTTTTTCGATTATCAATATGGTCATCTGGAATATAGATCGGTTAGATTTGAAAATGAAATAATTAATTGTTCGAATTACCAAGGAAACGCCGTTATTAATTATACTGATGCGGATACTCCGTGGACCAGAATGATTGAACATAAGTGGTTTCAATTCGGCAAGGATGAAAACGGAAACGAGATACCAAAGACTGTCATCACCAAGGAATATAGTACTGAATGGGTACCCGGAGTTGAACCGTATTATCCAATAAACGATGAAAAGAACGAGATTTTATTAAAAAAATACAGAGAATTAGCATTAAAAGAACAAAATGTTCTGTTTTGCGGACGACTAGCCGAATATAAGTACTATGATATGGATCAAATTATAGAGACCGTATTGAATATCACGGAAAAGATCCTGTGAATGACTCGGTATAGACTATTTTTCAATTACGTGAATTGATGATATTTTGATAAAAATGCAATGAAATGTAGCGGAAGGGAATGCTATGAAGCCTGAATATTCGATCATCACGATATGCAAAAACGCGAAAATGATTTATTGGAAAATTATGGATGTGCATTCAAAAGAGTAAAAGATAAAAAAGTAAGTGAAATTCTTGTTTCAAAAGAGGAAAATATAGTGTATAAATTTACGATTAGAGATAGTATTGATTATTTTATAATCAATATAGTTCGTGCATTTCTAACACTGATAAAGCACGATTGCGATACGACATATTTTCAAATATTAAAAGGTTTAGGTTATAAAACTATTGATATTTTAGAAACTGATGAAATTAAAAACAGGATATTGGATGGCACACCAACTTTCCTGGGGAGGATGGGAAATACTGAAGCGGCAATTGTAAATTCATATTGTAAAAAACGAGCCAAGGTGACAAAAAGGTACAAAACTTGCTGGATTGAGTGGTTATATCAAACTTCGGGCTTTTTTTCTGATGACTATAAAGAAATCGATCAAGCGGTAGATGAGTTTTCCGAACTGTTAATTTCTTGTTATTCCGAATGCGATTATATGCCAGTTAGTTTTCCGCCGTTTAAATATCAGTTGTTTTCATATGGTCATTTTCTTCGCCATGTTAAAATGGTTGATGATAGAAAAAAGCAATATTTTGAATTTGGGCCGTATTGTGATAAACCGATTCGGGATACATGGATTGGTGCATTAAAAGGGAAAAAAGTGTTGGTTGCAAATTCATTTACGGATTCAATTAGATTACAATATGAACGCAAATCGGAATGGGCATATTCGCCTGAATGTGAGTTGCCGGATTTTGAGTTGATTACATACAAGACTTATACAACTCAGGTGGGCGAACGACCGGAAGGATTTACCAATTTTTTTCAGGTGTTGAGGAAAATGATCGATGATATTCGGAAAATAGATTTTGATATTGCACTTATTGGAGCAGGAGCATACGGATTTCCTTTGGGGTGTGAGATCAAGAAAATGGGTAAAATAGCAATTGAACCTTGCGGACGGTTGCCGGCTTTTTTTGGAGTTTATGGAGAATTTCTGCTCACTTCCGATCTTTTATATAAGAAGTTTATCAATGAAAATTGGATTCGCCCAATCGAAACTCCGCCCCAAAATTATAAACAGGTTGAAAATGGATGTTATTGGTGAGAGGATCACTTTATGCTGGGAGGGAATGCTATGAAGCCTGAATATTCGATCATCACGATATGCAAAAACGCGAAAAAAGATTTATTGAAAACTGTTGAATCCGTTATGTATCAGAAAATTGATATGAGTACGATTGAAATGGTGATAGTTGACGGGGCGTCAACGGACGGAACGGCAGAAGCAATGAAAGAATATATTGAGAAAGCGGAGAAATTGGGATTACTGATCCGTTTTTACAGTGAATCGGACAAGGGAATATACGACGCAATGAATAAAGGCGCGGCTCTTGCAACCGGCGAATGGTGTCTTTATTTGAATGCAGGTGATATTTTTTTTGATGAATATTCGATGCTTGTATTTGAGAGAGCAGATAAAAATAACGCGGATATAATATACGGCGATGTGGTTTTTAAGTATCAAAATAAGTATCGGGTTTACAGGTCTAAGGATCCGAGTAAATTGTCATTTTTGGGAGAAATGGAGTTTTGCCACCAATCCGTTATTACTCGAAGCAAATATCTAAAAAACAACCCTTTTTCGTTACAAGAAGGGTTGGCCGCTGATTTTGGTTTCTTCGTAAAAGCATTTTCCGGGGGGGTACAATATCAATCAATTAGTCAAATCGTGTCGATTTTTGACTGTGATGGAATAGGAACCAATAATGGAGTTTTGGTAGCCTTGGAAGACAATAAGATTTTATATAAATATAACCTAATCTCAAAGAAAAAATACGAAACGACAAAAGAATCACTGGGAAAACTTTATCATATTCGTTCCTGTTTCCCTAAATTTGTTGTTAGAATTCGACACAAAATAGTAATGAAAAAACATACCGCCGATTGGAAATCTTTGGATGAAGTTCGTGAAATCGTTTCCAAAGAAGAAAACAGAGCCGAAGGAAATTGTGATTGATGTGCCGAAATTTTCCATATTCCATCTGTGGACGATTCCTATTTCCGTCGTGCGGAGCAGAGTGAAAATATCCGAAAAAACGGGGCAGGCTCATTGAACCTGCCCCATCATTTTATGAACAAAGCAATGCGTTCCCCCTTGAATTACGCATTGATCTCGTACACGATCGCGCTTTCCCAAACATCAACGGCGAAATCGAGGAACACATCCTTCAAGCGATGATGCACATCGCCTTTGGTCACGCCCTTTTTCAGCACGACTTGCAAAAAACCGCCTCCACCGGCACCGCAACACATTCTTGCGTCGATCAAATCGTCAATTGCGATGAAGATCTGTTCGATCAGCGAATTGCTACTGCCGGAGTCTATTTTTTTGGACAATGACCAGTGTTGATCCAAAAGTCTCGCAAATTCGTCCACATTGCCGTTTTCCAGCGCAAGACGCATGGAATTTGCTATTTTTTGGATCTCACGATGTGCGTACAGACTGTCCGGCTCGTTACCGATATACCGACCGAGAACATCGCGCAAAAGGTTTCGCGCCAAACGACGCTGACCGGTGTAAATAATCGCAAAACGCTCATTTAATTCCGATTTTGTCGCATCGGAAAGGTGGATATGCTCGACGTTCAGCCGCTGGTCGATACCGCGTGAGGACGAAACGAGTTTGATGCCCGGAATCAATCCGCCCACCTGATCCTGCCATCCGCCCCCGGTGGACATGATTTGTTCCATCGCAAGCACGGTGGAATAAAGCGTTTCTTCCGTGAATGGCGCGCCCACAAAGCGCAACATCGCCTTGACCGCGGCAGCCGAAAGAATGGAAGATGTACCGAGACCGGAGCCTTTCGGGACATTTTTGACCTCGGAGTGCATGACAAAGCCTCCGCCGAGGCGTGTCAGGATAGCGTCGAGGTTGCCGCCTGTCTTCGGGATAATTCCGCAGGCGAGCAGGCAGGCTTTTTGCAATGAAAACGGATCAAAGGGGTTCCCGGTTTCCTGCAACGGTGCAATATCGGTGAATTCGCCGTGGACATCCATATCACGGCTGTCAAATACAATTTTGTGTTCCGGGATTTTGACGAGCCGAACTTCAACGGGATATTTGCCGTCGATCGCGATCGCGGCATTCAAAACGATGCCGCCGTGTTCCAAACAATGGGGACAGGTGTCCGTCCAACCGCCGCCCCAGTTGACGCGAAGCGGAAGACGGACGACGACTTCGTCGGATGCGATCTTCAATTGGTCGCGGTAGTTCAGACCGGCAAGTGTCGAATGAAGCACTGTTTGGGCGATCAGTTGATAGCAGGACGCGGTAAACTCCTCTTCGCCGAACACAGTACCAAGATAATAGTGAAGGCGGATCGCATAGGAAAAATCCGAAAGATCAGTCGGATCAAGATCCTTAAACTGATCCGCAACCCACTTTTTTTGAATTTCTGAAAGTTTTGCAGAGGATGGTTTGATCGTGCTTGCGGGAATTCCCGATCGAATGGCATTTGCGAATTCATCCATTTGAACGAGTTCTTCCATGCGCTGGTTCCAATCGATGATCGCTTTCGGATCGGCATCATTGAAACCGGAACAAAGCGATTTTTTTGTCGCGCTTTGCCATTGATCCAGATCGCCGGAGTCGTTCACAACGAGATCGTAGAGGTTCAAACTCGCCTGAACTGCCTCGTCGATACTGTCACATTCGGGATAGAGCATTGCGTCCCAAAGCGTTTCGGAAAGTTTTGCACCTAGTTTATTTCCGATTACAGATAGTTGAATACCAAAGAGATAATTACTCTTTGGATTATCTGTGACGTTCATGATCCGGCAGGTGAATTTCCCGTTAGAGTGTCGCAAACCGTGAACGAGAACATTGTCCGGGATCCGATCGCCACGATGAAGATCAACAAACGAAACATACGAATTTTTGCCGATCACTGCGCCGGAACGGACATAGGAAACCTCCAAAAAACTGCCGTCGCCGATGATGGCACCGTCGTTCAGCACAGAATTGTATGCCGGATTTGAAGCGTTTCCGAGAGAAGAACCAATTTGTTTTTCCCAACCGATGAAAGTGTATTCTTCCACGCCGGTGTTGACAAGATCGAGAATTTCGGGAATGGATCCGAAATGAACGAATTTCGCCGGTGCAAGGTTCATCAGTTTCATATTATACGAGCCGATGACGTTCCATAACTTTTCGCGTACCGCAGTCAATTCGGGGCAGAAACTGCCCTCGGGCGTTTCGTTTTGAAACCGCGCAAGCGTGCTATCCTCGGCAAGGCAATAGGCGATGTCGGAATAAAGCGACAGACGGACGGTGTCGTTGACGACGGAATGATATTTTACGTCGGTGTCGACAAGTGAGAAAAGACGGTCGAGAATTTCGGGACAGAGCCAAATGGCACCCGTGTCGATGGAACAGAGATTGCGACGGTCGACGGCTCCGCGATCGCGCAACACCTCAACGGGTTGCTTGTGCAGAAAACTTTTCACATTACCCGTGACGGGGTTTTTCACATATACGCCGTGATCCTTGCCGGTTTCGACATCTTCCGTAAACGAAATGACGGCGGCGGAGGCATCACCGAAATCGCACATTAGAGGATTAAAAAGCAGTGTGACATCGCCCGAAAGCAGCAACATTCCGTTTTTCATCCTGCCGGGAACGGACGCCATCGTGACAAGAAACATATCGAACAGTGTGGCAGGCTTGTCGCCGAGCATCGTGGGAAGAGGCGCAAAAAGTTTGCCGAGCGCAGAATATTGCGGACAGCGTGATGAGTTTCCGCCTGCGTGAATCACAAGAAATCTTTTATCGGAAAGGTCGCCGAAACGCGATTTCAGTTCCCGAATGACGGAAAGCGTTGATCCGGCGGAGCCGACGCGTTTGTCGCCTTCATCGGGAATGACGAGAAAAGCCGTATTCTGCGGAAGACGGCTTCTGCGTGATTCGATTTGGAGCATATAGCCCTCTGCCTGCAACCGATTGGAGGCGGTGATGACAACGGCGTCCCAGTGCGGAAAGCCAGCATTTGTGACGGAACGTCGGTAATCAGCCTCGGAATCCTGAAGCGAGGTTTGTAGGAACAATGAGGTTAATGCGGTGATGGATTTTGTCATATTTTACTCACGCCTTTTGCAAAACGAATGGGATCAATCCGAAATAACATCTGCTTTTAATTTAGTATATCATATTTGGCGAAATTATTCAACGAAAGAAAGGCAAAACGCGTAAATCACCCCCGTAGTGATTGAATTTCGGATCATATTATGATAAAATATTATAATAGAAGTCGGTGTATGGTAAATTCGAAAGAACGCAATCAAAACCGACGAATTTTGCACGAATAATGGGGGGGGGGAAAATGAAGAAAAAACTTTTGATGTTCGCCCATTATTATTACCCCGATGTCGCATCGACCGGTCAGATTTTGCAGGACCTGGCGGAAGGAATGACCGATCGGTTCGAAATCACCGTGATTTGCACTGTACCGTCCTATTCCGGCACGATCGAAGAAGCATATCGGAATAAAAAGTACTATTTTGAGCAGATCAATGGTGTGCGCATCATCCGTGTTCGCGTTCCGGAGTTTTCAAAAGAAAACAAGATCAGCAGGATCAAGAATATTCTTGCCTATTTTTTTCGGGCGATCGCTGCCTGCAAAAAGGCGGGCGGTCAGGATGCCGTTTTTACCATTTCTCAGCCGCCGATCCTCGGTGGGCTTTTGGGCGTCATCGGTAAATGGATGAAACGCGCAAAACTCGTGTACTGTATTCAGGATTTTAACCCGGAACAGATCTGTGCCGTGAATTACTCATCCAATCGTTTCGTCGTTTGGGTGATGAAAAAACTCGATATTTTCTCTTGCGGCAGATCCGATCTGATCATCACCGTCGGACGGGATCTTGTTGAAACGGTCAAAAACCGTTTTGTCGGCAAAAAATGCCCGAAAACCGTGATGATCAATAACTGGATCGACGAAAAAATGATCTACCCTTTGTCGCAGGACGCGCCGGAGGTGCTTCAATTCAAAGAAAAATACGGTCTTGCGGGAAAATATGTTGTGATGTATTCCGGCAATATCGGACTGTATTATGACCTTGAAAACATTATGAAAGTTATCGAAACATTTCGTGATCGAACGGATGTCGTCTTTGCCTTTGTCGGAGCAGGTGCGAAATTGGAAACGCTGAAAAAAAACAAGGAAGACAAAGATCTTGCCAATGTCGTCTTTATCCCGTATCAGGATAAGGCGGATCTGAACGCTTCGTTGAATTCCGGCGACATTCATTGGTGCGTCAATGCAAAGGGCATCAAGGGCGTGAGTTGTCCAAGCAAGTTTTACGGGATTGCGGCAATCAATAAACCGATCCTCGGCGTGTTGGAGCAGGGGACCGAGATCAGGACTTTGATCGAAGAAATCGGTTGCGGTGAAGTGTGTGATCCGGGGGACTATCCCGCAATTGAAGCAATGCTTCGTCATGCTATTGAGAATAAACCGACTCAAATCAACAGCAGAGATTATGTCGAAAAAAATCTGTCCAAGGAATGCAGTATTTCCAAATATAAGGATGAAATTTCGAAATTATGAATTGCAACTGGTTTAAAATTGCGCTGAAAGTTCAAAAAATCAAATACGGAAAGAGACTTCTTTTGAAGGGCTTGCCGCTGATTTATAATAAAAAAGGCGCAAATCTTTCGATCGGTGAAGGCGTAACGATCAAAAGTTCGTTTTTGTCGAATTTGGTGGGGCTATATAGCCGCACGATTATTGTCACCCGTGCGCCCGGTGCCGAGATCGTCATCGGAGATCATGTCGGAATTTCCGGGGCGACGATCTATGCCAGAAAAAAGATCGAGATCGGCGATAATACATCGATCGGGGGAAATGTGAAAATTCTCGATAATGATTTTCATCCGCTTGATGCGGAAACAAGGGTGGAATTGTTGTGCGATCCGACGGGCGGTAATAGCGATCTGATCCCCGCAAGGGAGATCAAAATCGGAAAAAACTGCTTTATCGGGTGCAATTCGATCATTTTGAAGGGAACTGTACTGGGCGAGGGCTGCATTGTCGGAGCCGGAGCCGTCGTCGCCGGACAGTACGAGGATCGCTCCGTGATCGTCGGAAACCCCGCGAGAGTGATAAGGAAACTGGAAAAATGAGTGGGAAATTATCAATTTGAAAAGTGTTTTTTCGGGATTGAGTTTTGAATAAAGAAGGGTTTCTTTTGAGGATATTACATATCAATATTTTTGGTAACTTGAGTACCGGGCGTATTGCAACAGATTTATGCAGATCTCTTTCATATCAAGGAAATGAAGGGATGGTTGCCTTTGCGCGCAACACGATTGATAAAGATATTTCCCATTATAAGATTGGAAATGCCTCGGGAGTCTATATTGATGGTATTTGTACCAGATTAACGGATAGGGCCGGTTTTTTCTCAAAAGAGGCAACGCGGAAATTGATTCGACAAATCGAGTTGTACGATCCGGATATTATTCATTTGCATAATCTTCACGGATACTATATTAATGTTGATATTTTATTTGAATATTTAAAAAAAAGCGGAAAACCGATCGTTTGGACGTTGCACGATTGTTGGGCATTTACCGGACACTGTTGCCATTATGATATGGTTGGATGCGATAGATGGAAATACGGTTGCCATGATTGTCCACAGAAAAAAACGTATCCAAAGAGTATCATATTCGATAATTCATCATGGAATTACCAAAGAAAAAAAGAATTATTTACATCCGTCGACAATTTGCATTTGGTTTGTGTATCAAAATGGCTTGAAAATCAGGTGAAGCAATCGTTTTTGAAAAAAGTTCCGTGCAAAACGATCTACAACGGCATTGATTTACAGAATTTTAAGCCGACACAGAGCCGATTTAGACAACAACATAATATTGAAGATAAATATATGATCCTTGGCGTTGCAAGTACATGGAGCGAAAGAAAAGGATTGAATGATTTCATTAGATTGGCTGAAATACTGCCTGATGAATGTCGGGTTGTATTGGTTGGAATAAGGAATAAGGAAAGAAAGCATCTTTCCAAGAAGATATTGAGTGTAGAACGGATAGATAATCTAAATGATCTCGCAGGGCTTTATTCAACGGCGGATGTATTTCTCAATACCAGCGTTGAGGAAACGTTTGGCCTTCCGACAGTGGAAGCAATGGCATGCGGGACACCGGCAATTGTGTATGACAGTACTGCGTTGCCGGAATTGATTTCCGAAGAAGTGGGTAGAATTATTCCGTCTCACGATTTGGCGTCGGTATGCACCGTCTTTAAAGAAGTTTCTAAACTTGATTCCGAAAATATTGTGACGTATGCGCAGAAATTTTCGAAAAACAGAATGGTGAAGGAATACTTAGATTTGTACGAAAAAATAAGAGGATGACGATGAGAATTTCATTATCCAAGTTGCAACAAAAAATAGCGATTTTATTGATTTTTCTCGGGGGAGTCTTTTCACCTGAGGTTATTTTGATTCTCGAATTCTCTATTCTTTTGTGTAATTATAAAGCAATAAGAATAACAAATAAATATTTACTGTTTTTTGCAGTTTTTTTCATCCACGGAATACTTGGCGTTATTTTAAAAAACAACGAAATGGTTCTGCTTTTAAAGCAAATATTGGGAATTTTCGGGAATTTAATTTTTTATGCATCGATCATTGACGAAGGTAATTATCTGTCGGTGCTAAAGACTTATACCGATTATTCTTGCGTTCTTGCTGCATTTGTATTGTTACAGCAAGTTGCACGCAAAATGAATGTATCTTTTATTTATGATATGAGATGGCTTGTACCATCCCAGGCAGGATCTACTGATTTTTACCGATCAAGTGGTATTTTCACCGAGCCATCAGCATGCGCGCTGGTTTTGATGCCGGCAGTCTTTTTTTCAATCTACTATTTTATTGGCAATAATAAAGAATCCGAAATAATGATTTCTAATCCTTTTGAAGCGATTATTATTCTTATGGGAGTGATTTGTACTTTTTCATCATCGGGATTTGTGGGTATTGCGTTTGTTTTGATATTAATTCTATCGGAATATAAGTACGGAATTAAACAAATATCCATTATACTTTTATTTATTGCACTATTTATTGTTGCATATAATTATGTTGATATTTTCAAAATGAGAGTGGACGATACAGTTCGATTATTCCTTTTTGAAGAAACTGAGGATTACTCTAATTTAAGCACCCAAACCTTATTCATAAATTATAAAGTGGCTTTAAAAAACTTTAAATCGACGTTTGGAATGGGGGGCGGTCTTGGATCGCATTTGATCGCATATAAAAAATATAGTGGAATATTTGAAATATCTTCTGTTCAATTACAATTAAACCAGGAAGATGCAAACTCTTTATTTTTGCGAATTGTATCTGAAACGGGAATATTGGGCGTTGCCGGTATGGTGTATTTTATCTATAAAAATCGGACAACGGACAATTTGAAAACGAACAAGATTACTCAATTGATGTGTATTAGTTATTTCCTGTTGAGATTATTAAGATATGGGCATTATTTCAACATGGGATTTTTCTTGTTTGTTGTCGTTTATATTGTAAGTGGGAATGACTCCAAAGTTATCAGTCAACAAGGAATTGCAACAATCGATTGACCACAGAAGGAAAGATGTAATGAAGAATTTACGGGTGTCGATAATAACGGTAACTTATAACAGTGAAAAGACTTTGCGAGAAACGATAGAGAGTGTGAAAGCCGAAAATTCCCCTGATTTAGAGTATGTTATAATTGATGGAGGGTCAACCGATTCAACATTGGACATAATTAAGCAATATCCGGGAGTTGTTACACGATATGTTTCCGAACCCGATAAGGGAATCAGCGATGCATTTAATAAAGGAATACTGATGTCAACAGGCGATGTTATTGGAATAATCAATTCGGATGATGTGCTATATCCCGGGGCCGTGAAAACCATCAGCCGTATTTTTGAAAACCAGACTGATATTGATGTTGTTTTTGGAAAAACGATTAAATTCCGCAACATATTATCCGATGGATATATAAAAAAGCCGGATACGGATCTGTCTAAAATGGAATACACATTTCTTCTTAATCATCCGTCTGTCTTTGTTTCGTCAAAGGCATATGAAAAGTATGGGATGTTTTCTTTAGACTATAGATGCGCAATGGATTATGAACTTTTGTCAAGAATGTATTTTGCCGGTGCGAAATTCTATTATGTAGACGAAATATTAAGTGGATTTCGTGAAGGCGGAGAGAGTTCAAAGCATTTTAAAACCGTGACATTAAAAGAACACGAAGCAATCGCATTAAGAAATGGTGTAGATAAATTATGGATAAAAAAATATCTTAGAAGAGTAACTATATTACAGCATACAATAGCAGTAATGAAAATTTTACATATTGAACGTATTATACGCAGAATAATCAAAGGACAAGGCGTTATCAAGTAATATAACGAGGTTTTGTTAGACAATGATAAAGCAACGAATAGTTGATTTGATTCGAAAAGTTACATACGGAAGTGGATCAAAACGAGTGGAAATTGACAAAGATGATCTTCCGGTGTATAAATGCAAGAGAGAAGATGTCACCTATTTTTCATCTTCAAACAATATTATTCGCGCAGTAGTTGATGAAACAACCATTTACTTTAAAGAATGTCGAATTCATAGTAAATTTCAAATATATATTGAGGATGTAATAACAGATTATTTTGAAAATATTAACTCCTTTGAAAAAAAAGAGGAAATAGAGTTGCAAATTAAGAACGAGTTAAGTAATCTGAAGAATATCAGAAAACTTAAAAAGATGAATGCGTATGTTGAGAGTCATTATGAAACGACAAGAAAAAGATATAGCGGATGGGATCTCGGGAAAGTGGGATTTCCGGGACTGTTTCAGGATTATTCAAAGGGGAAAGAAAAAGTTGTTGAATTTCTTGAAAACTTTGGCACTGAATTTGTTTTATTCATCAGAAACGAGATATATTCATTTAAATTGAATAATTTTATCAAACAAGGGCACTATCAGATATTTCGCCCGATGATGAGCGTCGCTACAAAAAAACTGGCAGATTTGTTCGAATTAGATGATATGTTTCCAAATTGCTGGTTTGCGGTATTATGCTATGACGGCATTGAGAGGGTTGGGATTGTCACAAAGGAGTGCAATGGCATATGTCCCACAGATATGTCTTTGGAGGAAAAACAGCACATTTCTCCGATTTTCCAAAAAGAGTTGAATCGGTTGAATTATTTTGATGCAATTTGTTTTCAAAGAGATCATAAACAAAATAATTATTTTGTGGATTTTAATGCCGACAATGAGATATGCAGGGTTATTGCATTGGATAATGATTCGCCTATGACATTCTTTCCTATGCCGATATTATCCTTTCCAATCGGAGTCCATAGTTCCTCGATATGTCATGGAATGAAACCAAATAGACCTTATGTGGATAGATGCTTTTTTGATATCATTAAACAGACAACGCCGAACAGGGTGTTTCATTGGTTAGAATCAGAGTTGCCATTCGCACAGCGTTTATGTATGACAATTAGATTTTGTTGGTTAAAGAGTGTAATTTCAAAGGTACAAGTGCTAAATGATGTTGAATGGTCCAATAATACAATTCAAGTAGAAATCAGTGGGAAATATGGACAAACATATTTGAAACATTATTTAGAATGTGATGAAAATCAGTTGATTGAAGAAATAATGGGCGGGAAATAATTATGAATGAAATCAGTATTTGCTTTGTTGTTCTGTATTTCGGTCATTTACCATCATATTTTCAAATGTGGTTAAACTCATGCAAATACAACCCGACAATTAATTGGATTTTGTTTATTGATGATGATACTTGCTACGAGTACCCGGAAAATGTGAAAGTTGTTTACCTGTCTTTTAAAGAAATGCAGTCCTTTATTCAGAGGAAGTACGATTTTCATATAAATCTAAAAACACCCTATAAATTGTGTGACTATAAAGTGGCGTACGGTGATATTTTTCATGAGTATCTAAAAGATTTTGATTTTTGGGGATACTGCGACATTGATTTATTGTGGGGGAATATCAGACGGTTCTACACAAGTGAAATGTTGCAGAAATATGAAAAAATCGGAAATCAGGGTCATGCGACGATTTACAGAAATAATCCCGAAGTTAATTTACGGTATAGATTAGCAATAGAGGATGAATCGTACAATGACGATTTTATAACAGACGAAATTTGTTGTACAGATGTTCAATTGATTCGAAAAATATATGAAAAATACCAATTTCGTTCATTTACCGATACTGTTTACGCCGGACTGGAGAAATACGAAGCCGGTTTTTTCTTGCAGGGAAAAGAGAAATGCGAGGCCTGGAAAAATAAGTTTAATTTATTTCTGTGGGAAAAAGGAAAACTATCTCGCTATTATATTAATGCAAGCAGTGATTTGTTCCAAGAGGAATATTTGTATATTCACTTTTTTTGCAGACCGATGAAACTTTGGGTTGATTCTTTCGACCGTTTTTTGATCTATCCGGATGTTATTAAGTCATTCGATGGAGAAATAACTTCCGATTTGGTAAAAAAATATGGCAAGAAAAACAAACTGGCATATTATTATAGGGTGTATATGCAAAACCGAGATCGAATTTCAATAAAAAAAACCCTCAGTTATTTTAAGATAAAGAAAAAATATGAAAAACAAAAAAACAAATGAACAAAATGGGAAAGATTACCAAAAACTATATATATAATTTGATATACCAAATGGTTTCGATGCTTATTCCGCTTTTTACTGCGCCTTACTTGTCACGCATATTGGGACCGATTGGAACAGGAATATACGGTTATGTAAATTCGGCAACAACATTAATTTGCTCTATTGTAATACTTGGTATTTATAACTATGGGAATAGACAAATTGCGTATGTTCGGGACGATCCGGATGCAATATCAAATGTTTTTTGGCAAATAATGTCGTCAAGAGTGGTAATTGCAATTTTCGGCTCGGTTGTATACTTTGCAGTTACAATGTCTATCGGAAAATATCGAAGTCTGTTTTTGATATATTATTCCTATATGATAGGCTATTTCATAGATCCGACATGGCTTTTTGTGGGTGTTGAGGATATGAAGTGGGCATTATTGAAAAATATGCTGACTAAAATAATCGCGGTGGTTAGCATTTTCCTATTTGTTAAAGATAGTAATGATATCGATAAATATTTATTTATTCAAGGGATATCGATAGCATTAGCAAATGCGATCTCATTTACGCAAATTAAGAGATATGTTCGTAAGCCACATTTGGATTTCAGCAATGTTAAAACGGACTTAATCAATTCAGCATTGCTATTTCTCCCTTCGGTAGGCACGATTATTTACACGCAATGTGATAAAATAATGATAGAATTGATGACGGATAATTCTCAAGCAGTTGCGTTTTATGATTACTCGGAAAAAATACTCACGATACCGTTGGCATTTATTCTGGCGATTAATAATGCGATAATGCCTAGGATTGCAAATGAATTTAAAAGAGAGAATAAAGAACAAATACAGAGTTTGTTAAATAAATCTGCGAGGTGTTTGTTATTTATTTCTTTTCCTGCGATGCTTGGAATGATTGCAATTTCAGAAAAATTCATTCCGTGGTATTTGGGAAATGAATTCATTCCAACGGTGCAAGCGATAAAGGTTATGGCACCGATTTTATTGACAAATACTTTGATGGGGGTTTCCGGAAGTCAATATTTTACTGCTACAAATCAAGTCAAAATTCTGATGTTGTCTCAGTTTAGTGCAATGATATTAAACATATTGGTAAATGCGGTATTGATCCCGAAATATGGATTTATGGGTGCGGCGTTTGCGACGATTTTAACTAGTTGTGTTTGTGCAGTTATTCAATATGTTTATATGACAAAACAGATTAAATTTGAGGGGATTCTACGGACGGCTCTTTATTATGCTGTACAAGCGGTTATTATGTACTTTGTTATTGCTTTTGCTACAAGGACGCTTCCGTCAAAATTGTCAACAACATTTTTACAAATTTTGATTGGAGGCAGTGTGTATTTCGTATGCGCGGTTTTGGCAAAGGACAGGTTGGTGAAAGAGGTATTTTCTAAAATTCGAACCGTGTTTTATCATTCCCAAAAGTAATTTTATCAATCGATTGATTTCCTTGGAAACACATGAACCTAAACATTATCCGCTTTGCGTAATGTTGAAATAGAAAGCAAGAAAAAAACAATCCGACACAACGAAAAAATAATAACGAATGCTGGTTTTCGTGAAATATCGAGCAAAATGAGTATAGCAAGAGAATTATTGACGAGCGAACCATACATATTTCAGACAAGCGAGGGCAAACGGATGAAATTCGGATGGATCAACTTTTTTAATGCGGCGATCGTTTTTCTGATTTTGATACCAAATCTTGTTTATTCGTTGAAAAATCGTAACGCAGGGGCCGTAACGTTGCCGAAACACCTGACGATCTGTGAATGGATCGGCAGGATCGGTTGCATATGCTTGATGCTTCTGCCTGTTTTTGTGTGGAAATTCGGATTTTCGAGTGCGGCGGAATTAGAGGTCTATTTTCTTTTCAATACAGTGGCACTTTTTGTTTATTATCTGGAATGGATAAGATACGGAAAAAAGAAATCTTATCGCGAAGGTATGGTTTTGTCGGTCATCCCGACGGCCATATTCCTGCTTTGCGGAGCCCTGCTTCGCCATTGGAGCCTTGTGGCGGTCGCCGTTTTATTCGGATATGCGCATATCAAAATCACGGAATTGACACATACTGATTTGAAAACAAAAAACAGGAGGATATGATGGACATTCATTCATTTGATACATATTGCAATCCGATCTCCATGCCAAATTGCCCGCGTGGCGTGGATTACCCCAATGGAATGAGATTTACCGGGATCCCCGTTGCGGATTATCGTTCGATTTCCGATCCGAGCGTGCTTTATTATGAGGGTAAGTGGTATCTTTTTCCGAGTTATGAGATTGCCTATGTCACGGAAGATTTTGTTCATTGGACACATATTGATATCAAACTGACGGACGGTAGCACTTTGCATGATGTGTTTTACAGTCCTGCGATCTGTGTTTGGAAGGGGAAAATTCTCCTTTGCGGATTAAATCGCCCGCTTTACATCGCTGATCGTCCGGAAGGTCCGTATGAGTTGCTCGGTGAATTTATTTCGCCGGATGGCAAGACACTTGTGGTTGCCGATCCGGCACTGTTCTGCGATGATGACGGCGAATTGTACCTTTACTGGTGCAGTGATGTCAAATGCCCGAACGGTGTCGGCACAACCATCGGCACTGTCGGCGTGCGTCTTTCGCCGGACGATCCGCGACGTTTCACCACCGATCCGATCGAAATCAACGCATTCAACCCTGAACACCGGTGGGAATGTTTCGGTGAACACAATCAGGACGACTCACTCGGCTGGATTGAAGGTCAGTGGATGTATAAACGCAACGGTCGTTATTATCTGATCTATTCCGGCTGCGGTACGGAATTTAGCGCATATGCGCAGGGCGTCTATTATTCGGACGAAAGCCCGCTTTCCGGCTTTCAATATCAGCCGAACAATCCGCTGACGCGGCATGACAGAGGTTTGGTTTCTGGTGCGGGACATGGTTGCGTCGTTGATGGTCCGAATGATACGATTTGGACATTTTATACCACAACGGTCTGCTATGAGCATTGTTATGAGCGCAGAATCGGGATGGATCAGGTCTTTATGGACGAAAACGGACTTTTGTTCTGCCCCGAGATCACGGACACCCCTCGATTTGCGCCCGCAACCGAACAGGCAAAACGCGGCAATACCGCGACCGGGCTTGCACCGCTGTTTTACCGAAACCGAAAAGCATTGCGTGCGACGAGTTTTATCGACGGACGCAACCCGCTTTACGCCGTCGATGAAAGTATGCTGACATGGTGGCAACCGGCACCTGATGATAAAATGCCGACTTATACGGTCGATCTGCAAGGAAGCCGTTGTTGCGGGGCGTCTCGTGTAATTTGGCGGGATGTCGGTCTTGATTACGACGCAGGAATCGTCCCGGCACCGACAAAATATGTCATTGAATGTGCCGATTCGATCGACGGTCCTTGGGAGATTCTTCTTGATCAAAGCGACAATAACATCGAAGAAAATATCGCGTACCGTTCCTTCCCGGCAAAGGTTGCCCGATATGTTCGTCTACGAATCCTTGAATGGGCGGACGGAATTTCTATCGGTGTGGTTGATTTTTGCGTGTTCGGCAAAAACGCATAACGGATCGAAAAGGTGCAAATTAATAAAATTGTTCCCGCAAATGCGCCAAAGCACGTTTTTCGATGCGGGAGATTTGCACCTGCGACACATTGAGGATTTTTGCGCAGTTGACCTGCGTCAGCCCGCGAAAATAGCGCAGTCCGATGACTTCCTTTTCGCGGTCGGGGAGTTTTTGCAGAGCGTCGTTCACGGACACTCGGTCGATGAGTGCGTCTTCCATTCCGCCGTCGCCTAAAAAATCCTCCATTGCCGCCGAATCATCGTCGGTGCGTCCGTCCAGCGACGCAACGGGCTCGGCGGCACAGATCGCTTCCGAAACTTCTTCGGGGGTGAGATCCATTTGCTCGGCGATCTCCGAAATCGTTGACGGACGACCGAGAGTGAGGGATAGTTTGTCCGCTATCATTGTCGCCTTTGCGGCGCGTTCACGCAATGTGCGACTGACTTTCACATTGCCGTCGTCACGCAAAAATCTGCGAATTTCGCCCAAAATCTTTGGTACGGCATAGGTCGAAAACTGTGTTCCGTAGCCCTCATCAAAGCCACGAACCGCCTTGATCAGCCCGATACAACCGAGTTGAAACAGATCGTCGGGATCCGTTCCGCGCCCGAAAAAACGCCGCGCAATGCTCCACACAAGACCTGTGTTTTCGCTGATGATCTGTGTGCAGGCGGACTCGTCACCTTGCTTTGCGGCGGACAAAAGATCAGCACGCACCGTGTCGCCTCGATGAGATGTATTTCGAAATCGTCACGGTCGTTCCGCGACCGGGAGAAGAACGGACGGAAAGTGCATCGGAAAAACTTTCCATGATCGTAAAGCCCATGCCGGAGCGTTCGTCGCCGCCGGTGGTGAAGGTCGGCTGACGCGCATGTTCGATGTCGGGAATTCCGCAACCGCGGTCGCGGACAACAATGACAAGGCGGGCGTCGGCGTAGGATTTTGCTTTGATGTAAATTTCCCCGAGCCGATCGGGGTAAGCGTGGACGACGGCGTTGGTGACGGCTTCACTGACGATGGTTTTGATGTCGCCGAGTTCTTCGATCGTCGGATCAAGTTGTGTGGCGAATGCGGCTACGGCGGCACGCGCAAATTGTTCGTTTTGCGAACGACTCTTGAATTTGAGGCTGATTTCGTTGTCCGGTTTCATATTTTTTCCTCCGTTTGAAATTTGATCAGTCGATCCAAACCGGCGGCGTGGATGACGCGCCTGCCCTGATCGCTCATTTTTTCGACACGAAGATTTCCGCCAATCTGCGTCATTTGCCGATAGGCGTTGACGATGACTGCGATTGCCGAACTGTCGAGAAAACTGACGCCGCCGAAGTCGAGTATCAGATAGTGCGGCGTATTTTGTTCGATGGCGGCGGAAACTGCACGCAGAATGTTGTGTGCACCGTGGTGGTCGAGTTCACCCATCAGGGCGAAACGATATGTTCCGTTTGTCAAAATAAGACCTCCTTGTAAAAAATGATCCCCGTATGCGTTGCATACGGGGATTTTACCATTTTTTAGTATTTTATTTTGTCGAACGAAGGAAAATGCCTTTAATTTCTCCTGCGATAAAGAGTGAGCCACAGGCAAGAATGACATCTTCGGCACCTGCCAGTTCCCACGCACGCGTAAGGGCGGCGTCGCAGTCAAAGGCGACTTCGACATTATCGCAATACGGTGCGGCAAGAGTTGCGGTGACTTCCGGCGCAAGCGCACGGGGGTTGTTGGCGGAGGTGGCAATGACCGTGTGACAGTGCGGTGCAATCTGCGCCACAACGGATGCGGTGTCCTTATCCGAGGTCACACCGAGGATCGCGATGAGTTTTCGTCCCGAAAGCACGGTGGTAATCGCTTCCGAAAGAACACGTGCCCCATCGGGATTGTGTGCACCGTCAATGATGAAAAGCGGATGATTTGATAAAATTTCAAATCGACCTTGAAATTCCGATTTGTATATTCCTGCAATAATATCTCTATTAGTAATTGAAAATCCACGCTTTTTCAATGCAAATGCGATTTCAATTGCGGTCAGTGCATTTTGCACCTGATGCTTTCCAATCAGTGGAATATGGATCTGCAACCCGCGATAGGATAGTTTTTCGCCTTTCAACGACGGTTCAGAGCAGGAATACATTGCGTATGGCGGCGCAACAAGTTCGGCGGCGACACGCAAACATTCGCGTTGAATGACCGCCATCGCTTCTTCCGATTGACCGGGACAGACGACGACATCGGAACCGGGGCGGAAGATGCCGCATTTTTCGAGTGCGATCGCAGTGATCGTTGAGCCGAGGAGTTTTGTGTGATCGAGCGAGATCGAGGTCAACGCACAGATCTCCGGCGCCGATACGGCACTTGTCGCATCAAAGCGTCCGCCGATGCCGGTTTCAAGTACCACGAATTCACAACCCGTGCGGGCAAAGCAAACCAGCCCCGTTGCAGTAATGAATTCAAACTGTGTTACGGGCAGATCTCCTGCGGCATCAAAGACCTCGCCTGCGGCGTCGGCAAGGAGATCTTTGTCACAAGGTCTGCAATCCGGCTGAATTCTTTCGTTGAATTCCACCAAATACGGCGAGATATAAAGCCCGGTGCGGTAACCCGCGTTGCGGAGGATCGAGGCGGTCATAGCGCAGGTACTGCCCTTTCCGTTTGTCCCCGCAACGTGGACGATTTTGTATTTTTTTTCGGGATTTCCAAGACGTCGCAAAAGTTCGGTCATGCGATCAAGCGTCGGCTCGTGGTCAAAGCGTCGGATCGAATGAATGTATTCGACTGCGCCGGGATAATCAAAGCGTGTCATCAGGCATTTGCCAATGCGTCAAGGCTGGCGCGGAGATTTGCAATCAGAGCGATGGCCTGCGCTTCACGGGCGCGTTCCGCATCAACGACTTGGGCAGGGGCACGGGAGATAAAGGACTCGTTGGAGAGTTTCCCGCGGACGCGGGCAAGTTCGCCCTCGGCCTTTTCGAGTTCTTTATTCAAACGGGCGCGTTCTGCTTCAAAGTCGATCAGATCAGCCATCGGCATATAGGCGGTCGCACCGCCGGTGACGGCAGAAACCATGCCGGAAGCACCTTCGGGTGCTTCGGAAACGACCATTACTTCACCTGCACTGGCGAGTTTGGAGATCGGGGCAATGGCGGAACGGAACACATCGGCATATTCTGTGACGATGTAAACATGCGCTTTACGGGACGGCGGGACATTCATTTCACTGCGACGATTGCGGATGGAACGAATGATGTCGATGACTGCTTCACATCCTTCGCGTTCCTTCGGGAAATCGTATTCGGCATTGAATTCCGGCCATTTTGCGACGATGAGAGCCTCGCCGGTATGTGGCAGATGCTGCCAAATCTCTTCGGTGATGAACGGCATGAACGGGTGCAGGAGCGCAAGCGCGGTAGAAAGTACATGACAAAGCACGCGTTGTGCGTTTTCCGAATCTTGGCCGCCGTTCAGACGCGGCTTGACGAGTTCAATATACCAGTCGCAGAAATCATCCCAGAAGAAGTCGTAGATTTTGGAAGCGGCGACGCCGAGTTCAAAACGCTCGATATTGTCGGTCATTTCGTTGATCAGTCCGTTGAGTTTAGTGAGAATCCATTTATCCTCCAAACGAAGTTGATCGACGGCGGGAAGTTTGGAATCCTCGACGGTGAGATTCATGCGGACAAAGCGCGAAGCGTTCCAAATTTTGTTGCAAAAGTTGCGGTTTGCTTCGACACGCTCCATATAGAAGCGGGCGTCGTTTCCGGGGGAATTGCCTGTGGCAATGGTAAAGCGGAGGGCGTCCGCACCATAGTTATCGACGACTTCAAGCGGATCAATGCCGTTACCGAGGGACTTCGACATTTTTCTGCCCTGTGAGTCACGGATTAGACCGTGGATCAAAACGGTGTTGAACGGCGATTTACCGGTATGGGCAAGCCCGGAGAAGACCATACGGGAAACCCAGAAGAAAATAATATCGTAACCTGTGACCAGAACGCTCGTCGGATAGAAATAGTCGAGTTCGGGCGTTTTTTCCGGCCAACCGAGCGTGGAGAACGGCCAGAGTGCGGAGGAGAACCAAGTGTCGAGAACATCCTCCTCACGATGGATTTTTTTGCTGTGGCAATGTTCACATTCCGTTGCATCTTCACGGGAAACGGTGGTGTGACCACATTCGTCGCAGTACCATGCGGGAATTTGATGTCCCCACCAAAGTTGACGGGAAATGCACCAGTCGTGAACATTTTCCATCCAGTTTTCGTAAATTTTGGAGAAACGATCAGGGACAAAGTTGACCTCGCCTTCGCGTTCGGCACGGAGTGCTTCTTTGGCGAGAGGTGCCATTTTAACAAACCATTGATCGCTCGCCATCGGCTCTACGGTCGTACCGCAACGGTAGCAGGCACCGACATTGTGGGCGTGATCCTCGACCTTGACGAGGTAGCCGCCGGCATCGAGATCTGCGACGATCTGTTTGCGTGCCTCGTAGCGGTCAAGACCTTCGTATTTTCCGCCGTTCGAGTTAATCTTTGCGTCGTTGTCGAGGACAAGAATTTGTTCGAGATTATGGCGAAGACCGACCTCAAAGTCGTTCGGATCATGGCATGGGGTGATCTTTACGACGCCGGTACCGAAGTCCTTTTCGACGTATTCATCGGCGACGATCGGAATTTCACGACCGACAAGGGGCAGGATGACCTTTTTGCCGACAAATGCGGTGTAACGTTCATCATCGGGGTGAACGGCGAGCGCAGAGTCGCCCAAAAGGGTTTCGGGGCGGGTGGTGGCAATGATCAGATATTCGTCCGATCCGACGATCGGATAGCGAATATGCCAAAAATGACCGGCTTGTTCGGAATATTCAACCTCGGCATCGGAAAGTGCGGTGCGGCATTTCGGACACCAGTTGGTGATTCGTTTGCCTTTGTAGATCAATCCTTTTTCATAAAGAGAAACAAAGACTTCACGGACGGCTTTGGAACATCCCTCATCCATAGTGAAGCGGGAACGCTCCCAATCGCAGGAGGAGCCGAGTTTTTTCTGTTGTTTCACAATGCGGTTGCCGTAGGCTTCCTTCCATTCCCAAGTACGGCGAAGGAATTCTTCTCGACCGAGATCATAACGCGTCAGACCTTCTTCTTTGCGGATCTTTTCCTCGAGTTTGATCTGGGTTGCGATTCCAGCGTGGTCGGTGCCGGGGAGCCAAAGGGCGGAATAGCCCTGCATTCTTTTGGTGCGGACAAGAATATCCTGTAGGGTGCAGTCAAATGCGTGACCGAGATGCAACTGTCCCGTGACATTCGGGGGCGGCATAACAATGCTGAAAGGCTTTTTCGTTTTGTCGACGTCGGCATGAAACCGGTTTCCATCGATCCACATTTGATAAATGCGGTCTTCAACGGCTTTCGGATCATACACCTTTGCCAGTTCTTCGTTCATAGTAACACTCCTAAATTATAATAAAAAAACGCCGTCCCGAATTTGGGACGGCGAAAAAATACCGTGGTACCACCCAAGTTGACTCTAAAAAAGAGCCCTCTCGTATGCGCTTAACGTGCGCGGACGCATCGGGTTATCCCCGATGGGCTCGGAAGTGACCGTTCCGTCTTCACCTGCCGGGCTCACAGCATCCCCGACTCTCTGAAAAGTGTTCTGCGACGGCGTTGTCTTCGTCATAGCTTTTGTTCCACAATTATACTGAAAATATCGCGATTTGTCAATCAAAAAAACGATTTGTCATCAATTTTGTTTTTGATTGTTTCGGACAAAATGAATTCTGCGTCTTTTCCGATAAGGTCAAGACATTCGGCATAGATCAGTTCGGTATCCGAAATCCCGAAATAATGTCCGACGAGTTCTTTAATGTAATCGTACCCGAAACGCGGATCAAAATACCCGCCCGCAGTCGTGACATACCATAGTTTTTTTGCCTTACAAAGACCGTGCGGTACGCCGTTTTCGTCATAAACCGAGGTCAGACCGACAACAAAAATGTTTTCGATATAGGTTTTCAATTCTGCGGGAAAGGAAAGATCCCAAAAAGGGGCGGCGATAACGATATGTTCCGCGGAAGCGAACTTTTTCGCCTGATCGAAGATTGGATCGGAAAAATCGCCCTTTGTCATCAGTTCGGTACGGAGCGCAAGACGCTCCGCCGTCATCGGTTCCAACCGAAGACCGTCGAGTCTGATTTCATCAAAATCGCCCAAGCGGTCAAGCAGTGCGTGAGCAAGACGGTTCGTTCTGGATTTGGGACGCACGCAGGCGTTGATGTAAAGAGTCATCATTCATCCATCGCTTTCAGTGCGTTGAGAATGCCCGCCTTGCCCGATTCATAGGTCAGACCGCCCTGAATATACACGGTGTACGGCTCACGCATCGGTGCGTCGGCGGAAAGTTCGATCGAAGAACCTTGAATAAAAGTCCCCGCCGCCATGACCACGGGGCAATCGTAACCGGGCATTTCCCACGGCTCCGGCGTGAGGTGTGCATCCACCGGGGAGGCGGACTGAATTCCGCGACAGAAAGCGAGAAGTTTATCGGGATCATGAAATTGAATTGTCTGAATAATATCGCATCTGGGATCGTCCGGTTTCGGGAAAACATCGAAACCGAGCATATCGCAGATATAAGCGGCGAAAACAGAGGTCTTGATCGCCTGTGCCGTGGTATGCGGTGCAAGAAAAAGTCCTTGATACAGTGCGCGGTTCATGCCGTTGGTACTTCCGCATTCACGGCCGATTCCGGGGCAGGTCAGACGAGCCGCGGCTCGTTCAACGAATTTCGCATCCCCCGCGATATAACCGCCCGTCGGGGCAAGTCCGCCACCGGGATTTTTGATCAACGAGCCTGCAATCAGTGTTGCACCGACATGAGTCGGCTCGCGGGTTTCGGTGAATTCGCCGTAGCAGTTGTCAATGATGATCGGAAGATCCTTGTTCGCCATACGGACGGCGGCGATCATTTTTTCGATCTCTCCGACGGATAGCGCACGACGGGTTTCATAGCCGCGGGAACGCTGGATTGCGGCACAACAAAGTCCACCCTTGGAAACGGCTTCGGTGATGGAACGGTAGTATTGCTCACCTTCACCGAGTGGAATGGAACGAAATCCGACACCGTATTCTTTCAATGAGCCGGGCGCGTCGCCCGCAATACCGATGACCGTACGAAGGGTATCATACGGAAGTCCCGTCAGTGAAAGAATGTCCTTTCCCGGGACGGCAGCGGCAAATAAAGAGCAGGTGATCGCGTGCGTTCCGTTGACGAATCCCGTGCGGACGAGGGCGTCTTCCGCACCGAAAAGTTCGGCAAAAATCCTGTCGAGCGTGTCACGACCGGCGTCGTCATAGCCATAGCCGGTCGTGCCGGAAAACAGTGAATCGGAAACGCGATTGCGGCGGAAGGCGTCCAGTACGCGGAGCGTGTTTTCTTCCGCAATGCGGTCAATTTCCGCAAAACGCGCGGAAGCCGCGGTTTCTGCGGCCGCGGCAAGTTTGGTGAAATCTTTTGTCATGCTTTTCTCAAAATGCCCATCGGAGTCTGCTGATGGCTCTGACCGAGGGGGTTATCCTTGATCGCGGCGGCAACAAAGGCGCGGTCAACGCCCTGAGACGCACCGAGAATATCGACATTGAAGTCATTTGCGTCGACGATGGCGACCGGGTGACCGATCTTTGCGGAAATTTCGCCCGCGATCTTGTCGGGGTTGATCGGACCGAGAACGACATATTCGTTGTACGGCGGAATGGTGTTTTTGGTCGGACCGTCGATGCTTTTTGCACGGTAACCCGCAACATCATAGAACCAACCGCGTTTGCCGAGAATTTTGCCGATTACGCTGATCGCTGCAGCGAAAAGAATACGCGGCACACCGCATTCCCGAAGAGCCATTTCCATGGTTTCCGGGATGCCGAGACCGATGCCGTAAGGGGATTTGTAAACATAGTGCGAAAGAAATACCGCAAGTTTGCGTGGCTTGATGTCTTTCATCGGAATGGCGCGCTTTTGCGTGCAGGCGACACATTTTTCGGAAATGAAAAGAAGGTCGCCGTCCTGCATCAGCGGGGCGGGATATTTTGCCGCGACCTCGCAGATATTGTCATTTTCGCCGATGACATGGGTACGGACGGGGATTCGCATCCATTCGATGCCGTTGACGGTAATATTCAGTTTTTTTTCGGGATTGGCCTGATAAGTATCCATCGTAAACTCCTATTCGTCCCGAAACGGGCACTTGATCAAATTCAGACAAGTTATATAATAGACTCTTTTTCCGCGTTTTTCAAGACAAAAATCATTCGATTGTGCCGAGAAGCGTGACATTTGCCTGCTCCAACGCCGAAGCGGCGGCTTCGATGGATCCGACTTTCAAAATGACGCTTGCGCGGCTTTCGACACGGGCGATGAAGGCGTAGGCGTATTCGACGGCAATTCCAGAATCACGCAGAACGGTGAGAACGGATGACAACGCACCCGGATGATCGGGAAGGGCGACGCCCAAGACTTTTGTCAAACGAACAGTCAGACCGGCGTTTCGCAGGATTTCCACGACGGTATCGGGATCGTTGACGATAATACGAAGAATCCCGAAATCGGCGGTGTCCGCCAAACACATCGCGCGCAGGTCGATATGGTGATTGCTCAGCAGTTCAGTCACTTCACACAGACGGCCGGGCTTGTTTTCGATAAAGACGGAGATTTGTGTGATATACATATTGACTTCCTTTCCTCGAAAACCCGATTACAGTTTGCGCAGGTCGACAACGCGTTTTGCTTTGCCGTCCGTGCGTTCAAGACTTTTCGGTTCGACAAGACGAATTTGTGCCGCGATACCGAGGACGCTTTCCACCTCACGGCGGATACGGCGTTCGAGTGCGGCAATTTCGCGGACTTCATCGGAGAAGAATTCGGGACTCATCTCGACACGGATTTCAAGCGTATCAAGGCTTCCCTGACGGTCAACGACAAGTTGGAAATGTGCGCCTGCCGCGCCGTTGATGCCGAGAAGCACGCTTTCGACCTGGGACGGGAAGACATTGACACCGCGGATGATGAGCATATCGTCCGTACGTCCGACGGGCTTACTCATTCGAATCAGCGTGCGCCCACATTCGCATTTACCGGGAATAAGGCGGGCGATGTCGTGCGTGCGATAACGGATCAGCGGTAGAGCCTCTTTTGTGATACAGGTGAAGGTCAATTCGCCTTCGTCGCCGTCGGGGACGGGAAGCCCCGTATCGGGATCGAGAATTTCGGGGATAAAATGGTCTTCGTTGATGTGCAGACCTTTTTTTGCGGGACATTCAAATGCCACACCGGGACCCATGATCTCGGACAGGCCGTAGATATCGAAGGCGGAAAGATTTAAGCCCGCTTCGATCTGCTTACGCATTTCTTCCGTCCACGGTTCGGCACCGAAACAACCGCTACGGAGTTTGAGCAGGGATTTGTCGATGCCCATTTCGTCAATGGTTTCGGCAAGGTGGATGGCGTACGATGGCGTACAGCAGATCATAGTCGCGCCGAAGTCGATCAGCGACTGGATCTGACGCTTGGTGTTGCCGACGGACACGGGGACGGTGGTTGCCCCGACGCGTTCGGAGCCGTAATGTGCGCCGAGACCGCCGGTGAACAAGCCGTAACCATAGGAAATATGGATGACGGAATCCTTCGTTGCACCTGCCGCGGTGTAGGCACGCGCAACGACTTCGCTCCAGTTTTCAAGGTCGCTGCGCGTATAGCCGACGACCGTCTGCTTGCCCGTGGTGCCGGAGGACGCATGTATACGCACGATGTCGGTACGCGGGCAGGCGAACATCCCGAACGGGTAATTGTCGCGCAGGTCGGTTTTGACGGTGAAAGGAAGTTTGACGAGGTCTTCGCGGGAACGAATATCCTCGGGCTTGACGCCGATCTCGTCCATCTTCGCACGATAAGCGGGCGTGTTGTCGTAAACTCTGCGGACGGTTTTTACGAGACGCTCCCCTTGAAGAGTTGTCATTTCATCGCGGGACATTGCCTCGCATTTTTCGTTCCACATATTACTTGACGGCCTCCTTCGCCGCGGCTTCACCGGCCTTGAAGGCGGCGATGTTGAGTTCAAGGAATTTCGGCTTGACACATTCGGAGAGGGCTTTCAGCCATTCTTCCTCGGTAAAGTCAAAAAACACGGACGCCGCACCGAGAAGTGCCACATTTGCGGCCTTTGCGGTACCGGCGGAAACGGCGGCGGCAAGCGCATCAAAGGCGGCAAGACGAATTCCACGGGTTTTCAGTTCATCGACGATTCCTTCCGGGTACGCAACGGCACCGGAAAGAACGGATGCGGGCGGAATGGTCTGCGTCGAAACGGCGGCGGAACCGCCTTTGCGGAGATAGTGCGCCCAACGGAGGGATTCCAGTTCCTCAAAGGAAATGAGAATGTCGGCTTCACCGGGGGCGACAATCGGCGAAGCAACGCCGTCACCTGCGCGGACGTGGGTGACAACACTGCCGCCGCGCTGCGACATTCCGTGGACTTCACTTATTTTAACCTCAATATTGCGATTTATGTACAGTGCGCCGATAATTCGGCTGGCGAGCAGGGAACCCTGACCGCCGACACCGACGATGAGAATATTTGTAACCTTTTCGTTTTTCATCTTACTTCGCCTCCACGATATTGCCGGTCGGACAAAGTTTTGCGCAAAGTCCGCAGCCGACGCAGAGAGATGCGTCGATTTTTGCCTTACCGTTAACAAACGAAATGGCGGGGCAACCGCAACGCATACAGAGTTTACAGCCGACGCATTTGTCACTGATCTCAAACGCCGGACCGCGTTGGAAGGATTTGAGCAGTGCGCAGGGGCGTCTTGCGATGACGACGCTCGGTTCTTCGGCGTTCAGTTCCTCACGGATGACCGCTTCGCTTCCTTTGAGGTCGAACGGATCGCAGACGCGGACGCGTTTGACGCCGAGTGCTTTGACCAGTGTTTCGAGATCGAGGATCGGGGCAGGCTCGCCTTTGAGATTTTTGCCGGTCGCCGGGTTTTCCTGATGTCCCGTCATGCCGGTGATGCTGTTGTCGAGGATGATGACAGTGGCAGGGGTGTTATTGTAGACAATGTTCAGAAGTCCCGTCATGCCGGAGTGCATAAAGGTCGAGTCACCGATGACGGCGACGGCTTTTTTGGCAAAATCGTTGCCACGCGCCTTGATCATGCCGTGCAGGCTCGAAATCGACGCACCCATGCAATAGGTGGTATCGATCGCCTGAAGCGGAGGTGTGGCACCGAGCGTATAGCATCCGATGTCGCCGGAAACCGTGAGTTTCATTTTCGACAGTGTGTAGAAAATTCCGCGGTGCGGGCAACCGGGGCACATCAACGGAGGACGCGCCGGTGCGGCGGTGGGAGCATCCGCATCCGCCTTTTCGCCCGCAATCAGTTCACGGAGCATGATCGGGTTGTATTCGCCGCAGTACGGCAGGACGTCCTTGCCCGTGACCTCAATGCCAAGTGCGCGGACAATGCCCTCGATAAAGGCTTCGCCTTCTTCGACGACAACAACACGGTCGACAGATGCGGCGAATTTTTTGACGAGTTCGGGATTGATCGGCCAAACCATACCGAGTTTGAGGTAACTTGCCTCGTCACCGAAGGCTTCCCGTGCGTACTGATAGGAAATACCAGCGGCAATGACGCCGAGGCGGTTGGAGCCCGGAATAATCTTATTGATACCGATATTTCCGGCAAGTTCGGTCAGTTCTTCGAGTCGCTTTTCGACGACGATGTGACGCGCCTTGGCATAGCCTGGCATCATAACATATTTCGGGGCGTTTTTTTGATATTCGACGATCTCGTGTTCCACACGCGGCTCGATGGTGACAACACTCTGCGAATGGGAAACGCGGGTGGAAAGACGAAGAAATACGGAGGTGTCATACTTTTCGGAAAGGTCAAAGGCAAGTTTCGCAAAGTCCTTGCATTCCTGCGAGTCCGAAGGTTCGAGCATCGGGATCTTTGCGGCGCGCGCATAATGACGACTATCCTGCTCGTTTTGCGAGGAGTGCATTCCCGGATCGTCGGCAACGCCGATGACAAGTCCTGCGGAAATGCCGGTGTAAGAGGTAATAAATACCGGGTCGGCTGCCACATTCAGACCGACGTGTTTCATTGCGGAAAAGGCGCGTGCGCCACCGACTGCGGCACCGAGTGCGGTTTCGACTGCAACCTTTTCGTTCGGAGCCCATTCGGCATAGACTTCGGGATATTCGGCGACGACCTCGGAAATTTCCGTGGACGGCGTTCCGGGATAACTGGACACGACACGGCATCCGGCTTCGTACAAACCGCGGGCAACAGCGGCGTTACCCAGAAGAATCTGTTTCTCCATAAAATCACCCTCTGATTTTTTAGTTTATTCTTTATTCAATTTCCGCGTCAAATGCGGCGGAAACGGTGGAATTCGGAAGTTTTTCGGTGAAAGAACTGACGATCGGAACGATTGCGATCGAAACCGCCATCGCAATGAAACCCGCCATCGGGGATGCGGCTTGTGCGGAAGCAAAGCCCGAACGGAAAGTATAGATCAGTGTGATGACAAGCACCACGACCGGCCCGGAGATCACGCCCGCAAGGGCGCCGGCACGCGTCGTTTTTTTGGAATAAAGCCCCCAGATGTACGGACCGATGAAGGAGCCGGAAACGACGCCCCAAGAGAACGACATCAGGCTGATGATGAAACTGACCTTGAACACCGAGAACAAGAAGGAGAGCGTCACGAAAATGATGCACATAATGCGCATTGCGGTGACGCTTTTGCCCTTGTTCATCAGATCGACGGTGACCGCCGATGCGGATGTCAAAACAACCGAGGACAGCGTGGACATCGACGCGGAAAGGATCAGCAACAGAATCAGCGAAAGGACAATATTCGTGAAAAGTCCACCGCCGAGTGCTTTGACCAGCATATCCGGCACGACCTTGTCGTAGCCTTCTGCGGGAAGTTCGTTATTGAGGATCAAACGGCCGAATGAGCCGACAAAGTACGCACCGATGCCGATGAGGGCGGCAAACGCAGAGGAGATTACGGTCGCGGATTTGATCGAACGCTCGTCTTTGATGGTGTAGAATTTTTGGATCATCTGCGGAAGTCCCCAAGTGCCGAAACTGGTCAGCATAACCATCCACATCAGTGTCTTCCAATTTGATCCGCCGAAAAGATTGACAAGGTCACTTCCGCCGTCAAGCGACGAAAGGCGTTCCAGACCTGCCGAAAGTCCGCCGACGGACGGGGAGGAAAGAATACATCCGACGAGAAGCACCACGCCGACGATCATAATCAGTCCCTGCACAAAGGAGGTCATGACGCTTGCGAGGTAGCCACCGAGGACGAGATAGACCGCGGTCAGTACCGCGATGATCAGCATAAACCATGTGTACGAGATGCCGGGGAAGATCGCACTGAAAAGATAGCCGAGCCCCATATAGACCGACGCGGAGTATGGGACGAGAAAGATGAAAATGATGAGCGCACTGAGTTTTTTCAGCAGTGTACTGTCATAGCGAGAACCGAAGAAATCCGGCATGGTGGCTGAATTCAACCGGCGCGTCATTTTGCGGGTTCTGATCGCCAAAAGTTTCCATGCAAGAAGACTGCCGAGGATCGCATTGCCGATGCCAATCCAAATTCCGCCGATTCCGACCTGCCAACCGGTCTTTCCGGCGTAACCAATAAAAATAACAGCAGAAAAATACGAGGTCCCGTAGGCGAAAGCCGATAACCAGGGCCCGATACTCCTGCTGCCGAGAAGAAATCCGGATAAATTTTTCGTCCGACGGGAACTTGCGATTCCGATCGCAAGCATACTGACAATGAACAGTAATAGTGCGCAGATTGCCGTGATTTGAGTCATTTGAAACTACCATCCTTCTAAAATTTGCTATGCGGAATACCATACTACACTCGAAACGAACGCCGTTCCGATAAATGCCAAAAAAGACATTTGTATGATTATACAATATTTCGGCGAAATTGTAAAGAAAAAATCCGTTTCCGCGTAAAAATCGTCAGAAGGGACAAAATGAGTCGACTTTGGCGGTTTTTCCTTTGGCGAAAAGGTATTTTTTTCGCTTTTATTATATAATCTGTAATTCGTTATTGCGACTTTGCGGAAAATGAGTTATAATAAATTATTAAAAATTACGGAGTTAAATCATGATATTTAAGCAATGGAACGTCGGGACCTATGATGAGGTCGCGGCGAAGTCGCTTGCGGAAAAATTGAAGATTTCCGAACTTTCCGCCATTGCGCTCTGCGCGCGTGGGATCGGAAATGCGGAAAAAGCGAAAGAATTTTTGCGTTGCGAACTGGACGGGCTGTATGATCCGCTTTTACTCGATGACATGGATAAGGCTATCGAACGGATCCGTTTGGCAATCAAAAACAATGAAAAAATCACGATTTTCGGCGATTATGATGTGGATGGCGTCACTTCGACGGTCGTTTTGGTCGATTTTTTGCAAAATGAGGGCGCAAATGTCGGGTATTATATTCCCGATCGGCTGAATGAAGGCTACGGCTTGAATACCGCGGCACTGACGATGCTCGCCGAAAACGGGACGAAACTCATCATCACCGTTGACTGCGGAATCACCGCCGTGGATGAAACCGAATTTGCACGTTCCTGCGGGATGGAGGTCATTGTATGCGACCACCATATGTGCCGTGGGGAACTACCGAATGCCGTTGCGGTCATAGACGCGCACCGCGAAGGCTCGAAATATCCCTTTGCGGAACTTGCGGGCGTCGGTGCGGTGTTCAAACTGGTCTGTGCGCTTGCGGGACCTGCAAGACGCGCCGAAATGATTGAAAAGTATCTCTATCTTGCGGCGATGGGCACCATTGCCGATGTGATGCAGATGACGGATGAAAACCGCGTGATCGTATTTCACGGACTTCGCCGTCTTGCGGTGTCGAAAAACCCCGGTTTGCGCGCACTTCTTCGCAGTGCGGGCGCGGACAACAAACCCGTCACGGCACAGACCGTCGGATTTGTCATCGCCCCCCGCATCAATGCACTCGGCCGACTCGGCAACGCCATGGGTGCGGTCGAATTGTTTTTGACCGAGTCCAATGCCGTCGCCGAACGGCGTGCCGCGGAATTGTACGAACACAACCGTGAGCGTCAGGCGACCGACGGCGTTGTGTACTCCGAGGCAATGACGGAGATGGAAACGCAGTATAACCCCGACAAGCAGAATGTCGCGGTGCTTGCGCACGAAGGCTGGCACCACGGTGTGATGGGGATCGTCGCATCGCGTATCTGCGAACGGCTTTACCGTCCGACCATTCTCGTATCCGTTGACGGGGAGTATGCAAAGGGCTCGGGACGCAGTGTGCCGGGTGTGAATTTGTTTGATGCGCTTGAATCCTGCACCGATGTCCTTGAACGCTTCGGTGGACACGAACTGGCGGCGGGACTGACGCTTCGCACCGACCGTATCGACGAATTCCGAGATCGCCTCAATGCCGCGGTGGAAAAGCAACTTTGCGGGCGGGATCTTTCCCCGTCGATCGACGTTGACGCGGTGATTGACGCAAAACTTGCCACTTACGAAAACGTTTACGGTCTGTATGTTCTCGAACCGCACGGTACGGGAAATACGAAGCCGATCTTTGCCATTGAAAACGCAACGATCATCAATATTCAGTCCATCAGCGACGGTCACCATATCAAATTCACCCTTCGTTGCGGCGGACGCGACCTCGGCTGCGTGATGTTCGGTCAGCCGATCACGGAGTTTCCGTTTGCAAACGGGGCGGGAGTCGATGTTGCGGCGACGCTTGATCTGAACACCTTCCGAGATGAAACATCGGTACAACTTCTTGTCAAGGATGTGCGTCCGTGTCGCGCTGAACGCGAAAAGACGGGGCACGAAATTGACGCGTGGAAGAAGTTTCAAAACGGAGGTGAACCGATCGGGGCAATCATACCGGGACGCGAGCAACTTGCGTTGGTGTGGAATTGGGTAAAATCACGCGCGACGGACGATTATGTGGAAATCGATCCGCGTTTGACATATTTGCAAATATCCGATCAGCAGGGCAGACTGAATGCCGGTCAGACGGCGGCGAGCCTTGCGATCTTTACGGAACTTGCGCTTCTGACGCGACGCGGCAATTTTTACCGTGTGGCGGGCAATCACCGTGTTGAACTGAATCATTCCGCGGTCTACCGCAGATTGAACGGGATTGCACAGTGAGCGAAAAGAGGGTAGTAAAATGGTTGAACTGGAACGCGCCTCGGTATTGATGACGCGCCTTTCGTATCTATCCGAATCCGATCGGACGAGGATCAAACAGGCGTTGGATCTTGCGACGAAGGCACACGAAAAACAAAAAAGACTTGACGGATCGCCCTACATCACGCACCCGATTGAGGTCGCTCATATCGTGGTCGATATGGGCTTGGACGCCGATTCGATCATCGCCGCATTGCTGCACGACTGCATTGAGGATACCGAATACGGATTTGATGCGATCAAGGATGATTTCGGTCAAAGTGTCGCCGAAATGGTCGACGGCGTCACCAAGTTGACGCGTGTCCCCTATACAAGCAAGGCGGAGCAACAGGTCGAAAACCTGCGCAAAATGCTCATGGCGATGAGCAAGGATATCCGTGTCATCCTGATCAAGATCGCCGACCGACTGCACAATATGCGCACCATCGACTTCCAGCGCGACAGTAAACAGCGTGATAAAGCCCTTGAAACCATGGAAGTTTATGCGCCGATCGCACACCGACTCGGTATGCAGAAGGTCAAATGGGAACTGGAAGACATCTCGCTTCGCATTCTCGACCCGGTGGGTTATGAGGATATTATGCAGGAATTGCAGATACGAAAGGACGAACGGGAAGAATTCATCAACCAAATTCAGTCCCGTATGGCGGATCGTCTTGCGGAGGTTGGCATTTCCGCCGAAGTCCACGGCAGAGTCAAGCATATTTACAGTATCTACCGCAAAATGTACACTCAGCACAAAACGATCGACGAGGTCTATGACCTCTATGCCATGCGCGTTATCGTTGACTCGGTGGCGGACTGCTATAATGTTCTCGGCTTCATTCACGATATGTATAAGCCGATTCCGGGCAGATTTAAGGATTATATCAGCACCCCGAAGCCGAATATGTATCAGTCGCTTCACACGACGGTCATCGGGCGTGAAGGCGTACCGTTCGAGGTACAAATTCGAACAAGGGAAATGCACCGCATTGCCGAATATGGTATTGCAGCGCATTGGAAATACAAAAGCGGTGTTGTCGGAAACGGCGGGGAAGAAGAACTTGCGTGGATCCGTCAACTTCTTGAAAACGGTCAGGATACCGAGGCGGAGGACTTTATTTCCCGCCTGAAAGTCGACCTGTTCAGCGACGAAGTCTATGTTTTCACCCCGAAGGGTGATGTCATCAATCTGCCGTCAGGGGCGACGCCGATCGACTTTGCTTATTCGATCCACTCCGCCGTCGGCAACCGTATGACAGGTGCAAAGATCAACGGACGCATCGTTCCGTTGGACTATTCCCTGCAAAACGGTGAAATTGTCGAGGTTATCACGGGAGGAGTCAATACCGGCCCGAAGCGCGGATGGCTGACTATGGCAAAGACCGGTCAGGCACGCAACAAGATCAAACAGTGGTTCAAAAAGGAGCGTCGGGACGAAAATATCGCGGAAGGACGCGAAATGTTTGAACGTGAACTGAAACGGGCAAAGATCCCGATGACGGATTTTTTGCGTGAAGATGTGTGCCCGCAGGTATTGCGGAAACTTTCATTCAGTTCCATCGAAGAAATGTATGCGGGTATTGGTTATGGCGGCGTCACCACGGGGCGTGTCCTCAACCGAATTCGTGAAGAATTGACGCATGTTTCCAAGGAGGCAGGCGAAAAGGCCGATCAGGAAGTCATTGAGCGCATTGCGATCCCCAAAAAACAGATCAAGGCGTCCTCCGGCGTTATTGTCGAAGGCGTGGACGGCGATTGCCTGGTCAAATTTGCGCGCTGCTGTTCCCCGATCCCGGGTGACGAAATCGTGGGTTATATCACCCGCGGCTATGGTGTGTCCATTCACAGACGCGACTGTAAAAACGCCACTCTCGACAGTGAATCGCAGGAAGAACGCGCACGCTGGGTGAAGGTACACTGGGCGGAAACGCTCACCGAAAAATATCAGATGTCGTTGCAGATCACCGCAAAAAACCGCGTCGGTCTGCTGGTCGATACGGTCAATGTAACGACCAATATGAAAGTCCTCGTTTCCGCTGTCAGTGCGCGTGAACTCGGCGACGGCTATGCCGTTGTCAATATGACGCTTGAGGTAGCGGGCGCGGATCAATTGGATATCATTATGAACAAGATGCGTGCCGTTTCGGGCGTGCTTGATGTGCGAAGGAGTGCGAACTGATGAAAGCGGTTGTCACAAGGGTTAAATCCGCATCGGTTGACATCGACGGAAAAAGAGTGGCGGAAGATAGCGGACTTCTCGTTTTACTCGGCGTTGCAAAGGGTGACGGCGAAAGCGATGTGCAGAAACTTTCCGCGAAGATCTGCGGACTTCGCATTTTCAGCGACGATGCGGGAAAGATGAATCTTTCCTGCACAGAGGCGGGAAAGGGTATGGTCATTGTGCCGAATTTCACCGTTGCGGCGAATTGCCGCCATGGCAGACGGCCAAGTTTTGACACATCCGAACGCCCGGAGGAAGCAAAGAAACTGTTTGAAAAATTTTGTGCCGCCTGCGCCGAAACAGGGCTTTCGGTCGGCATGGGCGTTTTCGGCGCGGATATGCTTGTCACATCCGAAAACGACGGACCGGTGACGTTCGTCATCGACTCGACGGAACTGGCATAAGGAGAATGGTATGAATATTACAAAAATCACCGTCGGCATCTGCGACGAAAACTGCTATATTCTCTCCGAAGGGGCGGAAGCCGTGATTGTTGATCCGGGCGATGAGCCACTTCGAATTCTTGCGGAATTGATGAAAACCGGCGCAAAGGCACGATACATCATCCTGACACATTCTCATTTTGATCATGTGCTTGCCGTCAACTGTGTCGCAAAGAAAACCGGCGCCAAAATCGTCGTCGGTCGACTTGAAGTGCCGTATCTACACGACGCCGCGCTTTCGGGCCCGCTTCGTACTTATGTAGAGCCCGCTTTGCCGATTTGGGAAGATATCGTCGTCGATGACGGCGATCGAATTCCGTTTGCCGGGGGCGAGATTGAATTCCGACACACGCCGGGGCATACCGTGGGCGCAATCTGTGCTTTTTTCCGGGATGTGATGTTTTCAGGCGACACCCTGCTTCCGGGGACTGTTGGACGCACCGATCTGCCCGGTGGTGAAATGATGACGCTTCTTCGTACGGTGCAGGGAATAGCCGAACTTGATAGGGATTGGACGATCTATCCCGGACACGGTCCCGTTACGACACTTGGCGAAGAACGCCTTTCCAATCCGTTTATCGTGGGGAAACAGTTATGAAAATGCACATGACGGGGCACGACCGCAGATATGCCGTCGAACAACTTGCTCTGTCGTTGATTTCGGGCGAAGAATTCGAATTCGTCGATGAACTTCCGCCCGACGGGGATCGTGCTGAATCCTGCCTGCACGTTGCGCCGCACACTGTGATCGCCACCACAAAAATGTGGTATCACGGCGTGTATGCCGAGGCGACGGGGCGTACGGAGCGTCCTGCGGACGGCGATGAAATTGCACAAAAGCGAGCCGTTGACTACGCCCTTCGCATCTCATTATACCGCGCGGTGAAAAAGAATTTGGGAATTCAACCGCCATGGGGTGCATTGACCGGGATCCGTCCGGCAAAGATCGCCGAAAAAATGCTTGCCGAGGGCTTGGATGAAGTCGCGACCTCGCAACAATTGAAAAAAAGATTTGATGTCACCGCAACGAAACGGAAACTGATGATCGACGCGGCAAGGGCGGGAATCGAGGTCGAACGAAAACTCGACAAACGCGATGTTGCCCTTTATGTGGGAATTCCGTTTTGTCCGTCGCGTTGCGCGTATTGCTCGTTTGTGGCGGGATCCATTGACAAGTGGGGACATTTGATCGATCCGTATCTGGATGCGCTCAAACGGGAGATTGAAGGGACGGCGAAGATCCTCCGGGGTACCGGCGTTCGCGTGCGTGCAGTGTATTTCGGCGGTGGAACGCCGACTTCGATCACTGCCGAACAACTTGATTCGTTGATGACGACGCTCAGCGGATGTTTTGATCTATCCGATCTCTGGGAGTACACGGTCGAAGCGGGACGCTTTGACACGATCACGCCCGAGAAAATAGAAACCATTGCCCGATGCGGTGCGGATCGCATCAGTCTCAATCCGCAATCGACCAATCCGCAGATTCTGAAAGCGGTTGGGCGACCGTACACCGAGGGCGATTTCGCACGTGCGATGGCGGAGGCGAGAAGGGTGGGTTTCCACTCGATCAATGCCGATCTCATCGCGGGACTTCCCGGTGAAACGGAAAAAAGTTTTCTTCGTTCGGTGAATGATGTGCTTGCGTTGGCGCCCGAAAATATCACGATCCACAACCTTGCGATCAAACGCGGATCGAATTTTCACGCAGACGGCGTCCCGATGCCGTTGCCGGAAGAAAAGGACGTCGCAAGAATGCTTTTCAAAGCCGAAGGAATTCTTGATCGGAATGGATATCGGCCGTATTACACCTATCGGCAAAAATACACGGCGTTGGGCTTGGAAAACACGGGTTTTTCCCTTTCGGGACATGAATCGCCCTACAACATCATCATAATGGAAGAACTTGCGACCATAATATCGTTTGGAGCAGGCGGCGTGACCAAACTAGTCCACCCCGAAACGAAATTTATTTCGCGCCTGAATAACCACAAATATCCGCTTGAATACATCGAAAACATCGAACGATGCACGACGGATAAAGAAAAAGTGAGAGAAATGTATCTTTCCATACAGTAACTGATCGGAAACGGAGGATTTACCAATGAACGACAAGACCAAAGAAATTCTTGATTATGTGACGAAGACCGCGGGCGTCGTAACCGACTATGCCGGACGCGCAGGCAAAAAGATTGAAACGGCGGTTGACTCCGCCAAGGCAAAGGTTGAGATATTCGAGATCGAAAACCGCATGAATGAGGTCTATGCACGACTCGGCCGACTTGTTTATACGGCACATAGCACGGGAGAAGCCGATACCGGCGCGATCGACGGCGTTTTCGCCGAACTTGATACGCTGAAAAAGAAACTTATTGATGCACGCTCCCGTGAGGAAAAAGCCAAGACGAAGATCGTTTGCCCGATCTGTAAAAAACAACTGTCCTACGGTACGACGGAATGTCCTGTATGCGGACATAAATTTTGATAATAAGGACACGAATATGAAAGAATATGATAGAATCAGCAATGCAACTGCTGTAATTCGTTCGAAAATCGGCGGTTTTGCGCCCGAAATTCTACTGATTCTCGGAAGCGGACTTGGCTTCTTATCCGAAAAGGTGGAAAATCCGATCTGCGTTGACTATGCGGATATTCCGAATTTTCCCGTATGCACCGCGCCCGCACATCGCGGAAGATTTGTCTTCGGCGAACTTGAAGGCAGACGCGTGATGATCGCGGACGGTAGATTTCATTGCTACGAGGGCTATTCCATGCTTGATGCGGCGGCTCCTGTTCGCGTTGCAAAGATGCTTGGGGCGGAAACACTGCTCATCACCAATGCCGCGGGTGGCGTGAATTTGAACTATTCACGCGGCGATATTATGTGCATCGAGGATCATATCAAACTCGTGCCGAATTCGCCCCTGACCGGTGAAAACGATGAACGCTTCGGCGAGCGTTTTCCGAATATGGTTGGTGCGTACACACCGAGATTGATCGATGTCGCCTATGCCGCCGCTTCGACCGTCGGCGTTGATCTGCACCGTGGTGTGTATATGTATTTTGCCGGTCCTCAATATGAAACCCCGGCGGAGATCCGTGCGGCGCGCTATCTCGGCGCAGATGCCGTCGGAATGTCCACCGTGCCCGAAGTCGTTGCGGCTTCGCAGGCGAAAATGGAGGTCTTGGGCTTTTCGCTCGTGTCCAATCTCGCCGCAGGAATGACCGGTGAAAATCTTTCGGAGGAAGAGGTGCTGGAAGCCGCAGAGAACGCGAAAGAAGATTTCTCTGCGCTTGTTCTCACCTGCCTGGTGATGATATGAAGATACTTTTTGAAAATGCAATCGTTTATACCGGGGAAAAATTACTGAAAAACGCATTTCTTGCGGTGAACGGTACAAAGATCGCCTATGTCGGCGATACCCGCCCGGAGGGGTGTTTTGACCGCGTGATCAACGGAAAAGGAAAGGTCGTTTTGCCGGGGCTTGTCAATGCACATACGCATCTTTCAATGACGCTTTTGCGCGGAGTTTCCGACACGACGAATTTGCAATCATGGCTGTTTGACAATATTTTCCCGATCGAGGCAAAAATGACGCCACCGATGAAAAAGGTCGGCGCACTTTTGGGAATGGCAGAGGGCATCGCCTGCGGTACAACCGCTTTTTCGGATATGTACGCAGGTGCGGTCGGTATTTCCGAAGCGGCACGGGATGCGGGTATCAAACTGAATATTTCACGCGGGACGACGGAATTTTCCGATCATTTCGATCCGACGAAAAACAATGACGCAATCGAATATGTCGAACTTTTCCGCGATTGGCACGGTTTTGATAACGGAAGAATTCGTGTTGACTCTTCGATCCACGCCGAATACACCTCAAATCCTGATACATGGGAATATATGGTGAAACTTTCACGCGATCATCACGCGATTATGCACCTGCATCTTTCCGAAACGGAAAAGGAACATCGCGAGGGCATTGAACGCCGCGGGAAAACGCCGGCGCAGGCATTTGCCGAATACGGTGTATTCGATGTGCCGGTGCTTGCCGCACATTCCGTGTGGGCGGAGCCGGAGGACCTCGTATGGATCAAAAAATCCGGTGGCGCTGTTGCACACAACCCGATCAGCAATCTCAAACTCGGTTCGGGAGTTTTCGATTCCGCCGCCGCACTCCGCATGGGTGTGACCGTCGCACTCGGAACGGACGGTACCGCGTCGAACAATAATCTTGACCTCTTTGAGGAAATGAAGTCCGCCGTTCTCCTTTCCCATATCCGTGCGGGAATGGAAAACGCCATCTCCGCCGAGGACGCCTTGAAAATGGCGACGGTCGGCGGCGCTGTGGCTCAGGGCAGAAGCGATGAATGCGGCGTGATACGGGAAGGCTTTGACGCGGATCTCGCCGTTGTTGACTTCGATCGACCGCATCTTATGCCCTGCCATGATGTGATCTCAAATCTCGTCTATGCCGCACGCGGCAGTGATGTCTGTATGACGATGGTACGCGGCAAGATCCTCTACGAAAACGGCGAATACCTGACAATTGATATGGAACGGTTGAATTACGATCTGGCAAATGTACTCGACGAACTGTTCCCCGGAAAAAACACAAGGTTGTGAATTAATGGCTGAAACAAAGAAAAAACAGAATTTTCTCGTCGGGGCGGCGATTTTGACCGCGGCGGGAATCATCGTAAAGGTCATCGGCGCACTGTTCAAGATCCCCGTGGGAAAGATTCTCGGTGCCGAGGGCAATGCGATCTTCAATAACGCATACAATATTTTCTCGTTTGCGTATGTCCTTTCGACTGCGGGACTTCCCGTCGCCGTGTCGAAGATGGTATCCGAAGCAAATGTTATGGGGCGTAATGCCGAAATAAAGCGCATTGTCCGCATTGCCGCCGCAACATTTCTGACCATCGGCGCAATCGGAATGTTTGCCCTGATCTTCGGGCATAAACTGTTTGCCAATCTCATCGGCAACCCGGACGCCGCCATCGCGGTACTTGCCATTGCGCCGACACTGTTCTTTGTCGCGTTGATCTCGATTTTTCGCGGTTATTATCAGGGAATGTCGAATATGGTGCCGACCGCTATCTCACAGATCATTGAGGCGTCGGGCAAACTGATTTTCGGTGTGGCATTTTCGCTTTATCTTAAATCCCGCGGCTATGATATGATCTATGTCGCGGCAGGCGCGATCGCAGGTGTCACGATGGGTAATCTTCTTGCCGCGGTCTATTTCTTTGCTACAAAGAAAAAAATGATGGGGCGCCTAGGTGAACACGCGACCGATACGCCGAGTCCTGCCGAGGAGGTTTTTAAGCGTCTGTTGGTCATTGCGATACCGATCACACTGTCGTCTTCCGTCCTTTCGGTGACAAATCTCGTTGATAACGCGATTTTGATGAATGTCCTGCAAAGGATCGGTTACACCTTGAAAGAGACCAAATGGCTTTACGGCACTTACTGCTACGGGCTGTATTTCTTTAATCTACCGCCCGCGATCGTCGTCAGCCTTTCCATCAGCGTCATTCCCGCCATTGCCGCGGCTCATGTCAAGCGTGAAAACGAACTCATCACCCGTACGGTAGAATCCTCGCTTCGTATCTGTTCGCTTCTCGCACTGCCGATGGCATTCGGTCTGGGTGTGCTTGCCGAGCCGATCATTCGCTTGGTCTATGCGTCTGAGGGCGAAGAAGTCGTCAAACTCGCGGGTGAATCGTTGGCACTTCTTTCCTGTGCGGTGCCGTTTGTATGCCTTGTATTCCTGACGAATTCGATATTGCAGTCCGTCGGAAAGCAAAAATTCACCCTGCTTTCGATGTTTATGGGCGGCGTAGTAAAAATCGTCGTCAACTACACGCTGATCAGCCGTCCGACGATCAATATATACGGTGCGCCGGTCGGAACGTTTTTCTGCTATGTGACGATATCGATGATGAACTTGATTATGATCGCACGCTCGTCGGGTGCGGAGATCCATGCCGGACGAATTTTCGTCAAGCCGTTTATCGCATCCGCACTGATGGGAGCCTCCGCTTGGGCGGTTTACGGCATTGCATCCCGCTTCGTCGGCAACGCAATTTCGACGGTTGTCGCGATCGGCGTGGGCGTGGTTGTCTATGCGATCGGCGTCTATATTTTCGGCGCGGTGTATCAGGATGACCTCACATTTATTCCAAAAGGCGAAAAAATCGGCAAATATTTGAAGGTTTCAAAATAAAAAACATTTTTTATTGAAAAAACACTTGCAGAAAGGCCGAAAATATGATAAATTTTGAAAGTAAAGAAAAATACGGCGTTTATGACCTGGTCGCACTCGTCCGTGCATTGCGTGGTCCCAAGGGTTGTCCGTGGGATCGTGAGCAAACGCATGAAAGCATTCGCCGCAATTTTATTGAGGAAACTTATGAAGCCGTGGAAGCCATTGACAACGGCGACAAAGAGTCTTTGCTCGAAGAACTCGGCGATGTCCTTTCGCAGGTTGTGTTTCATACCGAAATGGAAACCGAACAGGGCGGTTTTACATTAGACGATGTTGCGGACGGTGTATGCAAAAAATACATTTTCCGTCATCCCCATGTTTTCGGGACGGATAAACTTTCCACTGCCGATGAGGTGTTAGTCAAGTGGGAAGAAATGAAACGCCTCGAAAAGTCACAAAAAACGACTACGGACGCGATGGACTCCGTCGCAAAAACACTTCCTTCGCTGATCCGTGCTGAAAAGATCGGCGCGAAGGCTTCCAAGGCGGGCTTTCATTGGCAGGACGCCGATGCCGCGCTTGATGCGGTGGAACGCGAACTCAACGAAGTTCGCACGGCTTCTCCCGAAAGTGTCGGTGAAGAATTCGGCGATTTGTTGTTTGCAGTTGTACGCGCTGCTAAGTTTTTTGATGTCCAGTGCGAGGAATCCCTTTCCTCTGCCTGTGATAAATTTACAAATCGATTTCGGATCGTTGAGGAACTTTCGGGCGGAAATCTGAACGATAAAACCCCGGAAGAACTGAATGAACTTTGGAATCGAGCAAAACAGTCCATATAAATTTGGATGAAAAAAACAAGGAGGTTCATTAAAATGAACAAAACCGAACTCATCGCAGCCATCGCCGAAAAGACCGGATTCTCCAAGAAGAATTCCGAACTGGCACTCAATGCCGCCATCGATAGCATCACCGAAGCGCTTTCCAAGGATGACAAGGTCGCTCTCGTCGGCTTCGGCACCTTTGAGGTGAAGAATCGTCCGGAAAGAACCGGCCGTAACCCTTCCACCAACGCCACCATCACAATCCCTGCTTCCAAGGCCCCGGTTTTCAAGGCCGGCAAGGGCTTCAAGGACGCCATCAAGTAAGAAAATCCTTTGTAAAACAACGCAGAAGCGGGGACTCCCGCTTCTGCGTTCTCCCAAGGAAACAAAATGAGAGTCGATAAATTTTTAAAGGTTTCGCGTATCATCAAACGCCGTACCGTCGCCAATGAAGCCTGTGACAACGATCGCATCGTTGTCAACGACCGCATTGTCAAAGCGTCTTATCAGGTGAAGGTCGGCGACATCATCGAAATTGAATTTGGCGGAAAGCCGGTCAAGGTCGAGGTGCTTGATCTGAACGAACACGCGACGAAGGCGGATGCTCCGCTGATGTATCGTCAGGTGTGATTTTTTCCGCGATCTTCGAATACACTGTATCAACGGAGGTGGCGGGATGGACAAAAAATCTGTCAAACATTCGTTTTTTGCGGAAAAACGCGAAAAAATCTCGGTTTCGGGCGTGCTTTCCGTAAAAAACTATGATGAGAATGTAATCATTCTCGAAACCGATGCCGGCGGAATGGAAATTTCCGGCAACGGACTTCACATCGAAAGCCTGATGATCGAATCGGGTGAATTGGTGGTCTCCGGCCGACTGGATGGCGTTTGCTATACCGCATTGCGTGACGGCGGATTTTGGAAGAAGTTGTTCGCTTGATGGAAATCTATCTTGCAGATCAATTGCTTGATTTTTTCATTTGCGTAACGATCGGTTGTGTGGGCGCGATCCTATTTGTCGGATTGTGCGCCGCCGCCAGAATTCTCGGCATTGCATGGGCAGTGAACGGGATCTCGGTGGTGATTTGTACTGTTTTGCTTGCGGCGATGCTGGTGACGGTGTGGTGTGCGGGCGATGGATTATTGCGCGGATATATGATCGTCGGGACGGTAATCGGGTTTGCGACGGTCGGTTTTACCGCGGGACGGCGGGTTTCGGCTTCGGTCGATCGAATGACACGGAGAAGCATACTGTGTCGATCCCGTAAATCGGAAAGGAAATGAAACAATGAAAAAGGGAAATACGGCGAAAAAAAGACGCGGAAGCATCGCTGCTCGTGTCATAGTCGTTGTTTTTGTGCTGTATTTTTCGTTTTTGCTCGTATCTTTGCGACTCCAAATCGGTGAACGCAGAGAGGAATTGGAACAATTACAACAGATCCGCGATGAACTTGAGATCTCCAACGGCGAGTATCAAAGTCTCATCGACGAAGAAATGGACGAAGAATATATCATCCGTGTTGCCCGCAGTGAACTTGGTCTTGCAATGCCGGGGGAACGGGTGTTTATAGATACATCAAAGCGTTAGGATGGTGTCAGGGACACCGAAGGGAGAAAATCTGGTATGGAGCTCAATGTTGGGCAGGTAGTCAAAGGAAAAGTAACGGGTATCACAAAATTCGGCGCGTTTGTTTCGTTGCCGGAGGGAAAGTCGGGAATGGTACATATTTCCGAAGTCGCAAATACATATGTCAGCGACATTCACGATTTTCTTTCGGAAGGTCAGGAAGTCGAAGCGGTTGTCACTAAAATTGACGAAAACAACCGCATCAATCTTTCCATTAAACGAGCCACGGCAAAAAACGCCGCACCGCGACAGAGCGAGGCTCGTTTCACACCGAAACCGCAAGCCACGGCACCGTCCTCATTTGAGGATAAGATCAAGGCGTTCATGCAGGAAAGCGAAAGCAGAATGTCCGATATTCGCCAGCGCGGTGACAAATATAACGGCGACCGCAGAAGAAAGAGATAAACCGAATGGTTATCCGTCGAAATGCGGATAACCGTTGTTTTTTCAGTAAAAAAAGACGGTATTGCGGGTGATCCGCAATACCGTTTTGATTTAAATTAACTCAAATTTCCATGCCGTCATAGGCGACGGTGACATGATAGGGCGATTGATCAAAATACGCCTGCATATCGTCCGGCGTCATCGAATGGGATGGATTGACATGGGTGATATAGATTTGCGTGTGGCCATCGATAAGACCGTGAACGGCAAAATTGCCGAGTTGTTCAAGAAAATGCTCGTTGTCAAGATGATGTGTTGCTTCCGGCTTGATATTGCTTCCAAAGGTGTTTTCCATGACGATCTGGTCAAAACAAACGCCTTTCAGCAGGGAAAAATCGGCGTCGTCATACATCCCAGTATCGGAAGCGTAAAGAAACTTTTTGCCGTCGGAGAAGGTGAAAAAGTAATTGAGCGCGGTTTCCTGCGGCGTATTTCCCGAATGGTGCGTAGGAAGGGCGAGAACGCGCATACCGTCGACTTCGATGACATCGCCCGCCTTGACCGGGCGAAATTCGTAAAAGCCGTTGACACTCATGCCGGCTTCCTTGACCGTCATCTGTGCGAACGGATCGTGATAAATCATCGACGAAACCGTCCAGTCAAAGGCTTCCTTCGACAGATAAACATCAATTGGCGTTTCCGGCTTGGTCGCGGACATTCCGATCGAAAGAAGATTGGTGATGCTGAAATGATCGGCATGAGAATGTGTTATAAAGACGCGTTTTAAGTTTGTCAGATCGGTGTTAAAATCCTGTGCCGCGGCAAGAGCATCAGGTCCGAAGTCGATCATTGTCGATCGGTCGATGTAAAAACAACTTCTGCGCTTTTTGATGCCAAGACTGCGAAGTTTTTTGCAGTTGTCGCAGGCACAGAATGGGCATGGGGTGAGTTGAGCGGCGGCAGTACCCAGAAATTGCATAATAAAACACCTCCTGTGGTGAAAATGCCCATCTTCGCTCGAAGATGGGCATTAAAATAGATCCGATCAGATTTCCGGAATTTCGATTTCGATCTCGTGACCGAGTTCGGCACTGCGAGAAATGCCGTCCAAAATGGCTTGATTGTAAAGGATTTGCGATGCAGGAACCGGGGCTTTTTCGCCGGTTCGGACGGCGTCGAGGAAGGAACGGATCTTTTGATAGAACAGATCCGTATTGTCTTCGATCAGCGGGACAATGGTGTCGAGTTGCGCGCCCGCAACCTCGTGATAGATCGTCATCGGCCCGCCGGTCGAGCCGTTCCAGCAGTCGGTGGACGGAATGCGAAGCGATCCTTTGGTGCCCATAATGATGGTGTCGCCGGGCGTATTGAGGTTCATCGCCCACGCAATACGGAAGTCGAGAATGATGTCGCCTTCAAGGCGGATAAAGCCCGCGGCAAAGTCATCGACACCGAAAACATCGTGATGTTCATAGGAAGGATCTTTGCCGAAGTAAGCGCTCTTGTAGCCGGTGACGGTCAACGGCTTCGGATAACCGATGGCGTTGAGGACCATATCGAGCGAATAGCAACCGATGTCGCCGAGTGCGCCGAGTCCGGCGGTGTCTTCCTGAATAAATGTCGTGCCGAATGGTGTCGGAATTCCGCGACGGCGTCCGCCGCCGGTCTGAATGTAGTAGATCTTGCCGAGTTCGCCGGATTCGACGATTTTTTTGATCATTTGCATATTGGCGTCGAAACGCGGCTGGAAGCCGATAGAAAGGACCTTACCACTCTTCTTTTCGGCGCGGCAGATTTCAACAGCCTCCTCAAGGGTGACGCACATCGGCTTTTCAAGCAGAACGCTTACGCCCTTGTTCAGCGCGTGTATGGTGCAGGGGGCGTGCTGACGGTTATAGGTGCAGACGCTGACGGCGTCGAGTTCTTCGGCTTCAAGCATCGCCTCATCATTCGGATAGCAACGGACGTTTTCCAGTCCGTACTGCTGAAAGAAGGCTTCCGCCTTGCCCGGAACAAGATCCGCACCGGCGACGATTTCGATGTCATTGCATTGAAGATAAGCTTCCATGTGGGCTCCGGCGATCCAACCGCAGCCGATGATACCGACTTTCAGTTTACGGGTACGATCAATTTCTTCGGCACTGCCGACATGTTTGGTTTTGTAATCATCAAGAGAGGTTTTCGGCATTGTAATTACCACCTTTTTCATAATACAGCGTTGCTGTTTTGTTCAATTTTACCATTTCAAATAATGATTTGCAACCATTTGCGGAAAAGTTTTTTTCAAATTCACCAAAGAAATTACATACTATACGATTTATAGTACAGGTTACATGATACGATATTTGCACAACGGAGGTGAAAAAATGACTATGGTATCGGAAACGGAAGCAAGATTTGTTACGATAATGGGGAAAAAGGTGAACGGCATATTTGTTTCGGGTGGCACGGAAACCAATGAAAAGCACTGTTTGGTTACGGAAAAAAGGCGGGAGGTCTATATTCAAATCGGCGACAGATATTTGCATCTTTCACCGGAGCAGTTCACATTGACGGCGGAATGGGCGAATTTGCCACAACAAGCCGTACGGACAAGGATAGACGGCAACGGAGCGATCCGAGAGATCCTTCTGTTTCCGACACGGATGGAGTCGCCGGTCGAGGCGATCCGATTTACCTTCACATCGGGAAGAAAACTGATGATCCGTGTCTGCGGGGGAAAGATCGCAATGCTTTGCACACAATGAATTGCACCGCTTTTTTTAACAACCTATGGTTTTAAAGAAAACTATTACTTTTTCCAAAATACCGTGGACGGATTTAGTTTAGAGCGAAGTGGTGATAAGTAAAAAATCCCGTGGACTTCGTCCACGGGATTTTTTTGGCGCGCCCGGAGGGACTCGAACCCCCGACCTACTGGTTCGTAGCCAGTCACTCTATCCAGCTGAGCTACGAGCGCACAACGTTCCTTTTTCAGAACGCTCATATATAATACCACAAGCTTTTCTAAATTGCAAGTATTATTTTTAAAAATCGGGAAAAATTAGAAAATTACCGTTCCCACTTTCGGATTCCCGCAATCGCCACGGCAGGATCGGGTGCGCCGAAAACGGCGGAACCGGCGACGATGACATTTGCACCGTTACCGATCAATACGCCCGCGTTGTCGGTGGTCACGCCACCGTCGACTTCAAGTTCGATCGGACGGTCACCGATGAGGGCACGAGTCTGACGCACTTTTTCAAGCGTTTCGGGGATCAGTTTCTGACCGCCGAAGCCAGGCTCCACCGTCATGATGAGGATCATATCGACAAGGTCGAGATACGGTGTAATTTCGGAAATCGGCGTGTTCGGACGGACGGAAAGCCCTGCTTTGACGCCCCGGGCACGGATGGCACGCAGGGTGGAGGCGGTATCATCGTCGGATTCGGCGTGAATAGTGATGTACGCCGCGCCTGCATCGGCAAAACGGTCGATGTAGAGGTCTGGGCGGACGATCATCAAATGCACGTCGAGCGGAAGTTTGGTTGACGCACGCATCGCTTTGATGACGGGGAAACCAAAGGAAATATTCGGGACGAAAACGCCGTCCATGACATCGACATGAAGAAGGTCGGCGCCCGCTTTTTCAATTCCGGAAAGGCTGTCCGCGAGACGAGAAAAATCGGCGGAGAGTGCCGAGGGTGAGATTTTGATCATAAATATCCTCCACTTCGTTGAACCGCCGACGTGCGACGGGCATATGATGTATCGAGGCACCGCGGATGATCCACCCACGAACGGCAAGCCTCTTTCAATACCGGGGCGGTCGCCCGCCCCGGAGCATGACAACTAATAGATCAAAGTAAGCACAGTGACGATGACGGGGATGATGATCATCGAACAAATCGTCGTAACGGTGAGCATTTGTGCGGCAAATTCATAATCCGCATTGTAATATTTCGACATAATCATACATTGTGTCATCGATGGCATTGCGGAAACGACCGTGAGAATGCAGGTCATCATTTCGTTTGCGCCGAGAATCAGGCAGGTGGCAAGCGTCAGCCCCGGCGCGATGATGAAACGACCGAGAAGTGTCAGCCAGCCTTCCTTCGGCAGATGGAAGGCCTTTTTGCCCATGCCGGAAATGACGGCACCCGTCAAAAGCATCGATAACGGCGTGGTCAAATTGCCAAGGTAGTTGATCGGGTTCATAATGAAATCGGGGAGTTTGATGCCAAGCATAGAAAGCGTGAATCCCGAAAGAAATCCGATCAGCGGGGGAGAAAAGACGCGCTTGATCGCGCCCCAACCGAATTTCATCGTTTGGCCGCCGGATTTTGCGATCCCGGCACAACCGAAACTCCAGAATAGCAGGGTGTTCCAAAGCAGATAGACGGAATCGTAAACTGCGCCGATGTCGCCGAAAATTGACAAAACGACGGGCAGTCCGATGAATGTGACATTTGCAAGCGTAAAGGTGACGACAAAAACGCCACTGCGCTTTTCATCGGTTTTGATCAGTTTGGCGAGAAGTTTGGCAAAAATAAACGACAGTACGACGGGCAGGATCGGGATCAAAAGCAGAAGTCCCTGCTCCGCCACAAATTCACGGGAGAAATTGTTGATCGCGTTTTTGAAGAGCAAAAACGGAATCGAGAAGCGAACGGTAAGTGTGGTTAAACGGTCGACTGTTTTATTGTCAAGAAATCCGCGCTTTGTGATGTAAAATCCAACGGCGATCAGCACAAAGATCGTGAATACGCCGGTCAACGCACCGAGAATGGACAAAGTTATCCCTCCAAATGATATGATAGAGATAGGATAACACATCTCTTGATTACTTTCAATGGAAGATTGCACAGAAAACTGTAAATTTATGCTGAAAAAACCGTTTTGTTAAAAATCCGATATCTTCTGCGGTGAGAATAAGCATTATTGCATTGAAATTTGACTTTTTTTTATGCTTATGTTAAAATGATTTACATAATTATCCTCAAAATGCTTACACTGTGAACGGAGAATTGACCGATTTGCTTCGGTGAAAACGGATTTCCGTCTGGATATAGAGAACAAAAGGAGTTTTTCATGCGCAATTTTCGAAAAATAGCGGCTTTGACGCTTGCGGCGACGATGATATTATCCACCACCGCATGCCACAAAGCCAAAACGATCAATGATTATATCGCTTCGTCGGAAAAAATCACCACCCAAAGCGGAGCAAGATTTGAGATTGAACAACTCAATCACGCCTATCGTGACGAGATCGCCCCATTTGCCGTGGACGATTGGTGCGACGCGTTTTTGCACTACAATTACCGACCGACCAACGATGCGATGTTTGAGGCACTTTACGATGCCGTCGATTCCGTGGCACTGACCTGCGACATTTCCTCGTTCAACGCATCGGTCAATGATTTCAACTACTGCCGTGCGGCGTTGCTTGACCGTGCCGAATTGCAATTCTTTTATTTGAAGGATGTCACGCTTTCCGCGGACGGCAAAGTGGTATCGTTTGCGTATAACTATTTGCCCGAAAACATCCCCGAAATGAAGCAGGCACTTTATGACGAGATCTATCGCGTCTTCAATGTCGTCGTTCAGCCGGGCTACTCGATGATCGAAAAGGCACTTGCGGTCTACTCGTATCTGACGGGACACGCGGTCAATGTTGAGCAGACCGATTCCGTCGAGGATCAGGTACTCAATTCGTATGCGCTTTTGACGGCAGGACAGGCGTCGAGTGAGGGCTTTGCCTATCTGTATAATTTCGTGATGTGGAAACTCGGCATCGATTGTGTGACGCTTTGTTCCGAGCAACACTATTGGAATATGATCAATTTTGACGGTGCGTGGTACCATGTCGATGCGTCGTGGGATGCGGATGCTGCACATCCCGGACTTCGCTTCTTTATGCAAAGCGATAGCACACGTGCGCAGAGTCTGGACGGCAATTGGTCGGTGGTCAGCCCCGCATATCAGGATCAAATGCCGACGGCGGATTCAAATCAGTATTCGTTCTTTTCCGATTTCTCGGCGTACGCTCTCGCTTTTGATGAGGATGCAGTCTATTATTCCGTCTATTCGACGGAAACCGTTTCAGCGGTCCATCTGATCACCGGCGAAACCGAGGTTGTGTTGGAAGAATTGGTCAGTCAACTTGCCTATTATGGCGGAAAACTCTATTATTCATCCAACTCCGATGGTGGTCTGCGTGCCTTTGATACGAGCAAAAAAACGACCGAAGATGTCGATGTGTCCCGAACGGTGGGATCGTTTTATATCAAGGATGGCGCTCTTTACTCGACGGATATTTACGGCGAAAATGAAAAGAAATTCGGCGAGGCCGTTCCGTGTGTCGATATGAACAATGCCGTCCGTTTAACCGAAGCGGTGGAAATGTCGCCGACGGCGGGAATCAGTTTTTCGATTCGTCTGATCAACGGATTGAAGGAAGAAAACGCTCTTGACCGAATGAAATTACTGCGCCCGGACGGAAGACTCGTGCCATACACGATCTCCTATGCCGACGGGCTTTATACATTATTCCCTTCCGACGGCACGTCGGGACTGTTTTCACTATATTCGGTAAAATAGCCGATTGCGGTTGATTTCTTATGGCGGGAGGTATTTTTATGGGTGCAAAAGAATATCTGTATTCCGTCCGTAAAGCGGAATGTGATATTGAAGCCGAATGGCTTGCCGAAAGCATTCGTTGCTCGTTTGATCTTGAAAACCTTGAAAAAATACTGATCGCCGACCGCTTTGAACTGCACAGTATTTCTACCACGACAATGGATGCGGTGAAAACGACGATTTTATCCGAGCCGCAATGTGATCAACTGTATGCGGATCTGTCGAAACTCAATGCCGAAAGAGTGTTGATTGACGGCGAAGATGATGTGGATAATATCCGTCGTTCATCAAAATTTGAAAAATGCGTTGAAATGATGACCGGCGAAAGGGTGAGGATCCGAATTGCAAAGGTATATCTCTTTTTCGGGATGATTGCCGATACGGAATTTGCAAGGATCGAAAGCCTTTTTACCGGTAATACGGGCAACACGCCAAGCGTTACGGAACGGGATTTGATCGCACTGATTGCAAAAATTCGTCGCAAAAGCAGGGTACAGACGGCTCCGATCGGCGGCGTCGAGATCGCCGATGATCGTGTCAAAAAGGCGTTCAACCGCTACTTGGAACTCAGAAAGACGGCTTACGGCGATTTCGCCGATGACCGTACAAAGGATCCATTTTCGGTGGATGAAATCCTGACGATTTCGAATTTCGGTCTGCATACCGAAACGGATAAAATGAAACGATTTTGCCTGAAAACGACGGGCGGAAATGAGAACGCGCCGTGGCTTACGATGCAAACTGTTTTCTCATCCGATGGGGACGGGATTGCCGCGGCATCTGCGGCGGCGATCGCAAGCGGTGCAAATGATTTCCGCGCAATGCGTATCAGTTGCGCAGGCGAGCCGAATTCATTTCGAAATGCTGAAAAAGCGGCAAATTCTGCCACAAATATCGGAATTTCGACCGGTCTTGTGCAGGAATTTTATCATAACGGCTACGGTGAATTGCGCCCCGAATTTTCCGCAACGATCGGAATTTGCGGTGCGAAAATGGATGAGAATTGCCCGAAACCGGGCGATACGGTGTATTTGACCGCGATTACGCCGGATGAGAAATGTCGACTGCGCCGAATGATGAAAAAAACGGGCGGAACGCTGAAATGTTTTGATGGCGGGGTTTTGGGCTTTCTTTTTGAAGTTTCGGACAAAAACATTGGCGCTTCGGTTGATTTTGATGCTTTTTTTTCGGCTTTCGACCGCGATTACGATTTATCAAAATGCCAATGCGGTGTTGCGATTTTAGTCAGTGTCGAGCGTGAAAACGAATTTTGCGGACTTGCTTCCGAAAACGGATTAACGGTCCGGAAAATTGCGAAAATCGGAAAAACAAATGCGATTTTTGTCAAGATCGGTCAACAGGAATTCGATATTACGGAATGTTTCAAATTAAATAACGAAACAATATCCTTCTCTGTTCCGAAAATGGGGCGTTGCACGCCTGAAAACACCGACCTTCCCGCGGAGCGGCGACTGATCAAAATGGCGGAAAGTTATGATTTCTGTTCGCAACGCGGATTAGGTGAATATTTTGATGCAACTGCGGGCGGCGTGAGTCTGCTTCATCCGTTCGGTGGCGTCAATCAATTGACGCCAGCGCAGGTTATGGCGACAAAACTCGGTGAAAAGTCCAAATGCGTCTCGGTGATGAGTTTTGGGTTTGAGCCGAAATTATCCGAAGTCGATGCCTATTTCGGCGCGGAAGCGTCGGTCGTGGAATCGGTGGCAAAACTTGTTGCCGCGGGTTGTGGCGGCGAAAAGGTTGTCGCCGTTCAGGGACTTTTTTCCGATAGCGATACGCACGAAGACCGCGTCTTTTCATCCGCACTCGGTGTAATGAACGCTACGACGGAACTGGGCGCGGGAATTCTCGATGCGAAATTCGTCACGGACGACGATCCGTCGATCCCGCCGACGGTGGTCTGTTTTGCCACGGCAAACGGAGAATGCGAAAATGTCATTTCATCCGAATTTAAAGGTGCGGGCAATCCCGTTTATCTGTTCGGAGCCGTTGAAAACGACGGTGAGATCGACTATGACGCGCTGAAAACGGCGTGGCAAAAATATCTGGAAATCTGCACAAAAGGAAAAGTTCTTTCAGCATGGGCGATCGGTCGAGGCGGCGCCGCCGAAGCCATTATCAAAATGAGCGTCGGAAACAATGTTTGCTTCAAATACACCGGCAATGATCCGAATGCGTTGTTTGAGCCGCAGATCGGCTCCATCCTATGTGAATGTACGGGATTTGTGCAGGGCGGAAAACTGATCGGTCACACGAATGTCAGCGGCGAGATCTCTTTGCAGGGCGCGGTGACGCTGAATATGCTTTGCGAAAAATGGGAAAAGCCGTTGGAATTCGTCTATCCGACGCGTGCGGGATCGACCGCGAGAGTCAGAAGGATCGACTATTCTCTGACGACGGCGGCGAAGGCCGTGGGCAATCTTGCCCGTCCGCTTGCATTGATCCCCGCATTTCCGGGTATGACCGACGAGGAAGAAACGGCGAATGCCGTTGAACGCGCCGGTGGTGAAGCAAAGATCTTTGTCATTTCCGATCTGAGTAGCGAGTCGTTTGAGCAATACGCAGCACGCTTTGCCGATGAAATGGGGAAAGCGCAGATGATGATTTTGCCGGGCGGCGATGAAACGAATGTGGCGACCGCGTTTGCGGCGGCTTTTTTCCGATCCCCGCGTGTTTCGGAAAGCATTGAAAAACTGCTTGAAACGCAGGATGGGCTGATGCTCGGCATCGGTAGTGGCTTTCATACGCTGATCCGTCTAGGTCTGCTTCCGAACGGAAAAATCAGCGAGGTTGCCCAGACCGCACCGGTGCTGATACAAAACGCCATCGGAAGGCATCAATCCTGCTATGCGATGACACGCATTATTTCGCAAAAATCGCCGTGGCTGAACCTATGTGTTCCGGGTTATACCTACAATGTGCCGATGTCGTTCGGCGTGGGCAGGTTTGTTGCGCCGGAGTACACGCTTAATCAGTTGGAAGAAAACGGGCAGGTCGCAACACAGTTCGTCGACCTTGTCGGTGAGCCGACGATGGACGTTCGCTTTAACCCGGGCGGCTCTATGCGCGCCATTGAGGGAATCATCAGCCGTGACGGAAGAATTTTGGGCAAACTCGGTCACTGCGAACGATATTCTGCCGATGTTGCAAAAAACATCTACGGCAATAAATTCCAACCGCTTTTTGAGTCCGGCGTCAATTATTTTAAGTAAACCGGTCAGGCTTCCCCGACCGGATCATGTTCAACCGATCAATTCGTCGGCGGCGTTTTCGATGATCGTGCCGAGTGCTTTTGCCGCTTTGGCGATCCCGCCCTTCTTTTTCGTCTTTTTCATGACGGTGGGGGTGATGATCGCCGCCGCAGATGCACCGACAAGCAGTCCCGCTGCCATCCCTTTGAGATAGGATTTCATAAAAATCCTCCTTTCCTGAATTTGTACTTATTATGCCCGATAACTTTCAAACTATCGGAGTTTATGTGAAAAGGTGAAATTAAAAATGGTTACTGTCCTCCCATTTCGTGCGCTTCGCTTTACCGAAAAAGCGGGTATGCCCGAGAAACTCTGTTGTCCCCCCTACGATATTATTTCCGACGATGAACGCGCCGCACTGATTGAACGCGATGAACATAATGTGATCCGTCTGGAACTTCCGAAAGGCGAAAACCGCTATGATGAAGCGGGAAAACTTCTTACCGAATGGCGCGAAAACGGGATTCTTGCCTGTGATGAAAAGCCCGGAATGTATGTTTACGAGGAGTCTTTTGAGGTTGCGGGCAAGCAGTATGCGTTTGCGGGAATCATCGCTCGCGTGAAAACGGAGGAATTTTCCAAGGGCAATATTTTGCCGCATGAAGAAACTTTGTCGAAAGCAAAGCAGGACAGATTTGATCTGATGAACGCGACAATGGCGAATTTCAGTCAGATCTACTCCCTTTACGCCGACGAAGAAAAAAAGATCTCGCCCATTGTCGAACGCACCCGTACCGCCGCGCCGGAAAAGGACTTTGTTGATGACAAAAATGTTCGCCACCGTCTTTGGAAGATCGAGGACGAGGGCGTTCTTGCGTCGATCACGGCGGGGTTTGCCGACAAAAAACTCTATATCGCCGATGGTCATCACCGATATGAGACTTCGATCAATTTCCGCAATTATCTGCGTGAAAGCGGGAAAAACGTTCAGGGCGCGGATTACGTGATGATGATGCTTGTCGATATGGACTCCGACGGATTGGTCATTTTTCCAACGCATCGACTGGTACGCGACATTGCGGATTTCGATGCCGATAAATTCCTAAAAAAAGCCGAAAAGCGTTTCAAAATTACCGAGATTTCGTTGAATTCCGTCGCTACGGAACTTGAAAAATGTGAAAATTCGGTCGCGTTCCTTTCAAAAGACCGTGCCGCGATTATGACGCTTCGTGACCTTGCGGATCTCGCCGAGGCAATGCCGGATGCGAGCGAAGCATATCGATCCCTCGATGTTTGTCTGTTGCATCAATTGATCCTTGAGCCTTATTTCGGCATTGATAAAGAAAACATGGCACAACAGAAAAATCTGACCTATACCCGTTCTGCGGTAGAGGCGTTGCAATCCGTCCTTGACGGCGGATTTCAGTGCGCGTTTTTGCTCAATGCGACGCGTGTGCGACAAATCAAGGATGTTTCCGCGGCAGGTGAAAAAATGCCACAAAAATCCACTTATTTCTATCCGAAACTGATCACAGGTCTTGTGATGAACAGCCTGATCGACTAAACGGCAAATTAAGGTGATAAAATGAGGAAGCGTGTACTGGCACTTATCCTTGCAATGTCATGCGTGATCGGCATTGCGGGATGCGGCAAGAAAAAAACTCAAATAGACTCCGGTAAAAGCGATCAGGGCAATATTGCGGTCATTGAAAGCGACCACCGTGATGATTCCGCGATCGCGGACGATCAGTTGATCATCGAACATCCGTATATCGAAGCGGCGCAGATCGCAAAAGGGTTGACCTCAACGGATGGCGTTGTTGTGACTGATGTGATCACTCTTGATTCCGAACGCGTTTTGCTGATGGGGTATCGCAACAATAACGATGTTTCCTTTGATTTCTCGGCGTGGATCTATGACGCCGCACAGGGTGTCACGACGAAGACCGCCGCAAAGGAGACCGCCGATGAAGCGAATGTTTCCGGGGGCGGCGGAGTCCTTGAAAACGGGAATATCTGGCTGACACTGCGAGGAAAATGCTTTATTCTTTCATCCGACGGCAGTAGTATTGAGGCGGAAATGACGCTTCCGGCGGGGTTTTCCTCCTGCTCGGTTTCCCCGGACGGAACGAAGATAGCCTACACCATTCCCGTCGATTTGGAAAAGGTCTTTCCGATGCAGATCGAAACCACAACCGATGAAAACGACCTTATTGAGGATGTCATCATCGGCGATGAGGATTCCGAGGTCATCATGAAGCAGGAAAAGCCCGTGGTACAGACGGCGGAAAAACCCGCAGAGAGCAATTACGGCTTATTCCTCGGCAATGTGGGCAATAATTCCATCAATGGCGCGGTCAATAAAATCCCCGCGACATACGGCAGTGAGACGGACGGCTCCGATACCTATTGTCCGAATCTCGTCACATGGCTGAATAATACACAGATCGGCTATTTGGTGTTCTCGTCCGAACTGATGGAATACAGTGCGATCATCAATATTTCGACCGACAATACCGCACGATACGATGAATTGTTCGAAGTCACCTATGTCCCGTTGAAGGACGGACGCTGGTTCTTCACCGAGTCCTATGGAACGGGCTTCGGATTGTTCAATCCCGCTAACCGTGAGTATTCACGCGTTGCGTCGACTACCTTCGGCGAAGAAGCGATCATCAATTGCGTGGATTATTCCGAATATCTCGGAATCGTTGCGGTTTCTTATACGATCGGCGATGCGTCTTATTTTGAATTGTGGAATATGGATACGGTCGAAACCGTGAAAAAGTATTCCCTTGATGACACAAGACAGACGAGTTTGCTCGATGTTGCATTTTCCGAGAACGGCAAGAAACTGATCTTCCTTGAAAGCGGACTTTCCTATGACGCACAAAATGATCTTTATGTGATGAATCTCGACGCCCTCGGACTGATTCCCGAAGATCTCGGAAACAACTGAAAATTCGATTAATTTGAACATGAAAAAGGGGACTGATAATTATTCAGTCCCCTTTATCTTATTGATAAACAATGAAGCGGATAACGCGAGTGAAGACAACGAAAACTTTGCCGCGAAACTTTATCTTCCCAATTAAAATCCAAAAAAGCGTTCGGCGTTGTTGCAGGAAATGTCACGAATCAATCCGCCGAGAAGCGGAATGTCATTCGGAAGTTCGCCGTTTTCCACCCAGCGCCCGATCAGACCACAGAGAATGCGTCGGAAATACTCGTGGCGGGTATAGGAGAGAAAACTGCGGGAATCCGTGAGCATTCCGACGAAGTTTCCGAGGGCGTTCAGTTCCGCAAGGGAAGTCAGTTGAGTCTCCATACCAGAACGCGTGTCGCAAAACCACCATGCACTGCCGAGTTGGACGCGGGTACGTTTCCCCGTTTCCGGGAAACAACCGCAGAGTGCCGCAACGGCGGCATTGTCGGCACCGTTGAGGGGGTAAATGATCGTGCCCGGCAGATGACCGTCCTTTTCCAATTGACCGAGAAGTTTTGCAAGTTCGTTGATACAGGTGTCGGTCGAAATCGAATCAAAGCCGGAATCCGGTCCGAGGGCACGGAACATTACGGGGTTGGCATTGCGTATCGCACCGTAGTGCAGTTGCATCACCCATCCGCGTCGATGATATTCGGCGGCGAAGAAAACAAGCAGTGCGGTCTTATACTTGTCGGCGTCGGTTTTGGAGATCGGTTTTCCTGCGAGAGCGTCGGCAAAGATGCGATCGACCTCATCGGATGTCGCGGGGACATAGGGTACGTAGTCAAGACCGTGGTCGGCGGCACGGCAGCCGAGGGTGGCAAAATGATCCATTCTTGCGGTCAAAACGCTGAAAAGATCCTCTGTTGAGTTGATTGTGGTATCCTCGGTATCGCCGAGAACGGCGATGTATTCGGCAAATCCGCCCTTGTCGATGTTGACGGATTTATCCGGCCGCCAAGTCGGGTAAACGGCGGTGGAGAAGTTTTCATCCGCGGCAATGACAAAATGGTGGTCGAGCGAGTCGATCGGATCATCGGTGGTGCAGATAACCTTGACATTCGAACGGGCGATGATTCCACGAACACCCATATCGGGATCGGCAAGACGTTTGTTGCAGAGGTCAAAGACCTCGTCCGCGGTTTCGGCGGAAAGAACGCCGTCGAAGCCGAAATAGCGTTTTAATTCAAGGTGTGACCAGTGATAAAGTGGATTACCGGGCGCACGGGAAAGACATTCCGCCCAACTGCGAAACTTTTCGCGGTCACCCGCATTACCCGTGATGAACTTTTCATCGACGCCGCAGGCGCGCATGAGCCGCCATTTGTAATGGTCGCCGCCGAGCCAAACCTCGGTGATCGTCGAATAATGGCGATCTTCGCAGATTTCACGCGGGCTGATATGGCAGTGAAAATCGTAAATGGGCGCGTCTTTCGCATAATTGTCGAATAGAATTTGAGCGGTTTCGTTGGGAAGCAGGAAGTCTTCTCCGAGGAATTTTTTCATGCGAGATTCTCCTTTTTGTTTTTGGAAATTCGCCAAAAAATGATAGCAAACAACAATCCTGCGGCGATGCAAAGGACACTGTTGATGGTGTACAGAATGCGAATGTCGCCTGCAAGTTGATACACACTGCCGCCGATGAGGTTGGCGATAATACGCGCCACACCGCTTGTGGCGAGAGAAACGAACGCCTGACCGCGTACCTTGAATTGTGACGGAAGTTCGCTATTGATGTAGGTGGCAAGGCAAAAACTCAAAATGATAAATCCTCCACCGTGAAGCATATTGTAAAACACCGCGAGAATCGGCGTTTGAAGCGTTGAAAACAAAAACCAGCGCAATCCCGTGAGAAGCGCGGAAATGACGAGAAGCCAACGGATGCCGAGTTTTTTGTAAAGTTTGTTGGCAAAGAAAAGGAAGGGAAGTTCACCGACGGAGGACATCGAGATCGCCCATCCGAAAATGGCATTAGAGCCGCCGAGATCTTCGGTAAAGAATAGAGGAAAATAGGTAGAATGAAAGTTCGAGGTCATCTGGATGACAACGGCAAGACAGACGAGAAGCCAAAGTTCACGATTCTTGAAAATCAGCCCCCAACCGACCTTTTCGCCTTCGGGACGATTCGTTTCCGGCGGGAGATCATGCGGCATGAAATAGGTCACGATTCCTGCGGCAACGGAGAAAAACAGAAATAGAGGGAACATCCGCTTGATATCGCCCGCGAGCAGATAGCCGAGAAAGATCGAGGCGATAGCGTACGAGGTCGTGCCCGTGATACGCGCCCAGTTGTATTTGAAACCGACGGCGGCACCGTGCGAAAGAGAGATCGCGTCAAGTGTCGGAATGACCGGATTGGTAAAGAAGGTGTAGATCGAGAACACGATCGCCGTGTAGATAAAATTTGACGAAACAAGATAGGCGACAAAGGAAAGTCCGCTTCCGACGAGAATGATGCGCAGGACGCGGTACTTGCTTTTTGCCTTGTCACCGACCGTCCCCCAGAAAGGTTGGGCAAGCAGGGCGATGAACGGCGAAACCGACATAATCACGCCGATGAGTGCTTTGCTCATGCCGATGCCGGAAAGATACTTACTGGTGTATGAGTTTGTTGCGTTGGCGACATAGTAAAGCGCATACATCAAAATGAAAAGAAAATGTTGTCTGCGCCTGAGCATGGTTTCCCCCAATTTTTTCCACTCCCGTTTCATATTTTCCTAACAAGCGTATTATCGCATATTTTGGCGGTCAAGTCAAACGAAATCAATAACGGGAAACGCCCGTACTTTAAGGAAAATAGAGCGAAAATGGGGCGAAATATCGGGGTTGACGAAAAAAACACGATTTTCTCTGTTGATTATTGTGTAAAATACTTGAATCGGCGAAAAAAAAGTAGTATAATATCAGCAAAAGATTTTTAAAGCCAAAAGGAGCGAAGGAGAGTTTATGGGAAAGGTCATCGCCGTTGTCAGTGGAAAAGGCGGAACCGGCAAAACCTCCTTCACCGCAGGGGTTGCATCCTGTCTTGCGGCAATGGGGAAAAAAGTTGTCGCCATCGACGGTGACAACGGTCTGCGAAATCTCGACATTGCCCTCGGATTGCAGGATCAGGTACTGTTTGATTTCACCGATGTGTTTGAACGTCGCGCATCCGCAAAGGAAGCCATTGTCGGTCACCCGCAGATCGGAAATCTGAAATTTCTGTCCGCACCGTTGTCCGCCGACCTTGATTCCGGGACGGAACAGAGATTTTTGAAACTTTTGAAAATGCTAGCGGATATTTCGGACTATGTGTTCGTTGACGCCGCCGCGGGAATCGGGGACAATTTCACTATGTCGGTCAAAGAGGCAGATCTGTCCGTTGTTGTCGCAACCCCCGATGCGACGAGTCTTCGTGATGCAAGACGCGCCGGGGAAGAGATTATGAAACGCAGCCGTGGAAATGCGTTACTTGTACTCAATCGTGTCAATCCGCGTTTGATTGACGCCGGCGGATCGTTCAATGTCGATGAAGCCATCGACCGTACGGGACTCAGACTTCTCGGCATCGTGCCGGAAGATGAAACCGTTATCATTGCCGCAAATCGAAAGCGACCGCTGATCTTTGAGCCGAATAACGGCGCGGGAGAGGCATATTATAATATCGCCCGCCGACTTGAAGGCAAAAAAATCCCGCTGATGAAAGTTGCACGCGGAAAATGGAAACTGACAATGTGACCGACTGACGGTCTGAATGAAAAGGAGATGCAAAGATGAACATCGCCCTGCTGGCACATGACAAGAAAAAAGAACTGATGGTGCAATTCTGCATTGCATATTGCGGAATTTTGTCGAAACATAATCTCTGTGCGACCGGTACGACCGGACGCCTGATTTCCGAGGCCACCGGTCTTGAAATCACCCGTTTCCTGCCCGGCGAGCAGGGTGGTGACCAACAGATCGCGGCACGCATTGCCTATAACGAAATAGACCTCGTTCTGTTTTTCCGCGATCCGTCGGAAACTGTCGCAGGGGAAACAGAAATCATTCCGATGCTTTCGCTTTGCGACACGCATAATGTGCCGATCGCAACCAATATCGCAACGGCGGAAATTTTGGTCAACGGTCTTGCACGCGGTGATTTCAGTTGGCGTGAAAACGTCAATCCGCATCCGAATCAACCGATCCTTTGAATGTGAACGATTTCAACTTGCCGGGGGGGGATGGTACCCTCCGACAAGTTGTTTTCTTCTATTCCCAAATCTGACAAAGGGGAATTACAATGGCATTTGCAAAGATCGAAAAATACCACGGCGAACCGACCATAATGATCGACGGGGTTCCTTACCCACCGATGACCGTCACGGTTGCGATTAAAAACCCCGATTATCTGCGTGACCTCGGAGAAGCCGGATTGAAGATTTTTTATGTCAATTCATCGACACGCTGGAATCAGCCGGGAAACGAAAATGAACCCGATGGAATTTCCCAAACCCTGCGTGATCTCGATACGTTGTTTTCGGCGGTGCCGGATGCGTATGTCATGCTCCGACTGAATGTCAGCCCCGCAAAGGAGTGGGTTGAGGCACATCCCGAGGAGCAGGTGACCTATAACGATGGAAGCCATAAGCCCGTCATCTGTACTACCGTCAGTGGTGAGCCTCTCAGCGGCATGTTTTCCCTTTGCTCGAAAAAATGGTGGGAAGCCGAAGATGCCGCGTTGAAGGAATATTTCGACGAAATTGAAAAACATCCGTATTTTGAACGCATCATCGGCGTATTCCTTTGCTCCGGCGGCACCTCCGAATGGTATTATCCGGGGTGGAGCGAGGAGGGCACGGTTCTTACCACGCCGAAAAAGGGACTTTACGCTGATTTTTCCAAGCCGTTCAAGGTTAAATTTTCTGCGTTCCTGCGTGAAAAATACGGCACTGTCGAAGAACTTCGTCGTGTGTGGAAACGCCCCGACGCGACCTTTGAGGA